>CADBNC010000181.1 GCA_902795885.1 Oscillospiraceae bacterium
AATGCTGATTTGTCCACTCTAAAATCAATTTATGAAGGAGATTTCTGCATTAGTCTTAGAAGCTTCCAAGGTGGATTTGAGTATTCAAAATATAACGGTGTAGTTTCACCCGCATATCAGGTTTTTTATAAGACTGCTGACTTATGCGATACATACTATCGTTATATGTTCAAAGACCGTGGATTTATAGCAAAAATGACATCATACACCAAAACATTCCGCGATGGAAAAAGTATTTCATTTACTGATTTTGGTAATTCTTTGATACCTGTTCCACCTCTTGACGAACAGGAGCGGATAGCTTGTTTTCTCGACACGGAGTGCGCCAGTGTTGATGCTGTCATCGAGCAGACCCGCGCTTCTATTGAGGAATACAAGAAGCTAAAGCAGGCTGTCATCACGCAGGCTGTCACAAAAGGCATCCGCCCAAACCGCCCAATGAAGGACAGCGGAGTTGATTGGATCGGAGAGGTACCAGAATCATGGAGAGTGACTAAGCTCAAATATTTTTCAAAGATTCGTTCTGGAATTACTCTTGGGAAAACTTACCCAACTGGTACAGAGCTGTTCGAATACCCATATCTTCGTGTGGCCAATGTTCAGGGAAGTTATACAGACCTTAGTAATGTAGCTACAATAAAGGTTACTTCTGAAGAGTCCGCAAAATACAGGCTCCAAGCGGGAGAACTTTTGATGACTGAAGGTGGGGACAGAGACAAGCTTGGACGTGGTACGATCTGGCATGGTGAAATAGACCCATGCCTGCACCAGAATCACGTATTCGCGCTTAGGACAGATGACAAGGATTTGTTGGCAGAATATGTAAGTTTTTTGTCTGATTCTTATGTTGGCAGAGACTATTTCGATGTCACTGCGAATCAAAGCGTCCACTTAGCCAGCACCAATTCAACTACGATATTGAATTTTGCCATTCCATTTCCGCCGATTGAAGAACAAAGAGAAATCATAACCTATCTAGATGTTAAAACGAATGAAATAGAACAATTGATAAAAAGCAAAGAACAATTACTTGCGGAACTCGAATCCTACAAAAAATCTCTCATTTATGAATATGTCACTGGGAAGAAGGAGGTGCCGGCATGAACGATCAATATGGTTATGTTGAGCCTTCAGATTATTTTCCTGAAGAGATCCGAAAAAAAGCCGGATTGGGCGAATATGCTGAAACCGGCAAAGCGGCCCCCTCAGGGGCGATGGACACGACGGAAAAGCGCTTTGAATCGGATATCGAAGCGGCGTTCCTGTCTCCCGCCGGCGGCTATGTGAAGGGCACCGATATCTACGACCCGAAGCTGGGGCTCTATGTGGACACCCTGATTGCCTTCATCAAGAAGACCCAGCCCAAGGAATGGGCCCGGTTTGAGAACGCCAATAAGATGGACACCGTGCGGAAGTTCTGCATGGCCTTCAACAACGCCTGCGACATGAACGGCCTTGTCCATGTGCTTCGGCATGGCTTCAAGCACCGCGGCATCACCTTCCGCGTCTGCTACTTCAGGCCGGAATCCTCCCTGAACCAGACGGCCGCAGAGCTGTATGCCGCCAACCATGCGGCCTGCTACCGCCAGTGGTTTTTCAGTGCCGACACAAAGAAGAGCGTGGACATGGTGCTTGTCCTCAACGGCATCCCGGTCTTCGCCTTTGAGCTGAAGAACCAGTACACGGGCCAGACGGTGGACAACGCCAAGCGCCAGTGGATGTATGACCGCGACCCGCGCGAGGTCTGCTTCCAGTTCAACAAGCGCATTCTGGGCTATTTTGCCGTGGACCATACCGAGGTCTGGATGACCACACAGCTTGCCGGCAGAGACACCTTCTTCCTGCCCTTCAACCAGGGCAGCAACGGCGCGGGGCGTGACGGCGGCAAGGGCAACCCGCCGAATCCGGAGGGCTATCCCACGGCCTATCTCTGGGAAGAGGTCTTCCAGAAGGACAGCATGATGGACATCCTGCAGAAGTTTATCCATCTGCAGGTCACGGAGGAGAAGAAACGCCTCCCCGACGGCACGGAAAAGGTTGTAAAAAAACAGCGCCTGATCTTCCCGCGCTATCACCAGCTTGACGTTGTGCGCAAGCTGATCGCCCATGTATCGGAATACGGCGCGGGCCACAACTATCTGATCCAGCACTCGGCAGGCTCGGGCAAATCCAATTCCATTGCCTGGACGGCCTACCGCCTTGCCTCGCTGCATGACAGGGAGAACAACGCGGTTTTCTCCAGCGTCATTGTCGTGACCGACCGCACGGTGCTGGACGCGCAGCTGCAGGAGACCATCTCGGGCTTTGACCATACGCTGGGCGCGGTGGAGACCATCGGCGAGGACAAGACCAGCCGCGACCTGCGGGATGCCATCAACGCAGGCGCCCGCATCATCGTGACAACGCTGCAGAAGTTCCCCGTCATCTATCAGGAGGTGGACAGCGCCCGGGGCAGGAATTACGCCGTCATCGTGGACGAGGCCCACTCCTCGCAGACCGGCTCCTCCGCACTGAAGCTGAAGGCCGCCCTGGCCGATACCGAGGACGCGCTGCGGGAATATGCTGAGATTGAAGGCAAAGCCGAGGAGGAGATTGACCCGGCCGACCGGCTCGTGCGCGAGATGACCATCCACGGCAGGCACAAAAACCTCTCCTTCTTCGCCTTTACCGCCACCCCGAAGGGAACCACGCTGGAGATGTTCGGCACCGAGTATGAGGACGGCAGCTTCCATCCGTTCCATATCTATTCGATGCGGCAGGCCATTGAGGAGGGCTTCATCCTGGACGTTCTCCAGAATTACATGACCTACGACACCTGCTTTAAGATTGCCAAGACCATCGCGGATAACCCCGATGTGCCCGGATCCCGCGCGGCCAAGGTCATCCGCCGCTTCGAGCAGCTGCACCCCTACAACATCAGCCAGAAGGCCCAGATTATCGTGGAGACCTATCTGGGCACCACCCGGCACAAGATCGGCGGGCGCGGCAAGATGATGGTCATCACCTCGTCCCGTCTGGCGGCCGTGCGCTATTACCACGAGTGCAGACGCTATATCGAGGAAAAGGGCTATGATGATATCGGCGTGCTGGTGGCCTTCTCGGGCGCTGTGAACGACGGCGGCGAGGAATTCACCGAGCCGAAGCTGAACGTCCGCAGGGACGGCAGCCACATTGCCGAATCCCAGACCAAGGCGGAATTCCATGAGAACTTCCATGTGCTGATCGTGGCCGAGAAGTACCAGACGGGCTTTGACGAGCCGCTGCTGCACACGATGATCGTGGACAAGAAGCTCCGCGGCGTGAAGGCCGTGCAGACACTCTCGCGCCTGAACCGCACCTGCCCCGGCAAGACGGATACCTTTGTCCTGGACTTCATCAACAAGAAAGAGGACATACAGGAGGCCTTCCAGCCCTTTTATCAGGAAACCATGCTGGAGGGGGAGGTCAACACCGACCTGCTCTATCAGGTGCAGAAAGAGCTGCGGGGCTATGCCATTTATTCCGACGCCGATATAGACGCGTTCTCGGGAGAATACTTCAGCTACGGCGGGCAGGATTCCCGTTCCATGGGACGGATGACCAGCATCCTGAAGCCTGTTGCCGACCGCTATAACAGGCTGACGCCTGACGCGCGCTATCAGTTCCGCCGCCTTTGCCGCAGCATGATCAAATGGTACGGGTATATCTCGCAGGTGGTGCGGATGTTCGACAAGGATCTGCACAGGGAATATGTGTTCCTGAGCTACCTGCTGGGGCTGATCCCGGCTGAGACAACAACCATGATCGACCTGGAGGGCAAGCTGCAGCTGGAATACTATAAGCTGCAGAAGACCTTTGACGGGGCAATTTCGCTGAAGGAAGAAACCGGCGTCTATGTTCCGGCCAATGCCAAGTCCGTGATGAAGCCCGAAGAGAAGCAGCCCCTGGATGAGATTATCGAGAAGATCAACGAGCAATACAAAGGCCCCTTTACCGAGGCCGACAAGGTGCTGCTGACCGCCCTGCGGGCAAGGCTCATGGGCGACAAAAAGCTGCAGACCATGGCCAGAACCAGCGATCCGCAGATCTTCACCGAGAGCATCTTCCCGAAAGCCTTCGGCACGGCAGCGCAGGACAGCTATATGGAATCACAGGACACCTATACAACGCTGTTCGCGGATCAGGCCAAGTACAATGCCATCATGCACGCCCTCGGCGGCATCGTCTACCGTGAGATGCGGATGAACCCCTGAGCTTTCGGCTGACACTCTGAAATTCATAAACGCAAAACACACCGGCCTGCAGCAGGGGTTCTCTCCCCCTGAACTGCTTCCCGTCAAGTAGACAGTAGAAAAAACAAAAATCTTTCTGCCATCAGATTCAAGGTTACAGGAAAAGTAAAAAACTGAAAATAAATTTTAGCACACCTGTGCAAGTAAAAAGAACCCGCCAGTCCGAAAGGAGAGGCAGGTTCAGGCAGATCATATGTGTTCTTATCGCAAAACCAGAAGCGGATTGCCAAGCATGGTTCGGATCGTGTTTTTGTAGTCGTCAATATCCGTGAGCCGGGTGATGGTTGTGATCTTCTTTCCGGCATCCTTGCTGGAAGCCCCGCAGTGGTAGACCTTCATGTCCTTCGTGCCTTCGTCAAGGACGATGTATCGATCATGGGCACGATTGGCTGATTGGATAAAG
>CADBNC010000182.1 GCA_902795885.1 Oscillospiraceae bacterium
CCGAAGAACACTGCCACGATAAGTACCAGAATCGGAAGCACGAGGTCAATGATCTTCCCCTTCGGGCTGCCGGCCGCGGTGTCATCTCCGGGTGCGGCCCCCAGATCGCCATTCAGGCGGGCATTCATCTCCGCCACTGCCATCGGGCCATAGTCAAACTTCATCAGGACAATGGCAACAATGAAAACCAGGGTCAGCAGCGAATAGAAATTATACGGAATTGCCCGGACAAAAAGCTCGATTCCCGTGATGCCGGTACCCAGATCGTCAGCCACACCCGAGACCGCAGCAGCCCAGGATGATATCGGGGCGATCATACAAATCGGGGCGGCCGTCGCATCAATCAGGAAGGCCAGCTTCGCACGCGAGATTTTATGCCGGTCCGTAACCGGGCGCATGACCGAACCGACTGTCAGGCAGTTAAAATAATCGTCGATAAAAATCAGGACACCCAGGATGAAGGTCGCGATCTGCGCGCCCACTCTGGATTTGATGTTTTTCTCCGCCCAGCGTCCAAAGGCTGCGCTTCCGCCGGATTTGTTGACCATGGCAACCAGAATGCCCAGGATAACCAGGAAGCAGAGGTTGCCCGCGAGGTCGGAAACCGAAACCGAAAGCCCGTCGACGACAATCAGATTCAGTGTCTGAACCGGATTAAAGCCTGACGCGAACAGTGCACCAAGCAGTACACCGGCAAACAGCGATGTGTAAACTTCTTTGGTAATCAGCGCCAGCACAATGGCAAGCAGCGGTGGGACAAGCGCCCAGAATGTACCGGTCATAGTGATCCCTCCTTGGGAATACTCGGAAGCTCAGCTCCGCACCTGCGGACTGTCTTCACGGCGGAACCGGGAGAGGAAATCCCGGGTTTCCTGTTTTTGCGGGTTCTGGAAAATCTGCTCAGGGCTTCCCTGCTCGCAGATAACGCCCTGATTCATATACACAATCTGGCTGCTGACATCCCGGGCAAAAGCCATCTCGTGGGTCACAACCAGCATGGTCATGCCGCTCTCGGCAAGATTCTGCATGGCGGCAAGAACCTCGCCCACCATTTCGGGGTCGAGCGCCGAGGTCGGTTCGTCAAAAAGCAGCACTTCCGGATCCATGGCCATGGCCCGGGCGATAGCCACGCGCTGTTTCTGTCCGCCGGAGATCTGCCGCGGTTTTGCATTGATATACGGGGCCATTCCGACCTTCTCAAGATATTCCATGGCGTGCGCGCGGGCTTCCTCTCTGCCGCGCCTGAGTACCTTGATCTGCCCAGCCATGCAGTTATCCAGCACGGTCATGTTGTTGAACAGATTGAAGGACTGGAACACCATCCCTACATGCGAGCGGTATTCCGGCGCGTTGGTGCCGCGGGCAAGCACATTCCTGCCGTGGTAAAGGATCTCGCCGGAGGTGGGTGTTTCCAGCAGATTAATGCAACGCAGCAATGTGGATTTTCCCGACCCGGAAGCGCCGATGATGCTGATCACATCACCCGGGCACACGGTAAAGTCGATATCCTTCAGAACAAGGTTTTTCCCGAAAGCCTTCGACAGATGGTTTACCTGCAGAATAGCCTCATCTGCTTTGTGCGGATTCTCAGCCATCTCAGCGTCCCTCCCTTTCCAGATTTTCGTATTCCTTGCTTCTCTCATCAAAGGGCGTCCCTTCTCCCGGGTGCCGGTAAGTTCCCGCTGTCATGGTCAGCTGGTCTTCCTGCACCAGCTCATAGCTGCTGGAGCCGTCCATCTTTCTCTCTGCCCATCGAAGCAGGAAGGACGCCAGTAGAGTCATTGTCAGATATCCAATCATTTCGACCGTAGCCGAGGGGAAATAGAGATAGCTTGCGCCGACCGCCGCACGGTGCGCCGCAAAGAAATCCGGAAATCCGATAATAAACATGACCGATGTGTCTTTCACATTGATAATGAAGTTATTGCCGATCTGCGGCATGATATTCCTCAGCGCCTGCGGGAGAATCACACTGGTCATGGTCTGCACATGGGTCATGCCAATTGCCATGGCGCCTTCAGTCTGACCTGGGTCAACCGAGATGATGCCACCGCGAACCGACTCGGCCATATATGCGCCGGTGTTGATGGAGACTACCACGATGGCCGCCACCCAGATGGACGAAAAGCGCACTGCATTGTTGCTGAAGTACGGCAGCCCATAGAACAGGAAAACTGCCTGCAGCACCATCGGGGTCCCGCGGAAGACTTCTACATAGATCCGTATAATCACACGGATCAGCTTCAGGAAAAACTTCTTAAGCGGATGGTCATTTTTTGAATACGGGATCGTATTCAGAACCCCGCAGATAAAGCCGATTACGCACCCGATTATCGTGCCAACAAGGGCAAGAATCAGGGTGTTCTTCATGCCGCTGAAGTAGGAATTGCTGTATTGTGACCAGAGTTTGGCGATGTCGGCACCCAGCTGTGCAAATTTACCCATCTGATCTTCTCCTCTGCTTTCTTCTTCTGTCCTTTTTGGGAAAACAGCTCTCCAGTTTTCCACTTTCGGGGTCAGGCCCCTGCTTAAGGAAAAGGCGGGAGACGATTCCCCCGCCCTTCCGTTTTATTCCCGGGATGATTCCCTGTGCGGGATCATGCCTCGCTCATCGGCTGAACCGCAATGGCCTCCGCCATCATGGCATTGAAGTCATCAGCGCTCATCGGCTCAAGAACGGCGTTGATCGCATCAAGCAGGACCGTGTTGCCCTTGAAGACCGAGACACCAATGTTGACGTCGCTGTCTGCAACTTCAAAGTCATCATCGCTGCCTGCGAAGTCAAGCAGAACCATATCGGGATAGGTGCTGATAGCCCCCTGCGCAGTGGGCATATCCGTGCAGACAAAATCGCACATACCGGTCTCCAGCTCCATCAGCATGGCAGGCGCGGTGTCCTTGCCGGGCAGAATGTTGGCATCAGGGATCTGGGGCAGGCAGGTATCATACCAGATGGTGGCCAGCTGCGAGGTGCAGGAGCCGCCCGCGAGATCACTGATACCCTTTGCGTTGGCAAACTGGCTGTCGGCCTTCGTGAGGCAGACAATCGTCGCATAGAGATAGGGGCCTGCAAAATCAACCTGTTCAGCGCGCTCCGGCGTCATGGACTGGCCGGCAATGACCGCGTCATAGGTGCGGGACTGCACGCCGGGCACCAGGGAATCCCAGTCCGTCTTGACAATCTCAAGCTCCCAGCCGTTGGCCTCGCAGATTTTCTTTGCCATCATGACATCATAGCCGTTTGCAAACTCGCTGGTCGAGCCCTTGATGGGCACGGCGCCGTTGGAATCATCGCCCTGCGTCCAGTTGTAGGGGGCATAGGCACATTCCATGGCGACTGTCAGCACACCGTCCTCAACGCCGCTGGGAACGCTGACTTCTTCAGCAGCTTCTGCAGGGGCTTCTTCCGCAGGGGCGGCTTCCTGTGTCGGGGCAACGGAGGGTGCAGGGGCACTCTGGCCGCATGCTGCCAGGGCGAAGACCATCATGGCCGCCAGCATCAAAGCAAGAATTCTTCTCATTTCGGTTCCTTTCCGAGCATTATGCTCTCCGGCTTTTTCTCCCCGCCGGTGGGGATAATAAAATGAACCGCCTTGTAAGCGGTCCATGGAAAATCGGGTTGCAAAAAAGCCTTCCGGTTTGGCCATCGATAGCGCTCCACAAAGTTTTTTGTGACAGTCCGCACGGTATTCCCGTACGCCCCAGAAACGAAGAAGCAGGCACTTTTCCGAATCTTCGGCGACAATCCCTTTCCTGTCCGGCGGCTGCCTGGCCTTGCCTGACCTTACTGATGATTATCGCGCCTCTATCTAAAGCGATTCAATTTTAGGTTATCTTACCATCGTGTTTTCCCCGTGTCAACCGGGGCAGTGAAAAACTGTTTATTTTCATCAAAACCAGTAAATTCATCCATGAATTTCCCGTTTTTTTGACGAACAGCCAACAAATCACCGGGGTGTGTCAACCGTCACCTGGGCCGCATTGCTGTAAAACAGAGCCAGATATTCCTCCAGGGTAATGTCCAGCGTCCAGATATTCTCTGCGGCTTCTCTCCCCACATAGCGATAGTGCCAGGGGTGCCAGTCATACCCGGTGATGCTCTCAGCCCCGTCGGGGTAGCGCAGGATAAAGCCGTAGCGCCAGGCATTTTCCGCAAGCCAGAGAGAAACAGGCGTGCTGCCCTGGACGTTGTCCAGTTCCGTGTAATCCGCATCCACAATGTCGAAGGCAAGACCCGTTTCATGTTCGCTGCGGCCGGGTGGCGCAATATGCCTCTGCACCTCCCGTTCTGCTTCCTCAGGGCTCAGCCCCGCATCCGCCATCTCCTGTACCTTCGCGTCATAGAGAACCAGCTGGTCGTCCAGACTTCGGTATCCCTCCAGAAGCAGGGGCTTTCTCCCCCCTTCCCGGCAGTCTGCCAGCATCTGCTTCAGTGCCCCTGCACAGACTCTGTTCGCCTGGACGCCTTTTTCCATGGTGGTCAGCCGCGGGGTATATCCCGTCTCCGAAAGCGGGTTCCAGGGGTTGATCAGAATCAGATCGTGGGAACGGTCCCCCATCGTGTGAAGCGTATAGACGCGGATTCCTCCAAAAAGCAGCAGAGCCAGCAAAAGTGCGATGCCGGTCACGCGCAGATAAGGCGTTGCTCTGTTTTTCAGCTCAGTCCATTTCAACCCTGTCTTCGCCAAACCGGCACCTCCCTTCCGTCAGGGCAGATTGTTTATTCCTGTGGGTCTTCGTCCTGTGGATGCAGGACGCTGTCCTTCATCTCATTCAGCTGCGCTTCAACCGTCTCCTCAAGCCGAAGCTCCACCATCTCCTGTGCGGCAGGGTCTTCCTCTTGGCCGCCACCGGACTGCAGATTCATCAGCCCCCACGCCATCCCTGCAAGCGAAAGCAGCACAAACACCAGGCCGAGTGCAGCTGATTTTTTCTGTTTTCGGCCGTGTTTTTTCTTTTTCTGTGGTTTTCTCCCGCTTCCGGCAGGTTCAGGGAGCGGCTCTTTGTCTTTGCTTTCCGGGGCCGGGCTCCTGCGGCTGTATTTCACCGGTTCTCTCTCCGGTCTGTGGCTATCCCCTGTCTGCACGGTTTTGACTTGCTCCCCCCCGGGCGATGTCTCTGCCGGCTTTGCAGCCGGCTCCCTCGATGAGGGGCGAGCCGGGCTCTCATCCCGGGAAGGCGCCTGCTCAGAGGAATACTCCGCCAGAATATCCTCCAGGCTGAATTCGTTATCCTTATTCATCCAGCTTCAGCACCGCAAGAAACGCCTCCGTCGGAATCTGCACCGTGCCGAGCTGGCGCATCTTTTTC
>CADBNC010000183.1 GCA_902795885.1 Oscillospiraceae bacterium
GAATACCGAAGACAAGGCTGCTGACGAAGAAGAGCAGGAGCAGATTGAGGTTCTGCCTGTTGTAACGCCTGTTGAAGGAGTTGAAGGTCAGGAGAATGAGCAGGCCGAGGGTCAGACTCCCGCTGCCGAAGATGAAGCGGGCGAAGACCAGACTGCTGATATCGTAGAGGATAAGACCGAAGGCGAAGAGGGCGAGGGCGAAGCTGATCCCGCAGCTGAAGGCGAGACCGATCCCGCTGCCGAAGGCAAAGCGGGCGAAGGTCAGGCTGCTGATATCGTAGAGGAAGAGGCAGCTGAAGGTGAAGGCGAAGCCGATCCTGCAGCCGAAGGCGAAGAGGGTGAGGGCGAAGCCGATCCCGCAACTGAAGGTGAGGGTGAAGCCGATCCTGCAGCCGAAGGTGAGGGCGAAGCTGATCCTGCAGCCGAAGGCGAAGGTGAGACCGATCCTGCCCAGATTGAGGGCGAGGGTGCCGCAGCCGACGAGCTCGAAGTCAACGAAGAGCCCGTGAACATCACCGAAGAGAGTGAGAAGCCTGTAGAAATACCCGAAAGAGTCGAAGGTGATAACTCTACTGAAGAGAAAACGGTTACGGTCAGTGGTTTCGATAGCGTTACAGGCGCAGAAGTAACTGTAACCTTAAAGGGAAAGAATCCACCTGAAGGATTGAGTGTTTCTGTGAGCGCAGCGTCTGCGGACGAAGTCGAGACAGCAGATGGAGAGGGATCTTTCCTGGCTCTCGATATTACCTTGATGCTGGGTGAAGAGGAATACCACATGCAGGACCACAAAGAAGATGTTTCTGTGGCGACCGTGTATGTATCTCATCCGGATTTGGCTGGCAAGGAAGTTGTCGTTGACCACATTGTTGAAAACGCTGATGGTAGCACCTACCAGAAGACTGAGAATTCTGCAGCTCCAACAGACGATGGTGTGGTATTTAATACTACCAGTTTTTCTAAATACATTTTCTTCCCTTATGAAGACCCAGGCAATACTGATTCTGCACAGACAGGAAGCGAAGGAGATGTTCACCACAAGGATATTAAAATTGAGAATACCAGCGGCGAAGTATGGAAAAAGGTTCCCGGTGGCGATCTGACTTTCAAAATCTACGGTGGGGTTGCGCCCTCCAGCATTTCAATCGTTGATCCGGAATATGCTTCCAGTGGCAACGTTGAGTACTACAAAGCTGGCGTTCTTCGATATATAACAGATTATAAATTCAATCCGGATCCTGCGACAGAACCAACAGCAGATCCGTTTGAGGTGACGATTTCTGGAACTGCACTTAAAAATGTCCCCACGGGTAAATGGTCAGTAGTGTTCTGGTTCCAGGATAAAGCCGCTACTGTGACAACTCCGGTCTATATTATTAAATCCATTATCGTTGCTCCAAAGGCTGAGATTACTGCGGTCAGCCCGCTGGAGAATGGCATCCTTACCTTCGAAAAGTGCGACTACACCCCGGTGCAGATCAAGGTCACTGAAGAAGTTACAGCTCTCTCCATCACCAAGGCAGACGGCAAGGCCAGCGTCGCCTTCGACCTGACCAACAAGAATGCCACGGTCAAGACCGTCGACCTCGCCGGCAACCCCAAGACCCTGAAGATCAGCGCCGGCGGCGCCTATGAAGTAACTGATTACACCGCATATGATCCTTTGAGCCATGCGTTCGTCTCCAGTAAGAGCCTGAACATTTATGCAGCCCTGCTGCGTTGGCTCCCGTTTGGCAACGATTACACGATCAGCGTAACTACGAAGGATGGTTCCGAAAACCTGCCCCTGCACATTGTACCTGGCATCTCTGTCGCGGATGGCATGACCGACTACATCAAGGGCAAGAACACCTGGATCAAGTTCGTTGCCTGTGCCCCGATCGACTATGATCTGGACGGCAAGCTGGCCATCTCCATCGGCGGCCAGAGAATCAGCCACGATTACTACAGCATCTCCGATGACCACATGACCCTGTGGATCTACCGGAACCTTCTGGATCAGCTGCGCAGCAACAACAGCTACACGCTGACTGCCAGACTCTGGATGCTCAATGGCCCCAACAACAAGATCACCTGGGAGAACCGCACCGCACAGTTCAACATCCTTGCGGCCGGCTCTACCTCGTACAAGTCCCCGAAGACCGGCGATAACGCCAACATCGGCCTGTGGGCAGCCGTTCTGGTTGTCTCCGGCGCGGCGGTGGTAGCGCTGATCCCGAAGAAGAAAAAGTTCTGATTCCTGAGACCGAAGCGCCTGAGCGTCTCCCGGATCGGAAAGATTGCCTCAGCGCTTTGTATGAGGACCCAGGCATACCAGACGATGCCTGAAACAGAATAATACCAGATATGACCGATGTGATTTTCACATCGGTCATATTTTGTAAAAATGCTGTGGAATTTTTCACGAAAGTGTGCTAGGATAAAAAATCGGTTAGAAAACGAAGCGAAAAAACGAGAGGATGAGACACATGCGGCCATACAATACCGAGATTATTTCCGTCGGGACAGAGCTGCTCCTGGGGCATATTACAAATACCGACGCCCGCGATATTTCCGAGATGCTTTCGAAGATCGGCATCAATGTCAAATACCACACCGTCGTAGGGGATAACCCCGAGAGGCTGAAGGCCTGTGTGCAGACGGCAAAGGAGCGCGCGGATATTATCATCACAACAGGCGGCCTCGGGCCCACCTGCGATGATCTGACGAAGGTGATCCTCGCCGACGCCTTTGGCATCCGCCTTGTGGAGAACGAAGATGAGGTCAAAGGCCTCTATGACTATATCAGCAATTCCAGAAACGTGACGCAGAATAACTTCAGCCAGGCGATGCTGCCGGAAGGCTGCACGGTGTTCCATAACCTCTGGGGCACGGCTCCGGGCTGCGCATTTGAGCGCGAGGGCAAGATTGTCATCATGATGCCGGGCCCGCCGGTGGAGTGCGTGCCGATGTTCCGCACCTACGGCATCCCGTACCTGCAGGCACTCTCGGATGAGCAGATCGTCTCGCATTCGGTTCGGATTTTCGGCATCGGCGAGAGCGCGGTGGACGATATGTTTGCCGACGAGATGAACGCCATGACGAACCCAACCATGGCACCCTACGCCAAGGAGTGTGACTGCCTCCTGCAGGTCACTGCAAAGGCCCACAGCGAGCAGGAAGCCGAACAGATGATGGAACCTGTGATTGCCCATGTCCGCGAGCGGCTTGGCGATTTTGTCTATGGCATGGACGTGGAATGCATCGAAGAGGCAGTCCTGCCTATGCTGAAAGAACGCGGCCTGCGTTTTGCCACGGCCGAGAGCTGCACCGGAGGAGAGATCGCCAAGCGCTTTACCGATCTCCCAGGGGCCAGCAGCGTCTTTCTGGGTGGCGCAGTGGTCTATACCAACGAAGCCAAGGCAAAGCTCCTGGGCCTGGATCCTGCGATGATCGAAGAAAAGGGTGCTGTGAGCGCGGAGGTTGCCCGTGCCCTTGCCGAGAATGTCCGTCAGCTGACAGGTGCGGATATCGGCATCGGCGTGACCGGAGTAGCCGGCCCTGATACCGACGGCGTCCACGAGGTCGGGACGGTGTTTGTTTCCATGGCCGTTGAAGGGAAGACCTACCTGCGCAGTCTGCAGATGGGCAGCCTGCGCACCCGCAGCTATGTCCGTCGGATGAGCGGCAACCACGCCTATGACATGATCCGCCGCTGGCTCACAGGGCTCGAGGTTGAGCAGATATATAAGGAGAAAGACACGCCTTATTACGTTTTAAAGTAATCAGCCGGAAGAACAGGCGGAAACGATAAAACACTGATTCATATTATATTAATTCTATATAAAAGGGATGATCTGGAAATGAAGTGTCCGTTTTGCGGTTACAAAGAGAGCAAGGTTATTGATTCACGCCCGGCCGAGGGCTACACCACCATCCGGCGCCGCAGAGAATGCCTTTCCTGCGGCAAACGCTTCACCACCTATGAAACCATCGAGAGAATGCCCCTGGTCGTTGTCAAGCGGGATGGCTTCCGCCAGTCCTTTGACCGTGTCAAGCTCATCAACGGTATGGTGCGTGCCTGCGAGAAACGCCCTGTCCCGCTGCAGAAGCTCGAGGCCATTGCCGACGAGATTGAGCAGGAGCTGCAGGGCAATCTCGAGCGCGAGGTCAGCACCGTCGAGATCGGCGAGATGGTCATGAAGCGTCTCAAGGAAGTGGACGAAGTCGCCTACGTGCGCTTTGCCTCTGTCTACCGCAGCTTCAAGGATATCAATACCTTCATGGAGGAGCTCAGCAAGCTTTTGACCGAGCAGAAGTGAGCATTTACGCACGATGAAGACAGTAATCAGAGAAACGGACCAGATGTATGACGCCGCAGCAGAGCATATCCGTTCGCTCCTGCAGGCAAAACCCGATGCCATTCTGGCTGTGGCAGCCGGGAGAACGATGCTGCCGCTGTGGAAGCGGCTTGGCGATGTCTCCTTCGCAAAGGCGAGGCTTTTCCAGGTCGCGGAGTTCATCGGCGCCCCGGAGAAGAAGACCCTGCGCCGCATGACGGAAGAGGGCCTTCTTGCCTGTACCGACCTGAAGCCGGAGAACTGCAGCTGGCTCAGTGAGGAGACGCTTGCCGGGTACGATGCCATGATTGACGAGGCAGGCGGGCTGGATCTCGCCATCCTTGGCATCGGTGATAATGCCCACATTGGCTTCAATGAGCCTGCCACCCAGTATGACACCCGCAGCAGAAAGCAGAAGCTGACAAACCCCACCCGCGCTCAGTACACCTGGCTCTTCGGTGATGCGGAAAGCGTGCCGGAATATGGCCTCACCATGGGGATTCACACCCTCGTGGACGCGAGGCAGGTCATGGTTCTTGCCAGTGGGGAAGAGAAGGCAAAGCCGGTTTTCGACATGCTCTATGCCCGGGACGACAGCATCATCCCCGCGGCCTTCCTGCAGCTGCCGCCGGATGTAACGGTCTACGCAGACACGGATGCGGCCAAAAAGCTCTGATAGTATTTAGCAGGCACAATTGTCTGTCCATATTGTATAAAGCAAACTGAACACAGGAAAGAGGAACACACATGGGAAAATACTTTGGTACTGACGGTTTTCGCGGTGAGGCCAACAAGGATCTGACGGTTGACCACGCTTTCCGCATCGGCCGCTATCTGGGCTGGTACTACAGCCGGGACCACCGGGCCAGGATCGTCATCGGAAAGGATACCAGGCGCTCAAGCTATATGTTTGAGTCTGCCCTCTGCGCAGGGCTGACTGCCTCAGGCGCGGATGCCTATCTGCTGCACGTCACCAGCACGCCCAGCGTCTCCTACATCACCCGGTCCGATGACTTCGACTGCGGCGTTATGATCTCTGCCAGCCACAACCCCTATTATGATAACGGCATCAAGCTCATCAACGGCGATGGAGACAAGATGGAAGAGAGCCTCCTCGACGGCATCGAGGCCTACCTCGACAGCGATGAGAGCCTGCCCTATGCAGAGGGCGCCAATATTGGCGAGACCATTGACTATGCAGCCGGCAGAAACCGCTATATCGGCTACCTGATTTCCCTTGCGACCCGTTCCTATAAAGGCAGGCGCGTTGGCCTTGACTGCGCCAATGGCAGCACCTGGATGATGGCCAAGAGCGTTTTTGACGCCCTGGGCGCCGATACCACCGTCGTTGCCAACCATCCCGACGGCCTGAACATCAATGTCGACTGCGGCTCCACCCATATCGAGAATCTGCAGAAGCTCGTCCTCGAAAACCACCTGGACGTGGGTTTTGCCTTTGACGGGGATGCCGACCGCTGCCTCGCCGTGGATGAGAAGGGCAACGTGGTCAACGGCGACCATATACTCTATCTTTCGGCCAAATATATGCAGAGCCGCGGCGTGTTCGGCAATTCCCACGTCGTGACGACGGTTATGTCGAACATGGGCCTTTACAAGGCTCTGGACGAACTCGGCATCGGCTATGAAAAAACAGCCGTCGGCGATAAATACGTTGCCGAGAATATGAAGAAGAACGGCCACCTGATTGGCGGCGAGCAGTCCGGCCATATCATTTTCGGCCAGTTTTCCACCACGGGCGACGGCCTTCTCACCGCCATCAAGGTAATGGAGGCCATGCTGGAATCCAAGCAGACCCTCTCTGAGCTTGCCGGCGGGATGAAGATGTACCCGCAGGTGCTCAAGAACGTCGTTGTGGACGACAAGGACGGCACCCTTGCCGACGAGGCCGTGCAGGCGGAGGTCCGCCGCGTGGAAGAGGAGCTTGGCACCGAAGGACGGGTTCTCCTGCGCAAATCCGGTACCGAGCCCCTGCTTCGCGTGATGGTTGAAGCCGGCTCGCAGGAGCTCTGCGAGGCGAAGGTAGACCAGATTATCGCCTCCATGAAGACATCCGGCCATCTGCTGAAGATCAAATAAGACAGGGGGAAACAGCCATGATTGAAATCAACGAACTGCTCGACCTGAGCAAGACCATCGCCGCCGGCCTCTTCGAAGGCAAAACCTACCCCTGGGAAGTCCTGGACGATATCAAGAGCTTCATCCTGGCGCTAGGCCCCACGCTCCCGGCCGACGAATATGACAACCCCGCCGAGGGCGTCTGGATAGCCCGCGACGCGAAGGTTTTCCCCTCTGCCTATATTGGCTCTCCCTGCATCATTGACCACGAGGCCGAGATTCGTCACTGTGCCTTTATCCGCGGCTCGGCCATCGTCGGAAAGCACGCCGTTGTCGGCAACTCCGTGGAGCTGAAGAACGTGGTCCTGTTTGATAATGTCCAGACCCCCCACTATAATTACGTGGGCGATTCCATCCTCGGCTACAAGGCCCATATGGGCGCGGGCTCGATCACCAGCAATGTCAAGAGCGACAAGACCCTGGTTGTTGTCAAGCAGCCCGACGGCTTTATCGAAACCGGCAGAAAGAAATTCGGCGCCATCCTTGGCGACAATGTCGAAGTCGGCTGCAACAGCGTCCTCAACCCCGGCACGGTGGTGGGCCGCCGCAGCAGCATCTATCCCACCTCCTGTGTGCGCGGCGTCATCCCGCAGGACAGTATCTACAAGGACAAGGTGGATATTGTCCTGAGAAGCTGAGCGCCGCCGCTTCCGGAGAATACGATGGATCAGCTTGGATTTATCTATGAGGCCCTGGACCTCAAAATACTGATTCTGTATATCCTGCGCCGCATGCCCTGGGAGATCCGCACCGAGCGCCTGCTCAGCCTCTGCCAGACCGACGGCGCCGTGAGCTATTTTGATTTTTCCGTCTGCCTTGCCGAGCTGCAGGAGAGCGGCCAGGTCGAGGTGGAGGATGATTATTGCCGCATCACCGCACGGGGCGAACGCAACGTCCTGCAGGTGGAAGACAGCCTGCCCTACAGCGTGCGGATCCACGCGGCCCGGGCGGCCGAGGCCGAGGCCGAGCGCATGCAGAGCGACCTGCGCGTTGCCCTGCGCACCGGCGAAAGCGATGGGAAGAGCCGCCTGCAGATCACCCTGACGGATAAGGATGGCGAGCTTCTCTCGCTCTCCTTCCGCTGCCGGGATGCCGAAGAGGCCGCCCGCGCAGGGAAGCTCCTTCGCAGAAACGCGGACAGCCTCTGGCAGGAGATCCGCAGGCTTGCAGGCATGGAGTAACAGACGCCCCGCCACCCGTACCCTGCCGAAATAAACCAGTCTCCGTCTTCCGCACCCGGACGGCTGCCCTCCCGCAGGCAGCTTCCCCATAAGCATTGACCAGACAGCAAAAGAAAAGAGGAACAACCATGATTACCCACATTCCCGAAGGATACAAGCCCCTTCTCGGCATGTATGATACCCAGAAGGCTATCAGCCTGATCCACCGCCTGTTCGAGGACCGCCTCGGCGCGCTGCTGAATCTTTACCGCGTCTCGGCCCCTCTCTTCGTAGAGGAAAACTCGGGCCTGAACGACAACCTCAACGGCTACGAGCGCCCTGTCAGCTTTGACATTCTGCGCTCCAATCACCGTGCCCAGGTGGTTCAGTCTCTGGCCAAGTGGAAGCGCCTTGCCCTCAAGCGCTATGGCTTCTTCCCCGGAAAGGGCCTCTATACCGATATGAACGCCATCCGCCGCGACGAGGACGAGCTGGATAATCTCCACTCGGTCTACGTCGACCAGTGGGACTGGGAGAAGGTTATCCTCCCAGAGAACCGTAATCTGGACTACCTGAAGCTCACGGTTATGGACATCGTCTGCGCCATCTGCGACACGCAGGACACCATCCAGGCGATCTACCCCCAACTGCAGGTTCTTGGCAAGCTCAGCCGCGAGGTCTCCTTCGTGACCACGCAGGAGCTGGAAGACCGCTGGCCCGACCTCACCCCCAAGGAGCGTGAAAACGCCTGGGTGAAGGAGCATCCCACAACCTTCCTCATCGGCATTGGCGGTACGCTGAAGTCCGGCAGCAAACACGACGGCCGTGCCCCCGACTATGACGACTGGACCATGAACGGCGACATCATGTTCTATGACGATGTCCTCGACTGCGCCATGGAAATCTCCTCCATGGGCGTCCGCGTCGACCCCGATGCCATGGACAGGCAGCTTCGTCTTGCCGGCTGCGATGACCGCCGGGAGCTCCCGTATCACAAAATGCTGCTCGCGGGTGAGCTTCCCCTCACTATCGGCGGCGGTATCGGCCAGTCCCGCGTTTCGATGCTGCTCCTCGGAAAGGCCCACATCGGCGAGGTTCAGGCCTCTATCTGGGACGAGGATACCATGCGTATCTGCGCCGAGAACGGCGTCGTGCTGCTCTGAGGCGCACCTGATATTCTCTGTATGGAAACAATCAGCAGCCGGCAGAATGCCGTGATTCGCCAGCTTCGCAGGCTTGCCGCCGAAAGTGACGAGCGTACCGCCTCCGGACTCTTCGTGTGCGACGGAAAGAAGTTTCTGGAAGAAGCGCTTCGCTCAGGCTGCCGGGTTCAGACCGTCCTCTGGAAAGAGACGAGAGACGCCGGTTTTGCCGGCTTGCCGGCCTTCCCGCAGGAATACTGCGCAAAGGCCGATCTTTTCGACTATGCCTCGCCTCTGCGGAACTCTCCCGGCCCCCTCTTCACGGTGGAGATGCCGGCCCCCGAGCCTGACTCTGCTGTGCATCGTGCCGTCATCCTCGAAGGAATCCAGGATCCCGGCAATGTGGGCACGGTTCTTCGTACGGCCGATGCCTTTGAGATTGATGCTGTCATTCTGCTCGACGGCTGTGCCGACCTCTATGCCCCCAAGACCGTGCGCGCCAGCATGGGCGCCGTCTTCCGCCAGCGTGTTCTCCGCATGAAGAGGGAAGACCTCCCTGCCTTCTGTGCCGCAAACGGGCTCAGCCTCTATGGCGCTGCCCTCCGGGAGGACGCTGCGGATCTGCGCACCCTGCCGCTTGCGAATGCTGCCGTCGCCATCGGAAGTGAGGGCCGGGGCCTCAGCCCCGAGCTTCTTGCCCTTTGCGACAGGCTTGTGATCATCCCGATGAACGGGGCGGCGGAATCTTTGAACGCCGCCATGGCCGCGGGCATCTTCATGTGGGAGATGGCCCGGCAGGCCTGACAAAATGACAAAATTACCGAACTGAACAGACCGCGCGAAAGACAGAAATCCCCTTGGAGACCATGAGAGAGGTGGTTGCTTTGATGGAAGATGTCTTCTGGCTGTGGCTCAGCCTTCTGAATATCAGCGCGAAAGCCAGACATGCTGTGATCGCCCGTTTCCGGACTGCGGAAGCGGCTTACCGTGCAGCCTCCGGCAGCTTCGCGGACCTGAAGGGCATTTCAAAAAAGGAAGCCGGCCTTCTCGAAAACCGCGACCTGCGCCCTGCCCGGATCAGCGAGGAGGAATGCGCCCGGCAGGGGATTCGTATTCTCCCCATCACAGACCCCGACTACCCCGCCCGCCTGAAGGAGATCTATACCCCGCCTGTTGCGCTCTTCGTGCAGGGCCTTCTCCCGCCGGTTGATGATCTTCCCGTCATCGCGGTCATCGGCACCCGCTCGGCCAGCCCCTACGGGCTGAAGATGGGCGAGCGCCTCTCGCGTGAAATCTCGCTTCTCGGCGGCACTGCCCTGAGTCTCCTGACCACCGGCGTGGACGAAGCGGCCGCCCGTGGGGCTCTGCAGACCGGCATGCCCTGTCTGGCCGTCCTCGGCACCCCGCATGAAAATTTCCGTGGCCGGCTGATGAGGGATATTGCCGCGTCCGGTGCCGTGATCAGTGAATATCCCCCCGGCCGTGAGCGCTTTCGCTATTTCTTTCGTGAGCGCAACCGTGTTGCCGCGGGGCTTTCGGTCGGTGTGACCGTGGTGGAAGCGCCTGAAGGCAGCGGCACCATGCTCTTCGTGCAGGACGCTGTCGAGCAGGGGAAGGATATCTTCGCCGTGCCCGGCAATGCCGACGCCCGCAACGCAGCGGGCACCCTTGCCCTCCTGAAGGAGGGCGCAAAGCTTGTCACCTCCGGTGCCGAGATTCTGGAGGACTATGAGCTTCGCTTCCCCGGCGTTCTCCGCCTTCTCGAAGCCGAAAATGAAACCGAAGACGGGACCGAAGATGCTTCCCCGGAGCCGCAGCGGGAAGACGCGGCCGGTGGCGTGGAAGAAGCCGGGCCTGATGATATCCACGCAGAAGACATCAGCCCCGACCCGCTGAAAGACCTGCAGACGCAAGCCCCGCACCACGGGAATGAGCCTTCTGCAGCCACCGCAGAAGTCCCGCCGTCTCTTCAGCCCGGGCAGCTGCCGGACGATACCCTCGAAGAGAGTATCGCGGGCCTCACGGAGGACCAGCAGAAGATTCTTCGCGCAATCCGCCAGGGCTTCAGCCACGTGGACGACATCGCTGAAGAGACCTCCCTCTCCGCCGCGCGGACCCTTGCCCAGCTCACCGTGCTGGAAATCCGCGGCTTTGTGAGCAGGGAAGCCGGCAGACGCTTCTCCCTCCGCGGGATATAAAAAAGAAAGCATGATCACCGAAGTACAGTCATCCGAAACCAGTATTATCGTGATTTAAGAAATACACTGAAAAGAGAGGAAAATTCAGAATGGCCAAAGCAACGGATCTGGTGATAGTCGAATCGCCGTCCAAGGCAAAAACCATCGGGAAATATCTTGGCCCCGGCTACACGGTCACCGCCTCCATGGGGCACCTGCGTGACCTGCCCAAGAGCAAGCTGGGCGTTGATCTGGAGCACGATTTCGAGCCGGAGTATATCCCGGTGAAGGACAAAAAGCAGCTGATTGACGAGCTGAAGCAGGAGAGCAAAAAGGCCTCCGTCGTCTATCTCGCGACGGACCCTGACCGCGAAGGCGAGGCGATCTCCTGGCACCTGAAGGAGCTGCTCGGGCTCAGCGATGAGAAGGCCCGCCGCGTGACCTTTAACGAGATCACGAAAAAGGTCGTCACCGAGAGCATTAAGAACCCCCGGGATATCGACCAGGATCTTGTGGATGCGCAGCAGGCCCGCCGCGTGCTCGACCGCATCGTGGGCTATCAGATCTCGCCCCTGCTCTGGCGCAAGGTCAAGCGTGGCCTCTCCGCCGGCCGTGTCCAGTCGGTTGCGACGAGGATGGTTGTCGACCGCGAGGAGGAGATCCGTGCCTTCAACAGCGAGGAATACTGGCTGCTGGACGCCTTCCTTCACCGCCCCGAAGACGAGGGCAGCTTCCGCGCGCGCTTTTATGGCCGCGGCGGCAAAAAGCAGGAGCTCCATAACGAGGACGATGTGAACGCCGTCCGTGCAGATGTCGAAAAGGCTCCCTTTGCTGTCACCAGTGTCAAAAAATCCGAGAAAACCCGCAAACCGGCCCCGCCCTTCATCACCTCCACGCTGCAGCAGGAGGCCTCCCGGCGTCTCAACATGACCCCGCGGCGCACCATGGCCATTGCCCAGCAGCTCTATGAAGGGGTCGAGATCACCGGCCGTGGTTCCATCGGTCTCATCACCTATATGCGTACCGACTCTCTCCGTCTCTCGGAAGAGGCGATCGCGGCCGCCCGCGGCTTCATCCGCGATACCTACGGCGAGGGCTTTTTGCCCCGCCAGGCCCGCCGCTATAAGGCCAAGGCCGGTGCCCAGGACGCCCACGAGGCCATCCGCCCCACGGATGTCACCCTCACGCCCGAGCTTGTGCGCAAGGACCTGCAGGCCGATCAGTACCGTCTCTACCGCCTGATTTGGGGCCGCTTCACGGCCTGCCAGATGGCCGATGCCGTGTTCGATAATGTCGCGGCCGAGATCGAGAGTGCCGGCTGGCAGTTCCGGGCGAATCATTCAGTTATGAAATTTCCCGGCTTTACCAGAGTCTACGAAGAATCCAGCGACGATGACCAGGCGCCGAAGCAGGATGCCAGCGCCCTGCCCGACCTGCAGGAGGGCGAGAGCCTCCTGCTCGACCACCTGACGCCCGAGCAGCAGTTCACCCAGCCGCCTGCCCGCTATACCGAGGCCACCCTCATCCGCGCCATGGAAGAGAAGGGCATCGGCCGCCCGTCCACCTACGCGCCCACCATCTCCACCATCACCGCCCATGACTATGTCATGAAGGAGGGCAAATACCTCAAGCCCACGCCCCTCGGCGAGGTGGTCACCCGGCTCATGAAGGATCACTTCACCGATATTGTCGATCTGAAGTTCACCAACCAGATGGAGGAGAAGCTGGACGAGATCGAGAGCGGCAAAATGAACTGGCACGCCGTCCTGCGTGATTTCTATGATACTTTCGATGCCGAGATGAAGCAGGCCGAGGCCGCCATGGACGGCCAGCGCATCAAGGTGCCCGATATCGTCAGCGACGAGGTCTGTGATGTCTGCGGAAAGCCCATGCTCGTGAAGAAAGGCCGCTTTGGCCCCTTCCTGGGCTGCAGCGGCTTCCCGGAATGCACCTTCACCAAGCCGATTGTCGAGGTCATGCCAGGCACCTGCCCGAAGTGCGGCAGCCGCATCCTGAAGCGTACCTCCAAAAAGGGCTATGTCTTCTACGCCTGCGAGCGCGGGACCGACTGCGGCTTCATCACCTGGGATGTCCCCACGAAAGAAGTCTGCCCCACCTGCGGCAAGACCCTCTTCAAGCCCGGCGGCAGGGGCCCGCGCAAAAAGTTCTGCGTGAACGAGGCCTGCCCGGAGTTTGTCCCTGAGGAAAAGCGCAGATACCCGAAGAAGAATGCAGCCTCGCCCGCCGAGGGCGAAGCCTCCGGCGAACCTGCCGAAGCCAGGCCCGATGCGAAGAAAACTGCCTCCGCAAAGGCATCCGGAGCTTCGTCCGCCCGGAAGACAGCCGCAAAGAAAACAACCTCGTCGAAGACATCCAAAGCCGCTGCCTCAAAAAAAGCCACGGCTTCGAAAAAAACAGCCGAAAAGAAAACTGCGGCCTCGAAAAAGACCACGGCCACGAAGAAAACAACCACGCGCAAAACCAAGGCAGGGGAGGAGAACGATGGCTGATCAGACTCCCCATGTAACGGTCGTGGGCGCGGGCCTCGCCGGGGCGGAGTGCGCCTGGCAGCTGGCCCGACGCGGCATCGCCGTCACGCTCTTCGAGCAGAAGCCCGAGGCCTTTTCTCCCGCGCATCATTCCCCGGACTTTGCCGAGCTTGTCTGCTCCAACTCCCTTCGCAGCGACGAGCTTACCAACGCCGTCGGCCTCCTGAAGGCCGAGATGCGTCAGCTCGATTCCCTCATCATGCGCAGTGCCGACCATAACCGGGTTGCGGCCGGCGGCGCCCTTGCGGTGGACCGCGAGGCCTTCTCGAAGGAGATCACCGCCGCCCTCGAGGCCCAGCCCAATGTGGAGATTGTCCGCCGGGAGGTTAAGCAGATCCCCGAAGGCACCGTCGTGATCGCCTCCGGCCCTCTCAGCAGCGATGCCATCACGCAGGAGATCCAGCGCCTCTGCCCGGCCTTCGACCTGCATTTCTATGACGCGGTTGCCCCCATCGTCACGCTCGAGAGCGTCGACATGGAAAGTGCCTATCTGGCCTCCCGCTACGACAAGGGAACTGCGGATTATGTAAACTGCCCCATGTCGAAGGAAGAATACGAGGCCTTCGTCACCGAGCTTGTTGCGGCTGAAGAGGCCGAGGTGCATGGCTTCGATGATGCGGGCGTCTTCGAAGGCTGCATGCCGTTGGAGGTCATGGCCCGCCGCGGGCGTGATACCCTGCGCTACGGCCCGCTGAAGCCTGTCGGCCTTCGCAATCCGCGCACCGGGCATGAGGACTATGCCGTGGTGCAGCTTCGCCAGGATAACCAGGACGGCACGCTCTATAACATGGTCGGCTTTCAGACCCACCTCAAGTGGGGCGAACAGAAGCGGGTTTTCTCGATGATCCCCGCCCTGCGCAATGCCGAGTTTGTGCGCTACGGTGTCATGCACCGCAATACCTATCTGAACAGCCCCGGCCTGCTGGATGCCTGCTACCGCCTGAAGAGCGAGCCCCGCATCCGCTTCGCCGGCCAGATGACAGGTGTTGAGGGCTATGTGGAATCCGCCGCCTCAGGTCTCCTCGTCGGGGTCGAGACCGCTGCCGAACTTCTGGGCCTGCCGGGTGTCGGCTTCCCGCAGGAGACGGCCATCGGTGCCCTGGGGCTCTATATTTCCGGCGGAAGCATTGGCGATTTCCAGCCGATGAACATCAACTTCGGGATCATCCGAAGCCTGGACTACCGCGTCCGGGGCAAGAGAAACAAAAACGCGGAGATCTCCAGAAGATCGCTGGAGACCCTGCAGGGACTGCTTGAGGAGAAGGAGGTTCTTTCCAAATGGCGCTGAGAATTCTGGTCGATGCCATGGGCGGCGATAACGCCCCGGGCGAAATCATCAAAGGTGCGCTGCGCGCAAGAGACGAGCTGGGCGCGGCCCTCACGCTGGTCGGGCAGAAGGAGAAGATCGAAGCCTGCCTGACCGAAAATGCCGTAAACCTGACCCAGGCTTCGGATATCCGCATCGTCGATGCCCGCGAGATTATCACCATGGAGGATGACCCGAGCACAGCCACCCGGCGGAAGAAGGATTCGTCCATGGCCGTTGCCCTGCGCCTTCTGAAGGACGGTGAGGGCGATGCCGTGGTCTCGGCAGGCAGCACCGGTGCCCTCCTCACGGGTGCCACGCTCACGGTCAAGCGCATTCGCGGCATTCGCCGCGCGGCCCTGGCTCCGGTCCTCCCGGCGGGCGAGCATGGCGTCATGCTCATCGACTGCGGTGCCAATGTGGAGTGCACGGCCGAGTACCTTCTCCAGTTTGCGTATATGGGCAGCTTCTATGCACAGAAGCTCATGGGCATCCCGAAGCCCCGGGTCGGCCTGCTGAACGTCGGCACCGAGGATACCAAGGGGGGCGAGCTGCAGCATAACGCCTTCGCCCTGCTGAAAAAGGCCGGCGACGAGGGCAGAATCTGCTTCGTGGGCAATGTCGAGGGGACGGGCGTCTTCTCGGGCGAAGCGGACGTGGTGGTCACGGATGGCTTTACCGGCAACGTCCTGCTCAAGTCCGCCGAGGGGATCATCAAGTTCATGATGAAGACGCTGAAGAACGATGTCTTCTATAAGAGCACGAAGAACAAGCTGGCCGCCGCCGTGATCAAAAAAGACCTCTACGCCATGAAGAAATCCATGGACGTCAACGAGGTCGGCGGGACGGCCCTGGTCGGTATCTCCAGGCCCGTCATCAAGGCCCACGGCTCCTCCAACGACGCCAGCTTCTTTGCCGCCATCCGGCAGGCGAAGCAGTTTGCCGAATCCGGCCTTGTGGACGAGATCGTGAAGCATATTGACCTCATGAAGATCTCCGCCGCCCCCGGC
>CADBNC010000184.1 GCA_902795885.1 Oscillospiraceae bacterium
ACATGCATATACGCAAGGAGGAAAGACAATGGCAAAGAAAAAGACAATTCTCGATCTTCAGCAGATGAAGGAAAACGGCGAACAGGCTGCCTGGATGGTGATCTATGACGCGTGCCTGGCGTCCTCTGCCGAGGAAGCCGGTATGGACATGATTCTCGTCGGCGATTCCATGGGCATGATCATCTATGGCTATGAGGGCACCGTCCCCGTCACAATGGATATGTCCATCGCGCACTGCCAGGGTGTTCGCCGCGGTGCACCCAACACCTATCTGATCGGCGATATGCCCTTCGGCGCCTATCACGCCAGCTGCGAAGACGCTGTCAACAATGCCGTCCGGTTCATCAAGGAAGGCGGAGTCGACGCCATCAAGCTGGAGGGCGGGGTTGCCGTTGCTGACAAGATCCGCGCCATCAGCAATGCCGGCATCGTGGTCTTCGGCCACATCGGCCTGACCCCGCAGAGCAGCGCTGCCATGGGCGGATTCAAGGTGCAGGGCAAGAACACCGCCACCGCGAAAGCCGTCATCGAAGACGCTATCGCTGTCTACAAGGCCGGCGCCCGTACCCTGCTGCTCGAAGGTGTCCCGGAAGAGACCGCCTCCTTCATCCACAGGATTCTGCCCATCCCCGTCTACGGCATCGGCGCCGGGTCGGACTGCGATGGTCAGGTACTTCTCGCTGCGGACGCACTGGGCGTGTACAAGAATTTCACCCCGAAGTTTGCCAAAAAATACTGCAACATCGGGGAGATTGCCACACAGGGTATGCGGGATTATATTGCCGAAGTCAAGGAGGGAAGCTTCCCTGCGCCCGAGCACAAGTACAAATTCACCGGTGACAGGGACGAGTTCGCCGCGTTCCTCGCCGAGTACGAAAAGACGCTGGATCTCTGAGACAGATCCAACACCCCTGAAAAAGGCATACAGACACACGATGACCCCGGGCTGAACCCAAAACTCAGCCTGGAGTCACTGCGTCTGACCAGTACCTTCTTCGTTTTGTTAAAGAGTGAAAAAACGCTGAAATTGCTGTAAATTACCCTTTTCTTTTCATCGGTTCTGTGTTATGCTGTCCGCACTTGCACAGGAGCGAAGTATTTGCCTGTATCAAAAGGCAGTGACATGAAAACAAGTCTTTATGGAGGGTTATTCGATGGCATTCAAAACCGACATTGAAATCGCGCAGGAAGCAAAGCTGAAACCCATCAACGAAATTGCCGCATCACTTGGCATTCCCGAGGATGCAGTTGAAAACTATGGCCGTTACAAGGCCAAGCTCGACATCCATGCCCTGAAGAATCTGCCGGAAAAAGGCAAACTCATTCTCGTCACCGCCATCACCCCGACCCCTGCCGGCGAAGGAAAGACCACTACATCTGTCGGTGTCACGGACGGTCTTCGGAAGATCGGGAAAAATGCCGTCGTTGCCCTGCGTGAGCCTTCCCTGGGGCCCGTTTTCGGCATCAAGGGCGGCGCTGCCGGCGGCGGCTATGCGCAGGTTGTTCCAATGGAGGATATTAACCTCCACTTTACCGGTGACTTCCATGCCATCGGCGCTGCAAACAACCTCCTTGCCGCGATGCTGGACAACCACATCCAGCAGGGAAATGAACTCGGCATCGATACCAAGCAGATCACCTGGAAGCGCGCCGTCGATATGAACGACCGCCAGCTGCGCCACATTGTTGACGGCCTCGGCGGCAAGGTGCAGGGTGTCCCCCGGGAGGACGGGTTTGAAATCACCGTCGCTTCCGAAATTATGGCTGTACTCTGCCTCGCGGCTGACCTGAAGGATCTGAAGGAGCGCCTCGCCCGCATCATCGTAGCCTATACCTATGACGGCAGGCCGGTCACCGCCCATGATCTGAAGGCCGAAGGGGCCATGGCAGCCCTTCTGAAGGATGCCATCAAGCCGAACCTTGTCCAGACTCTGGAAGGCACCCCTGCATTCATCCACGGCGGTCCCTTCGCGAACATTGCGCACGGCTGCAACAGTGTGACGGCAACCCGCACTGCGCTGAAGCTAGCGGATTATGTGGTGACGGAAGCCGGTTTCGCGGCAGACCTCGGCGCTGAGAAGTTCTTTGACATCAAATGCCGCATGGCGGGTCTCCGTCCCTCCGCGGTTGTCATCGTTGCAACCGTCCGCGCCCTGAAGTATCACGGAGGTGTGCCCAAGGCAGATCTGAACAATGAGAATCTTGCCGCACTCGAAAAGGGCCTTCCCAACCTGCTGCAGCATGTATCGAACATCCGGGATGTCTACGGGCTCCCCTGTGTGGTGGCGATCAACGCCTTCCCGACGGATACCGAGGCTGAGCTGCAGATGGTAGAAGCCCGCTGCAAAGAGCTGGGTGTCAATGTCGCCCTCAGTGAGGTCTGGGCAAAGGGCGGTGAAGGCGGAAAGGCTCTGGCGGAAGAAGTCGTCCGCCTCTGCGAGCAGCCCGGCAGCTTCTCCTATTCCTATTCCCTGGAGATGAGCATCGAAGAGAAGCTCGAGACCATCTGCAGGCGCATCTACCACGCCGATGGCGTTGTTCTCACGGCGAACGCGCAGAAGCAGGCAAAGCAGCTTGCTGATCTGGGCTTCGGCGGTCTCCCGATCTGCATGGCCAAGACACAGTACAGCTTCTCGGACGATCCCGCTCTCCTGGGCGCGCCGAAGGGCTTCACGGTCACCGTGCGGAACCTGAAGGTCTCTGCAGGCGCGGGCTTCATTGTGGCACTCACCGGCGATATCATGACCATGCCGGGTCTGCCGAAGGTCCCCGCCGCCGAGAAAATCGACGTGGACGAGAACGGCAGAATCACCGGCCTCTTCTGATTTCCCCGCAAACCGGTATCTTGTTTAACAGCCGGCGGCTCCGGCCGCCGGCATGATTCTTATTCGGAGGAATCTCCTCATGGGTGAACTGTTAAAAGGAGCCCCCGCGGCATCCGCCATTACAGATAACCTGATCGAACGGGCATCTGTGCTGAAGGGAAAGAACATCCATCCCTGCCTTGCTATTCTGCGCGTTGGCGAGCGGCCGGATGATCTGGCCTATGAGAGAGGCGCGCTGAACCGCTGCGAGAAGGTTGGCATCGCTGTCCGGCCTTATGTTCTCCCTGAAGATGCCACACAGACGCAGCTTATGGAAGCGATTGCGCAGATTAACCGGGATGACAGCATCCATGGATGCCTGATGTTCCGCCCGCTCCCGAGAACACTGGATGAACAGGCTGCCTGTGCCGCCCTTCTGCCGCAAAAGGATGTAGACGGCATTACGGCCGGGTCCATGTCCAGGATCTATTCCGGATACGGCGCCGGCTTTGCACCCTGCACGGCACAGAGCTGCCTGGAACTTCTGCATTATTATGGTATTGCCATCCCGGGAAAGCGTGCCGTGGTCATCGGGCGAAGCCTGGTCATCGGAAGACCGGTGGCCATGCTGCTGATGCAGCAGAACGCGACTGTGACCATCTGCCACACAAAGACCCGGAACATGGAGGAGATTGTACGCCAGGCCGATATCGTTGTCGTCGCCGCCGGCCAGGCAGAGGCCATCGGCCCCGAATATTTCCGCGGGGGACAGGTGGTCCTGGATGTAGGCATCAACTGGTCCGGGGAAAAGCAGAAGCTCGTCGGCGATGTGGACTTTGACCGGGTCCTGCCGATCGTATCTGCCATCAGCCCTGTTCCGGCTGGGGTCGGTTCTGTCACGACCGCGGTTCTCTGCATGCATGTGGTCGAGGCGGCGGAAAAAGCCGCCGTTTCTTAACATAAAACCCCTTGACATCAGCAAGGGAAATGCATATTCTTTTTCTGTCAGAGTAGGACAAGCGCGTTAAGTGCCGGCGGATGGGAGGTCGCCGCCGGACGAAGGGCTCAGCCCGCGGTGCTTGTCCGCATCCGCTGCCACCGGAGGAGAATGTTCCTTTTGTGGCGCTCCGTCACGAAAGGAGCTTTTTATGTCCAACTCATCCAAAGCAAAGTTCAGCACCCGCATGCTCACCACGCTTGCCCTTCTTACAGCCATCGAGATCGTTCTTTCCCGCTTTCTCTCCATCAGCATGTGGAACATCAAGATCGGCTTCTCCTTTGTTCCGGTTGTTGCCGCCGCTATTCTCTATGGCCCTCTGGCCGCGGGGATCGTAGGCGCACTGGCGGATTTTGTCGGGGCGCTTCTTTTCCCCATCGGGGCCTATTTCCCCGGCTTTACCCTGACGGCCTTTCTCACCGGGCTCGTTTACGGGCTGTTCCTGTACAGGAACCAGGGCTGGCCGCAGATTATTGCAGCTGTGGCTGTCAATCAGTTCGTCCTCAGCCTGTTTCTGAACACATTGTGGATCTCGGTTCTGTATAATTCGCCCTATGTGCCGCTTCTCGCGACAAGGATCATACAGTGTGTGGTTCTGAGCGTTGTCCAGCTGCTCTGTATTCCGGCAATCGCGAAGGTGGTTGCCAGGTTCCGTGGGAGTATACAATCATGACCGCAGAAGAAGCCATCGCCTATATTGAAAACTATACCTGGAGCACCACCCGTCTCGGGCTTGAACGCACACGCACGCTGCTCCGCGCCCTCGGCGATCCGCAGAAGGAGCTGAAGTTCATCCATGTCGCCGGCAGCAACGGCAAGGGCAGCACCTGCGCCATGCTGGAAGCGGTTCTGCGTGCGGCCGGATACCGCACCGGGCTCTATATCTCCCCGTATATTCAGGATTTCTGCGAACGCATCCAGATAAACGGCGTGAACATCCCCGGGGAAGACCTCGCCCGGATTACCGAACGCGTCCGTTGCATTGCTGACGCCATGGAGGATCACCCCAGCCAGTTTGAGCTTGTCACAGCCATTGCCATGCAGTATTACCGCGAGCAGCACTGTGATCTTGTAGTTCTGGAGGTTGGCATGGGCGGCGCCCTGGATTCCACCAACGCCATCGACGCCCCCGAGGTTGCCGTCATAACGAATCTCGGTCTCGAACATACGGAATATCTTGGCGATACGCTGGAGAAAATCGCTGAGGCCAAGGGCGGCATCATCAAGCCGGGCTGCGCCTGTGTCTGCTACGATTCGGCACCTGAGGCCGTCAGCACAATCCGCCGAATCTGCGATGGGAACGCTGTCCCCTGCCATATTGCTTCAGAAGCGGATCTGCAGCCGGTTTCGCACAGTCTGGACGGGCAGTGTTTTCTCTGGAAAGGGCAGGCATATACGCTCTCTCTTCTGGGGCCTCATCAGCTGCGGAACGCCGGCGTTGTGCTGGAAACCCTGGATGCCCTTCGGGAACGCGGCTGGGAGATTCCCGAAGAAGCCGTAAAAGCCGGGCTCAATGCAGTCAGATGGCCGGCGCGGTTTGAAGTTCTCTGGCGTGACCCCCTCTTCGTCCTCGACGGGGGGCACAATCCCCAGTGTGCTGAAGCGCTTGCCAGGAATCTGGAAGACTATCTCCCAGACACGCCTCTGACCATCCTGATCGGCGTACTTGCGGACAAGGACTACCGGCAGATGCTCGCCTTTCTTCTGCCGCATGCGCGCTCCTTTGTCTGCATCACACCGGAAAGCCCCCGCGCGCTCCCCGCGGAAAAGCTTGTCACGGTAATTGCCGGGATGGGCGGAGAGGCACAGTGTGCAGGAAGCATGGAGGACGGCATCCGTCTGGCGATGGAAAAGGGCATGCCCGTTCTGGCCTTTGGCTCCCTCTATTCTGCCGGGCATATCCGCACGGCTTTTCCCCGGATCATGAAGGCCCTGCAGCGGAAGCTTGTGCTGCAGCGTCGGGATGCGCTCCCTGCCGGGGAGCACCGGGAGGCTTCCCGCCGGATCTGTGAAAAAATCACGGCACTGCCGCAGTATGCGGATGCCAGCAGCATTTTTCTGTTCCGCGCCTTCAGAAGCGAGCTTGATCTGAGCGCAGTTGCCGAGCAGGCAGAGAGGGACGGCAAAATCGTCCTCTATCCTTACTGTCCGGATAAAACCACCATGCTGGCACTTCGCCCCGGAGAGCACTGGGAGACCGGCCGTTTCGGCATAGAGGTTCCCGTGCTGGAGGAATCCGCCGTCTGGGATCCTGCGGAGATTGACCTGATTCTCTGCCCCTGCACCGCTTTTGACGATCAGGGAAACCGTCTTGGCCTGGGCGCCGGATATTACGATCGCTTTCTTCCCCAGTGTCGGAAGGCATATAGAATTCTGACCGCCTTTGAAGTCCAGCACCTCCCCGCCGTCTGCACGGAGGGCTTTGATGTCGGGATGGATGCCATCATTACCGAAAGCAGGACAGAGTTTTACGATGAATAATCAGATTTACAGGAGGGCGCTGCCATGAGCAGAGCAAAGGTATTTCTCTCCGCCATTCTCGCCGGGATGAGCATCGGCTTCGGCGGCATGGTTTTCCTGTCTGTGGAAAACCGGGTGATCGGCGCCGCGCTTTTTACCGTCGGTCTGTTTGCGGTCTGCACCTTCGGCTTTCACCTTTTCACCGGCAAGGTATGCTATGCGCTGCAGAATGACAGGCGCTTTGCCATTGATCTTCCCGTCATCTGGATTGGCAATGTGGTCGGCACCGGCATCGTTGCGGGGATTCTCCATCTGACGCGCAACGGCGCTTCCCTTCAGGAGAAGGCCATGGCGCTTTGTCAGATCAAGCTGGATGACAGCCTGCTGAGTCTGTTTTTCCTCGGCGTTCTGTGCAATATCTTTATCTATATCGCGGTAGAAGGCTATGCCCGCAACCCCCATGAAATCGGAAAGTATCTGTCGCTGTTTCTTGGAATCATGGTGTTTATCCTTTCCGGCACGGAACACTGTGTGGCAGATATGTTCTATTTCTGGATGGCGGGCGCCTGGTCCGGGAAAGCGATTGCCTGCCTGCTGGTCATCTCACTTGGGAACGCGGCGGGTGGTATTCTCTTTGCCACCATGCATCGAAAGATCAAGCCATAATTCTGTCTCTATAATCAGCCTGGTAACCGTTGACTGACAATTCCGCGGCATAATCCCGGAAAGGAGCATGACAATGAATAAATCGGTTAAAAACAGCCTCTGGGAAGCCATCATCTGCTTTCTGGTGCTCTATTCCACTCCGGAACGTATCCTCGTTCAGATCCAGAGCATGCTGAGGCCGCCCATCTCGTGGCAGCGGATCCAGTTTATCATGCATCAGCGGCCACAGCTTGTGATCATGGCTGTTGTTTATCTGCTGGCTGTTATTATTCTGGCCGTCTCTCTGATCCGCCTGATTGCGGCTCTTGCCCGCCAGCGGAAAACCGTTTTCAAAACCGCTGCATCCGCATCCCCCCGCAGGACACAGGTAACCCGTCCGGAAAAAGCCCGTCGGAAAGAAAAGCTCATCCGGGACACGGAAGACGCCATCCACTGTGATCACAAGCGCGGTACCGAAAAGTATCTTGAGCAGATTGACAGCTATCTGAAAGCCGGCCTGATTGACAAGGCGGAATACAAGCTGCTCTATCAGCGCTATTCCCAGCTGGATATCCCGGACGACTATCATTGAGGCGGATTCACCTGTTCCTGCCATTCCATGGCAGAAAGTGCAAAATCTCCAATGATTTTCGGATTATATGCATAAATTTCGTTGTTTTTCTGTATCGATATTTCTTGTCGGCATCAGGATGATCTGTTATAGTACCATTGGAATCAGAAAGAACGCCTGCTGATTTCATGGTTCTGTAACCGTCATCCTGATGCATTATTATACAGAGAGGAGTCCTTCGAGATGAGCAAGTTCAAAAAAGTTCTCGTAGCGAACCGGGGCGAGATTGCCATGCGTGTTTTCCGCGCCTGCCATGATCTCGATCTCAACACGGTGGCTATTTATTCCAATGAAGACACCTATGCGATGTTCCGAACTGCCGCGGACGAGTCGTATCTGATCGGTGAAAACCTGAGCCCACTCGGCGCGTACCTGGATATTCAGCGGATTATCGATCTTGCCAGGCTGCACGACTGTGATGCCATCCACCCCGGTTACGGGTTCCTTTCCGAAAACGGAGATTTCGCCAGAGCCTGCGAACAGGCGGGAATCAAATTCATCGGCCCCTCCTCCCAGATTCTGGATATGATGGGCGACAAGCTCAGCGCCAAGCAAATGGCGATTGAATGCGGCGTCCCCACCACGCCCGGCACCAAAGAGCCCCTGGCAAGCAGAGAAGAAGCCCAGAAGCTCGCCATGGAATTCGGTTTCCCCGTCATCCTGAAGGCTGCTGCCGGCGGCGGCGGCCGTGGTATGCGTCGCTGTGATAACGTGGAAGAAGTCGGAATCAACTTTGACCTTGTCAAATCCGAGGCGCTGAAGTCCTTCGGCAACGACGATATCTTCATGGAGAAGTTCCTTGTCAACCCCAAGCATGTTGAGGTGCAGGTACTCGGCGATGAACATGGCAACGTGGTTCACCTCTTTGAGCGCGACTGCTCTCTGCAGCGGCGCTATCAGAAGGTTGTGGAATTCACCCCTGCCTTCTCCGTCTCCACGGCGGTTCGCGAAAAGCTCTACGCAGATGCTGTGAAAATCGCCAGGCACGTCGGCTATACCAATGCCGGCACGCTGGAATTTCTGGTCGACAGGGATGAGAACTACTATTTCATTGAGATGAACCCCCGCATCCAGGTGGAGCACACCGTGACAGAGATGGTCACAGGGATCGACCTCGTCCGCGCACAGATTCTGATTGCGGAAGGCGCCCCTCTCTCCGACCCGCGCATCGGCATCACATCGCAGGAGAGTATCCACAGCAATGGATATGCCATCCAGTGCCGCGTTACCACCGAGGATCCCATGAACAACTTCGCCCCGGATACCGGCCGAATCACCGGCTACAGTGTGTCCGGCGGCTTCGGTGTGCGCATGGACGAGGCCACGGGCGGAACCGGATCTACGATCAGCCCGTATTACGATTCGCTTCTCGTAAAAGTCACAACCTGGGACAACACCTTTGAGGGCGTCTGCAGCAAGGCCGAGCGCGCCATCCGCGAAATCCGTGTCCGGGGCGTGAAAACCAATGTCGCCTTCATCTCGAACGTTCTGAACAACGATACCTTCCGTCAGGGCAGATGCTATACCAAATTCATCGATGAGACACCCTCGCTGTTCCATATTGACGGCGATGAAGATGCTGCCAGCAAGATGCTCTATTACATCGCGGAAAAATCCATCGCCAAAAACAACGTCAATTCTCTCTTCGAAACGCCCCGTTTCCCGCCGGTGACGGGCAACAGGCGCATGGGCCTCAAGCAGATGCTGGATTCCAAGGGACCCGCCGAGGTGGCAAAGTGGGTCAAGAAGCAGCAGAAGCTTCTGATCTGCGATACCACTGCCCGCGATGCACACCAGTCGCTGCTTGGCACGCGTGTGCGCACCCGCGATATTGTCAAGGGCATGGAAGGCACCTCCGAGATTCTCGCAGACGCCTTCTCCTTTGAGTGCTGGGGCGGCGCCACCTTCGATGTTGCCTATCGCTTCCTGCACGAATCTCCCTGGGAACGTCTGGAAATGATCCGGGAGAAGGCCCCCAATGTCATGCTGCAGATGCTGCTGCGCGGCTCCAATGCCGTTGGCTATACCAACTACCCCGACAATCTGGTCCGCGAATTCATCAGGCAGGCTGCCCGCACCGGCATCGATGTCTTCCGCATCTTTGATGCACTTAACTGGATTCCCGCAATGGAAGTGTCCATGGACGAGGTTCTCAACCAGGGCAAAATCTGCCAGGCCACTGTCTGCTATACCGGGGACATTCTCGATGAGAAGAACGACAAGTATACTCTCAGCTATTATGTGAATATGGCGAAGGAGCTGGAGAAGCGCGGCGCCCACATGCTCTGCATCAAGGACATGGCCGGCCTTCTGAAGCCCTACGCCGCGAAGAAGCTTGTCTCCGCCCTGCGCCAGGAGATCGGTATTCCCATCCAGCTGCACACCCACGATACTTCCGGAAACCAGATTGCCACCCTGCTGATGGCTGCAGAAGCCGGTGTCGATGTTGTCGACACAGCCATCTCCTCCATGTCCGGTCTGACCAGCCAGCCCTCCATGAATGCCTTGGTGGCCGCCCTGCAGCATACCCCACGGGACACCGGCCTGGATCTGGACCAGCTGCAGCACCTGACGGATTACTGGGAGGACATCCGGAAACGCTACAGTGACTTTGAAAGCGATCTCAAAACCACGGCCACTGATATCTACCGCTATGAGATTCCCGGCGGTCAGTACACCAACCTGAAGCCCCAGGTGGAGAGCATGGGTCTGGGTGCCCGCTTTACCGAGGTAAAAGAGAACTACCGCAAGGTGAACCAGATGGTCGGCAACATTCCGAAGGTCACGCCCTCCTCCAAAATGGTAGGGGATCTGGCCATCTTTATGACACAGAATGAGCTGACGCCCGAGAACATCGTAGAAAAGGGCCAGGGCCTGGCCTTCCCCGACTCTGCCATCACCTATTTTTCCGGCATGATGGGTCAGCCCGCCTGGGGCTTCCCGAAGGATCTGCAGGAGGTTGTCCTGAAGGGCAAGGAGCCCATCACCTGCCGTCCGGGCGAGCTGCTGGAGCCTGTGGACTTTGACTCTCTGCGCAGGGAGATTGAGGAATTTGATCCGGATGCCCACGGCACCGGCGCGAAGGCCCCGGACATGCGCAGTATTGTCTCTTACGGTCTCTATCCCAAGGTATACCGTGATTACGTGAAAAGCCGGAAGACCTACGGCTATATTGTCCGCCTTGGTACCCATGTGTTCCTGCACGGCCTTGCCATCGGCGAGACAAACCGCGTTAACATCGCCGACGGCAAGATGCTCGTGATCAAGTACCTCGGCCCGGGCGATCTGGACGAAGAGGGCATGCGGACTGTTTCCTTCGAGCTCAACGGCATCCGCCGCGAGGTCAAGGTTCCGGATCTGGAAGCTCAGAAGAACATCATCAAGGTTCCCATGGC
>CADBNC010000185.1 GCA_902795885.1 Oscillospiraceae bacterium
ATCATGGAACTGGTCGAGCGCACGGGCGTCCACTCCGGTGACTCCATCAGCGTCTACCCCGCATTTTCCATCTCGGATAAGGTCAAGGGCACCATCCTGCAGTACGCCAAAAAGCTGGGTCTCGGCATCGGGATCGTGGGCCTGTATAATATCCAGTTCATCGTAGACAGGGACGAAAAGGTCTATATCATCGAGGTCAACCCCCGCTCCTCGCGTACGGTTCCCTTCCTTTCCAAGGCTACCGGCTGGTCTCTGGCTGATATTGCGACAGAAGTCATCCTCGGCAAGAGTCTGAAGGAGCAGGGCATCTTCGACCTCTATCCCACCGAGAAGAAACGCCACTATGTGAAGGTGCCTGTCTTCTCATGGAACAAGCTGAAGGGTCTGGACGCCTATCTGTCTCCGGAGATGAAATCCACAGGCGAAGCCATCGGGTATGACGACAAGCTCAGCCGCGCCATGTACAAGGCACTGCAGGCCTCGGGCATGAAGCTGCAGAACTACGGTACGGTCTTCTTTACCCTGGCCGACAGCGACAAGGAGGAGGCTCTCCCGCTGGTGAGGCGCTTCTATGACATGGGCTTCAACATCGAAGCCACCAGCGGCACGGCCCGCTTCCTCAAGGAGCACGGCATCCGTACCCGCGTGCGGAAAAAGATCAGCGAGGGCAGCGAGGAAATCCTCGACTCTATCCGTGCGGGATACGTCAGCTATATTATCAACACCCGGGCTCTCCAGCGCGGCCAGCACTATGAGGACGGCGTGGCAATCCGCCTCTGCGCAACGGAGAACAACGTCACCATCTTCACCTCCCTCGATACGGTGCGGGTTCTGCTCGATGTCCTTGAGGAGACCACCATCACTGTCTCCACGATTGATTCGTAAACAACAAATCCGAACCCGGACTGTGCGCTCTGGCAGCGCCTGCCCGGGCACGGGCTCTTCGACAGGAAGTCTGCGTAACGGGCTTTGGGAATCAAAGTGTCGGAAAGCATGCTGAGAATCGGAATCTGAAAAATCTGGTTCGATATGCTGAAAAGCGGTGAACCGCTCCTGCGCTATGCAGGCTGCGTTCACCGCTTTTCTGTTATGCTTTTATCTTTATTGTCAGGGCGTGTCTGAACTGCCTCAGCCGGCCGCCCCGCTGTTCGCTCCCTGCAGCATATCCCGGATATCAAGATACTGCTGCAGCTCCTCGGCATCTGCAGTGTCATAGACGATCTTCCCGTCCTCCAGAACTGCGAGAGTGCCGTCCGATTCCGTGTCTTCGATCACACGGAGGCGGAGCTTGATATCGGGGAAATATTCCGTAATTCTCTTCTGATACTCTGTCTGTACCTTTTTCGCGTCGTTCAGGAACAGCAGATAATCATCCAGTGCCGCCTCATCGCCCATGCTGATGAGGAAGACGTCCTTGCTCAGACCATCCACCCACATGACGAGGTCGATGCCCTTGTCGTCCCGGTCCTCCCGCATGCCGCCGGGGGTCTTGGAATCGGTATGGTCATCGGGAAAGCGCCCGGGGTATTCCATGCGCATGTGGATACTATCGTTGATATCTCCAGAGGCACGGGTATTGAAGATCTCCACGACCTCTTCCGGTGTGAGACCCTCGTAGGAATCCAGTTCCTCTTCCTGCCCGTCCGAGCCGGACTTGTCTGTCTCCTGGCTGTCCCCTGAAACGACAGAGAGCTGAGGGGGCTCCTGAGAATTCGCCGGCGAAGGAGCCGGGCTCTCCGTGGACGCTGTCTCTTCGGGGGCTGTCGCTTCCCCGCTCTGTACGGCCGGAGAGGCCTCCGCTGCCGGGCTGTTCTCAGCAGGGGGCGTGTTCTTCTGCCCGCATGCGCAGAGCATCATCACACTGATCAGAAGAACTGCCAGTATCATCTGCATTCTTTTTGTATTCATGTACATCATACACTGCACCATCCTGTCGTCCGTCGAAAAAATATGGCATTTTCATTTCTGCTAAAATTCAAATTGATGACAAATAATTTCAGTTTATGTTAACTGCAATTCTGTATTTACAACGAGACAATTTCATCTGCAAGTATACCATGAATCAGGGAAAGGCACAAGCATTATTGCATTTTTTAACTATTTGTTTCTGTTTTTTCTTCATATTTTGCCATCTTCGTTCTTGACTTCTCCCTTTGGGAGGGCTATAGTTTATGTTAACCTTATCATGTTATGGAAAGGGTCGGACTGAAATGAAAATAATGAAGAAACTGATCTGCACGGTGCTGTGCGCCGTTTGTCTCGCAGGGATCCTGCCGGCAGCTGCCCAGGCTGAGTCCACCGCACCGGATCTCTCAGCCTATACGAATTCCATGGAGGCAGCCAAGAACGCCTATTCCCAGTCTCTGGAGCAAGCAAAGGATGCCAGCTGGACGGAATACAACAAGGCAGTGGATCAGGCCTGGGATCAATACAACGAGCTGCTGAATGAGATTGAGCGTCAGCGTCAGGAGCTGATTGCCGCGTATATGAAGAGGCGCGAAGAGGTCATCCGCTTTATCTATAATTCTCTGAACGAGTGGGTGGACGAGATGAACGCCCGCCTGGATTATCTGGAAGTGGATAAGCAGTATCGCTTCACCCGCTACAAGGAAGCGGACTTTGGTCTGCCTGTGAAGTAAACAGCCGCTCTTCTGAGTGAAGACGGATAGAGAAGACAGAACTGCCGTCGGGGTTGTGTGCCCCGGCGGCAGTTACTTATTGCCTTTTATACCAGTTTTTCCCGTCCGTTGAGGACGGCCACCTCAAGCGTATCCCCCGCATAGCGCAGCTTCAGGGAGAAAAAGGATCTGTTCTCTTCCCTCAGCAGCCGCAGGAAGATGCGATCCCCTTCCCAGATCGGCTTTCCGAGAAGCTCATCCCGGTCGATCCATTCGAGTACGCCCTCGTCGCACTGCCGCAGTCCGATTTCCGGATTCTCAGGGACAAAATCCCCTGAGAGAAAGAGATGCATGTATTCGGTGCCCCATTCGTCAGAGACGAAGGTGACAATCCCGCGGTATTCCCAGCTCTGCAGCAGGAGGCCTGTCTCCTCCCGGACCTCTCGCAGCAGGCACTCCTCGGGGCTCTCTCCCTCTTCGAATTTCCCGCCGATGCCGATCCATTTATCCTGGTTCAGGTCATTCTGCTTCTTTACCCTGTGCAGCATCAGGTACTTGCCATTCTGCTCGATATAGCACAGCGTCGTGTTGCGCATATGAAGATTCATTCTCATACCCGCCTGCGGTTATTCCGTGATACGGCAGACAATCCCGCCGGACTCTTTTCCGCTGGATTCGTCGCTCTCCTGTTCGGCCCGCTTCTCCAGATGGATGCCGGCAACGCCGGTGTTTCCGGCTTGGATCAGGCAGGAGGCAATTTCATCCTCTACCTCTTTCTGGATCAGACGGCGCAGGTTCCTCGCGCCATAGGTCTCGGAATAGGCCTTGTCAGCTAGCCAGGCGGGCACATCATCGCTCCAGGTCAAGCGGATGCCCTTCGCATCCATCAGCTCGCGCACCTCGTTCAGCATAAGCTCGGCGATGGCATGGAAGTTCTCGCTGCTGAGCTGATTGAAGCAGATAATCTCGTCCACGCGGTTGAGAAATTCCGGCCGCAGGAATTCAGAGAGGGCCTTCATTGCGCGGTCCCGGTTCATCTCCTCAGTGGAGGCACCGAAGCCGACACTTAGTGTCTTCCTGTTGCTGCCGGCATTGGTGGTCATAACGATCACGGTGTTCTCAAAATTCACCGTTCTGCCCTGGGCGTCTGTGATCCGCCCGTCATCCAGAATCTGCAGAAGGATGTTCATCACGTCCGGGTGGGCCTTTTCGATTTCGTCAAACAGCACTACGGAATAGGGCTTCCTGCGGATCTTCTCCGTCAACTGACCGGCCTCGTCATAGCCCACATATCCCGGTGGCGAACCGATGATCCGCGAGACGGCGAACTTTTCCATAAACTCGGACATATCCAGGCGGATCAGGCTCTCCGGCGTCTGGAAAAGATCCTCCGCGAGGCGCTTGACCAGCTCCGTCTTGCCCACGCCGGAGCCTCCGACGAAGATAAAGCTCACAGGCTTGCGCTTGACCTTCAGCCCGACACGCCCCCTGCGGATGGCAGCGCACACGGCATCCACAGCCTCATCCTGGCCGACGATGTGGGCCTTCAGACGCTGGTCGAGCTGTGCAAGGCGCTCGAGCTCGTTTTCACGGATGGAGGAGGCCGGGATCCCTGTCCAGAGTTCCACGATGCGGGCGAGGTTGTCTTCGGTAAGGCTCGGGTTGCCTTTGGCCTGCAGACCCTCGTATTCCTCCTGCAGACGCAGCTCGGTGCTGCGCAGCTCTGCGATTCTGGCAAAGCGCATGTCCCTTCTCTCAGGCGGTTCATCCTGCGCCTGCCCGGCGTCCTCCGCGAGGAGGGCGTCCTTTTCAAAGCGGATATTTTCCAGATCCGCCTCGATCAGCATTTTTCTGTTCAGGTCGGGGTCCTTCAGATTCACGTCCGAGCAGGCCTCGTCCAGCAGGTCTATGGCCTTGTCGGGGAGGAAGCGGTCTGTGATATAGCGCTCGCTCATCACCACAGCCCTGCGGCACATTTCGCCGGAGATGCGCACCTGATGATAGTCCTCATAATAATGCGCAATACCCTGCAGGATTGCCACGCTCTCTTCCAGAGAGGGCTCGTTCACCGTCACCGGCTGGAATCGTCTCTCCAGAGCCGAATCCTTTTCGATATGCTTGCGGTATTCCGTAAAGGTGGTCGCACCGATCACCTGGATCTCCCCGCGGGAAAGGGCGGGCTTGAGAATATTGGCAGCGTTCATGCTGCCCTCCGCATCGCCTGCGCCGACGATGGTGTGCACCTCATCAATCACAAGGATGATGTTCCCCTGCTTGCGGATTTCCTCAATCAGGCCCTTCATGCGGCTCTCAAACTGGCCGCGGAACTGGGTTCCCGCTACCAGGGCAGTCAGGTCCAGAAGCAGCACCTGCTTGTTCTGCAGCTTGTATGGCACCTTCCCGTCCGCGATACGCTGGGCCAGCCCCTCGGCGATGGCAGTCTTTCCAACACCCGGCTCTCCGATCAGGCAGGGGTTGTTCTTCTGCCGGCGGTTCAGAATCTGTATAACGCGCTCAAGCTCGACTTCCCGTCCGATCATCGCGTCCAGCTTTCCCTCGGCTGCCCGGGCTGTCAGATCAATGCAGTAGTTGTCCAGGAATTTGCGTCTGCCGCCTTTTCCGTTGGATTGAGGCCAACGGGCATCGTTCGGTCCGCTTCCGTTCTGGCCGTTCCCCGGCTTCGGCATCTCGTTGTTTTTTCCACCCGGTCCCCCATCCTTCGGCTGGCCATTCTGGCCCTCTGTCATCTGACGGAAGGAATCCATGATCTTTCCGAAGAAAGGCGGGAAGGTCGCGGTCTTTCCATCCTCGTCGCTGTCGCCGGATTCTTCTGTTTCGCTCTCGTCCCCCTGCGGCAGAAGCCCTTCCATATCCCCCAGGGCTCCCATCATCTCTTCAGCCATGCTGTCCAGATCTTCGTCTGTGATCCCCATCCGGTTCATCAGGTCGTCCACGGGCTTGATATGCAGCTCACGCGCGCATTTCAGGCAGAGGCCCTCACTTTTGGTCTGGCCGGCCTCAATTTTGGTAATAAACACAACCGCCGGGTTCTTTTTGCAGCGGGAACAGATACTTGTTTGCATATATTCACAGCTCCTATAAGAGGTTTGATGTCAAAAAACGGAAGGACATGAAGAAGCGCGCCAGAAGCGTGTTGTTCAGCGTCCCCTTTCCGATCACAATGCCGAGGAAGCTCAGCAGCCAGCAGAGCAGCACGCAGTAGATAAAGCCCTTGATAAAGCCCATCAGCGCGCCGCCCAGCTCGTCCATCAGCTGCAGATTATCCGGCAGGCGGAAGGCGAGCCATCCTATGTTGCTGATCGCCACCAGCAGAATCAGTATTAACAGAAAACAGAGGGCAAAGCCTGCCACATAGCAGATATTGTCGCAGAGGACCATAATCACCGCTTCCGTCATGCTGGTGTCATTCTGGTCAGAATAGCGCACCGCCGATTCCGCCAGCTCCTCCGCCCGCTGTTCATGAAAGCCCAGCTCCTCCATGCAGAGCATGGCATAGTCCAACCGCAGGGAGCTGTCACTCGAGAGGACATCTTCCAGCGAAAGATCTGTCGAGCCATAGCCCATCTTGTCCAGAATAAGGTCTCTTGTTTTCTGGGAATCGATATACCCGTCGATAAAAGGCTCAAGCACGGGGATGGCCGCGGAGGAATAGGAATCAGAAAGATAGTTGCCCCCAAGGAGGGCCACAATCACGGCCAGAATCGCAGCAATGCCGCCGATCAGCCCACGCCGGTAGCCGTCCCATATACACATGGCAACAATTACAAGCAGGATTAAATCCAGGATAATACTCATATGCTCACCCCTTATCCCCTATCTCAAACGAGGGATACCAGATATGGTTCATGTAAAGGCCCTGCGGAGGCATCGTCGGTCCGGTGAGGCGCCTGTCCCCCTTCTCCAGGAGCGCAGGGATATCACGCGGCTCCAGCTTTCCGTAGGAGGCATAGACCATCGTCCCCACCATCGCCCGGCACATGTTGTAAAGAAAGCCGTTTGCGCAGATGGCAATGGTAATCAGATCCTCTTCCCGCGAAACCCTGCACCAGTGCACCGTTCTCACTGTGGTGCGTGTCTCTGTACCGACTGAGCGAACCGCGCGAAAATCATGCGTGCCCTCAAAGAAGGCAGCCGCTTCCGCCATCTTCTCCATGTTCAGACGCTGCGGGTAAAAGCAGACCCGGCTTTCCAGAAACGGATCGCGGATCTGGGTGTTCAGAATGCGGTAGATATATTCCTTGCGCACACACGAGCCAATGGCGTTGAAGTCCTGCGAACCTTCAAAGGCCTCATAAACCGATATATCCTTCGGCAGCCGCGCGTTCACGGCAAAGGGCAGGCGGTCGGCAGGAATGCGGCTTTCGGTGCGGAAATTGGCACAGTAATGCCGAGCGTGAACCCCGGCGTCCGTCCTTCCGCAGCCAACTGCCTTCACAGTGTGTCCGCACACCTCGGAGAGAGACTCTTCCAGGGTCTGCTGCACCGTACGATCATTTTTCTGGGTCTGCCAGCCATGATAGGCGCTACCGTCATAGGCCAGATGCAGAATCATATTGCGTGTCATGAAATCTGTGCTCCTCGCTTCTTCGGCGGTGCCTTCAAATAAAGAAATAACAGGCCGCGGATGGTCTTACCGCAGAATGATCAGAAGGCCCAGCAGAGCCACGGCAAGACATATGGCAACGATATCCCTGCGGGTATATACCAGCTCGTGCATGCGGGTTCTGCCTTCCCCACCGTGATAGCATCTGCTCTCCATCGCGACAGCCAGCTCATCCGCACGCCGGAAGGAGGAAACAAAGAGAGGAACCAGCACCGGGATCAGCGCCTTCGCGCGCTGGACCAGCCCGCCGGTTTCAAAGTCAGCCCCGCGGGATTTCTGTGCGGACATGATCTTGTCCGTCTCCTCGATCAGGGTCGGGATGAATCGCAGTGCCATGCTCATGATCAGTGTCAGCTCGTGCACCGGCACATGAAGGCGTTTGAGGGGGCTGAGCAGATACTCGAGTCCGTCTGTGATCTGCATGGGGCTTGTCGTATACGTCAGAAGGAAGGTTCCGATGATCAGCATTGTGATGCGAAGCATCATCTTGATGGTCTGGGATATGCCCTCCCAGGTAATGATCCAGCCGGGCAGGACCGGCGTTCCCTTCGTGAAGAAGAGATTCAGTATGCCTGTCAGCAGGATGATAAACAGCATGGGCCGCAGCCCGCGGAGAATATGGCGGGGCGGAATACCTGATACTGCCATCAGAATAATGGTGAGTATCAGCATGACTGCATTTGCCAGCCAGCTGCTGTTCACAAACAGGGCAACAATATAGAGAAATACAGCAATCAGCTTCGCGCGGGGATCCAGTCTGTGCAGGATCGAATCGCCCGGGAAATACTGACCAATGGTGATGTCTTTCAGCATGCGTAAAGTCCTTCTTGCCAGTTGCCTGGCTCTTTGTCTTTGCTCTTTGTCCGCTTCAGGCCTGCAGCCCGGCCGCCCGACAGATCGCCTCCAGAAGAAGCTCGCGCGTATAGGCAGGGTTATCCACCGGGATCCCCTGCTGCTTCAGCAGGCGTGCAATCTCGGCAGTTTTGGGAAGCACCAGCCCCGCTTCATAGACGGTTTCCGGATGCGCAAAAACCTCTGCAGGTGTCCCGTCCAGGCAGACCTCACCCTCGCGGAAGACCACAATCCGCCCGGCATAGCGGGCCGCATCCTCCATCGAGTGGCTTACGATCAGCAGCGTCGCACCTGTTTTCTCCCGATAGGTACGAAGGTTCTCCATCAGAAGACGGCTGCCCCGTGGGTCAAGCCCGGCGGTGGGCTCATCCAGGATCAGCACGGAAGGACGCATGGCCATAACTCCCGCGATGGCGATCCGCCTCTTCTGTCCGCCGGAGAGTTCCAGGGGCGAGCGGTCGAACTGCTCTTCCCCGACACCGGCGAAGTCAGCAGCCTCCGAAACACGCTCATCAATCTCAGCCTCCGAAAGGCCCATATTCCGCGGTCCGAATGCGATGTCCTTCCGAACCGTCTCTTCAAACAGCTGGTATTCCGGATACTGAAACACCAGCCCGACTTTTCTTCTTGTATCCCGTCTCGAAGCCTTGCTGCGGTTGATATCCTCTCCGTCGAGAAGAACCCGCCCGGCAGTCGGTGCGAGAAGGGCGTTCAGATGCTGGATAAAGGTGGATTTTCCGGAGCCCGTATGCCCGGCAAGAAAAACCATCTCCCCGGGTGCAAAGCGCAGGCTCACGTTCCGGATTGCAACATGCTCGAAGGGTGTGCCCGCGCCATAGCGATGTTCCAGGTTTTCTGTAATAATCTCCGCCATGGCAGTTAAGCCTCCTGTCCTGTGAGACTGCCCGCCTCAGGCGCAGCCGCTTTTTTCATTCTGCGGATTTCCTCCGCGATGCAGGCCGCACAGGTTTCTGCATCATAGTCCTCCGGCTGCAGGTCAAAGCCTCTTTTTCTCAGTTCATCAATCAGACGTACGGTCTCCGGCACGTCGAGCCCGTCCGCAAGCATCTCTTCCGTATGGGCAAAAATCTCCAGCGGGGTGCCGTCATCGATGATTCTTCCCTCGCTCATCACAATCACACGGTCTGCCGCGAGACATTCCTCCATGTGGTGCGTCACCAGAAGCACTGTCATTCCCTCTTCCCGGCAGAGCCTCGTGACAATCGACAGAATCTCCTGCCGCCCCTGGGGGTCGAGCATGGCTGTCGGCTCATCAAGAACCAGCAGCTTCGGATGCATGGCAAGCGCCCCGGCGATCGCCACACGCTGCTTCTGCCCGCCGGAGAGGAGGTGGGGCGCATGCAGTCGGTATTCCTCCATCCCCACAAGGTGCAGGGCCTCGTCCACCCGGCGCCGGATCTCTTCCGAAGGCAGACCGAGATTTTCCGGAGCGAAGGCAACGTCCTCCTCCACCACGTTCGAGACAATCTGGTTGTCCGGATTCTGGAACACCAGACCGACAGTCCTGCGGATATCCAGCAGGCGGTCTTCATCCGTGGTGTCTATCCCTTCTACCAGAACACGCCCCTCCGAAGGGAGAAGCAGTCCATTCATATGCCTTGCCGTGGTTGACTTTCCACTGCCATTGTGTCCGACAAGTGCCGTAAAACTGCCACTCTCCAGCTGGAAGCTCACATCCGCCAGACTCAGTTTCTCAGCGTCGGGATAGCGATAGGATACGTGTTCAAATTCCACAATGGCCGGCATACGGAAGCTCCTCTGTTCTCTGCCTTTCGCGGCAATATACTAAAGACATGGTATTTTATCATTTATCATCTCACAGGTCAATATTCTTTCACCTCTCAACTTTTTAAAAAAATTGTTGACAAACGTGAAAGAATCGGTTAATATATGAAAGCTGTCGCGCGGGAGCATAGCTCAGCTGGTTAGAGCACCTGCCTTACAAGCAGGGGGTCACTGGTTCGAGTCCAGTTGTTCCCA
>CADBNC010000186.1 GCA_902795885.1 Oscillospiraceae bacterium
ATTTTGTGTGGTAACTCTATCTTACACGATCTGGACTCTCTATTTCTATTCATTTTTCAAATGTGCGAAAATTATTATACGTTATCTTCTGGCTAAATCAAAGAGGCGTTGCCTATCAATAGCATGCTAAGCTATTTTGAGACAACGCCTTTGTTCTCTTCTCCCTCTTGACAGATCGGCTTTAATGTGATAAAGTAAAAATGCAATTAGATGAGATTAACTCAAAACCTGACGCCGCACCTGCGGTTTCTTTTCAGAATGATAGTTAGATTTGCCTAATATCTATAACAGGGGGATGCAGTCATGTCAGAAGAGATGTTTGTCCGATGCTGTGCGCCAACCCTTGCGGGGATCAAAACCGGCAGCATGTTCAATTGCGAATATGACAGCCGGGAAGAAATGGCCTCTGAGCTTCGGGAGCTAAACCGGATCTTTTCCCGTAATGGCATGTGCATTCTTCCGCTGCGCTACCATAACGGCAAAGCTCTTCTCTATCTCTTCAGACCGGGCTTTCTGCAGGAGGACTTTCAAAACCGGGATGCCAGAGAGATTCTGGACGAGGCAGGGTACAAGGGGATGCCTTATCAGCAGTGCATTCGCCGGCTGATCCGCCGCATAGGAGCCGGGCAGGAATTCCCCCATGAAATTGGCCTGTTTTTAAGCTATCCCCCGGAGGACGTCAGGGGGTTTATCGAAAACCACGCGCAGAATTATAAGTTCGTCGGGTATTGGAAGGTTTACGGTGACGAGGAAAAAGCACGCCGTACCTTTGAACAATACAAAAAATGCACAGATTCCTACTGCAGGAGAATCCGGGCCGGTTACCCACTGGCCGAGCTTGCAGTTGCAGTCTGAAAAAAGAAAGGATGGCAGACACATGAAAAAAGTAGCAGTTGTATTCTGGAGTGGCACGGGCAACACCGAAGCTATGGCGGATGCGGTTTTGAAAGGAGCCCAGGCGGCTGGCGCCAGCGCGGAAAAGATTACCGCTTCCGCATTCAGCGCCGGCGATGTTGCAAAGTATGACGCGATCGCCTTTGGCTGCCCCGCCATGGGCAGCGAGCAGCTTGAGGACAGCGAATTTGAGCCAATGTTCGATTCGGTTAAGAGCAGTCTTTCAGGAAAACAGATTGCTCTCTTCGGCTCCTATGGCTGGGGTGAATGCGAGTGGATGCGCAACTGGGAAGACGACTGCAGGTCTGCTGGTGCGGTACTGGCCTGTGCGAGTGTAACGGCAAACGATGCACCGGATGATGAGGCTGTCGAGGCCTGCAGGGCTCTTGGCGCTGCACTCGCCTGAGATGCCCGTGAGCCGGACTTCGCGGCAGCGGGAGTTCTGACCATACAGATTGACACGATATCAGGCCGGTGATATACTCCGATCGGATATCGTGTCAGTTTGTTACAGTGAGGAACCAGATAAAAATGAACAAGCCTGCCGAAGAAGTGAAAACCGTGAAGACTGTCCGGGTGGTGGCCGCTGTTATCCGGGATGGTGACAGAGTCTTTGCCACACAGCGTGGATATGGTGATCAGAAAGACGGCTGGGAATTCCCCGGCGGGAAGATCGAACCCGGCGAGAGCCCGCAACAGGCTCTGACGCGCGAGATTCGGGAAGAACTGGATACCAGGATTGTGGTTGGGGATCCGCTTGCGACGATTGAACACGATTATCCTTCTTTCCATCTCAGCATGCAGTGTTTCTGGTGCAGCATTGTGGGGGAGCCCCCTGTGCTCAGAGAGCACGAAGCTGCCCGCTGGCTGGATGCGGAGAACCTTGACAGCGTTGCCTGGCTTCCGGCTGACAGAACCATTATCCCGCTGATCAGGCAGCAGCTGCAGGGGAGCGGACTTTCATAAAAGTTGCGCATTGTTACTCTTCCTGCAAATAATCAGAGTTCATCGAACGGAATCCGGATGCATGAATCCGCTGCCATGAGGAAATCATACAATTCGGAAAAGAAACAATCTCGATAGAGAAACAACGCCCCCTGCGGTAAAACGCAGGGGGCGCTTCTCTGTGAAGCGGGCAGCTGCCCGTAAGAAGAGGGATCAGACTTCAACCAGCTCGTATTCACGGCTGCCGAAACCGAGCTCTGCCGCGGCCTCGATGGTGTGGCGGCCGTTGCGGCTCTCTACACGCTTGACAAGGGTATCGCGGCCGGGATCATCGGAATTGAACACGAGGTCGATGCAGGCCTGGTCAATTGCAACAGGATCCAGGGAGGCGAGAATGCCGATATCCTTCATGCAGGGAGCGGCGGCAGTGGGGAGGCAGTCACAGTCGACAGAAAGGTTCTTCATCACATTGATAAACGCGATCTTTCCTTCAAAATGCTTCACAACCGAAGAGGCGGCATCTGCCATGGCCTCCGGGAAGGCATTCTTGTCTGCATGAACGTTCCAGCATTCAATGTTGCTCTCGCTCTTGCCGCCGGAATGAATCAGAGCCTTGCCCTTGGCGCTGGCGCAGCCGATGGAGAGTTGCTTGAGGGCACCGCCGTACCCGCCCATCGGGTGGCCCTTGAAGTGGGCGAGAACGAGCATGGAATCATAGTTCACGATATCCTTGCCAACGTAGTTCTCCTTCAGAATTTTGCCGTTGGGGATTTCCCAGCAGAGATCCGGGCCTTCCTCGTCCATCAGATCCACATCGAAGACCTTGTTCCAGCCGTGGTATTCGATCAGCTTCAGATGGGATTCCGTATGGTCGCGCACGCCGCCGAATGCATCGCCATAGGCAGTGTTGCACTCAACAATGGTGCCGTTGACGTGATCGACCATGGGTTTCCAGAATTCCGGACGAAGGAAGTTCTGGTTGCCCTTTTCACCGGAGTGAACCTTTACGGCGACCTTGCCGGGGAGCTCGATCCCCAGTTTTTCGTACATTTTGACTACGATCTCCGGGGAAATATCCTTGGAGAAATAAACAACAGATTTTGCCATAGCATACACCCCTTTTTATAGTTTGGTTAAATCAATTCTATCAGTTGAAAGAAAAACTGTCAATGCCCGAAAACACAAGGCAAAGGACATTCTGGAAACAAGCAGAGTAAAGAAAACCAACATGGAAGACGGAATCAGATCCCCCGGAAGCAGAAACGGAAGGACAGCGGCTGACCGGCAGGCAGAAGATACTCCGGGTGAGTCTCAGAGCCCCAACTGTCATCGCCGCCGACACCCATCTGCTGCAGTGCGGCCCGTACTACGGTGTAATGGACAGGCGGCAGCTCGTGCTCATGCAGGGCATTCTCCAGCTCGTGTGGTGTCCAGGGGAGAACATTCGCAGAGAATCCATCGCCGGTGAATTCCATACCGCGGCCCTTTCTGTCGGTAATGCGGAGCCACCGGACTGCGCAGTGGTTTCCGCTCTCCTGCGGGCGTGGATAATGGGCCAGACAGTCAGGTACATTCTTTTCCCAGAGGCCGAGCCGGGCGCCCCTCAGGCGGTCGGCATAGGTCTCCTCAGGCCCGAGACCATACCAGCGGACCCTGTCAAAGTCGGCGCTGAAGCGGAACAGCATCCCAAACTCGGGCATGTCAGGAAGACCTTCGGGTACATCACAGGAGAGGGTGGTGAAGACGCTTCCGTCGCCGAAAACCTCATATTCCACCGTGCAGCTGCTCGCCGGAACTGTCGGCATATAATACCGATAGCGAACGGAAACGCTGTGCTCATGTTCGGTCACCTCGGGATAGAGATCCCAGGCGCCCTCGCCCTTCCCGGTGACATAAAGACTTGCGATTTTCCACTGAGCATAACGCTGAGGCATATTGTTGCCGCGGTCATTGTCAGTCGGGGCACGCCAGAAATTCGGCATTGGGATCTGCTCGATCAATTCTCTCCCGGCGAAGACATAGGAGGTCAGCCCGGGCGTCAATGCGGAGAACTGGGCAGAGAAGTTTTCTCCGCGAACGCCGACATTGGCTTTTCCCCGCACCAGCGTGAGAGGCTTTTCACAACGGAAGGGAACTTCGGCATGCGGCAGGACGAACTGCTCCCAGGCGGTCTCATGTCCGGCTTTGGCCCAGAGGCAGTCTTCTGCCAGCGAGAAGGAAACCGTGAGGGAAAACTCAGGCTCGGGCTTGTTGAGGCTGCCTGAAGCTGCACGCAAAAGTGCGATTTCCTGCATCAGCTCCTGCGGCCAGGGAAAGCGCGCTTCCTCCTGGGGTCTGATCTCGATGCGGATGGGATGGCGGCGTATTTCCTTCCCGTCTGCCTGGAGGATGACTTCCGCACACAAAGAGGCGGCATCTGTAAAGAGAAAGCGGTTTTTTACCGTGAAGCCCTGCTCGTCACACAGAATACGCAGCGGGCGATAGTTGTATTTGACTTCCTGCATCTTCGGCGAGGGGGCGTGATCACCGCCGTAAACGATACCGTTTCCGCTGAAGTTATAATCCGTCGGCCGTTCACCATGATCGCCTCCGTAAGCCAGGAACCACTTGCCATAGCGGTTCTTCTTCCAGATGGTCTGGTCGGCAAAGTCCCAGATGAAACCGCCCTGATAATGAGGCTGCCGCTCAGTGAGATCGGTGTATTTGTGCATCGCGCCGCAGGAATTGCCCATGGCATGGGAGTATTCACAGCAGATAAAGGGCTTTTCGGGATTATCTGCGAGAAATTCTTCTATCTGCGCCGCCGGCAGATACATACAGCTGGCAAGATCGCTGGTCTCGGGATAGGTCGGGTCCCAGGTGATGCCCTCGTAGTGTACCGGGCGGGATGGATCAAGCTGATGGAACAGAGCTGTCATATCGCGAATGACGCTGCCGCCGAAAGACTCGTTCCCGCAGGACCAGAGAATGACGCAGGGGTGGTTCTTGTCCCTCTCAAAGGTACTGCGCACGCGGTCGAGCAGCATGGGGGCAAATTCGCGGTGATCCTTCGGGACGACAAAGTCTTCCTCCGCCTTCCCACGCAAATAGGCATCCCAGCTGCCATGGGTCTCCATGTTGTTTTCGTCCATGACATAGAGACCGTACTGATCGCAGAGCTCGTACAGCAGACTCTGGTTCGGGTAGTGGGAGGTTCGAACAGCGTCGATGTTGTGGCGCTTCATGGTGAGGATATCCTGCAGAAGCTGCTCCCGGTCGGGCACTCTGCCGCTCAGCGAACTGAAATCATGCCGGTTGACGCCGTGGAGAACAAGACGTTTTCCGTTCAGCAGAAGAATGCCTTCACGGATCTCCACCCGGCGAAAGCCGATGTGCTGCCGGATTGTTTCTGTGATATTGCCGTCAGGGGTAAGAACCTCGATCTCCAGATCGTACAGGAAGGGATTCTCCGCTGACCACAGAACAGGCTTTTCTACGTGGAATTCTGCGCTGCAGGTCCCGGATGCAGCCTCAAAGGGGAGTACGAGTTCCTGCCGGACCGGTGAAAGAAGGCGAAGACGCAGCTGACCGCTGCCCTTCGTGCAGGCGGTAACAAGCAGCCTGCCGGTGGAAAAATCCCCGCTGAGCTCGGGACGAAGGGAAATGTCCTCTACAGCGGCCTCCGGAACAAGATAAAGGAAAACGCTGCGGAAGATACCGGAAAAGCGATAAAAATCCTGATCCTCAAACCAGCTGCCCGGCGTCCATTTCCATACGCGGACGGCAAGGAGGTTTTCTCCTTCACAGAGGTGACCGGCCAGGCAGAAATCCGCAGGGGTAAAGCTGTCTTCACTGTAGCCGATATAATCCCCGTTCAGCCAGACGGCGAAGCCGCTCTCCACGCCCTGGAAGGAGATGCGTACATCACCGCCCTGAAACTGCGGCGGCAAGGTGAAGCTGCATACATAGTCCGCAACCGGGTTGAAGACTGATGGCACCTGGCCCGGCTGCAGTGCCTCGGAAGCATCCCAGGGATACTGGGTGTTCACATAGGCAGGGACGTCATATCCCTCCATCTGGATGTGCGCCGGGACACGGATCGTATCCCAGCCGGAGAGATCATACCCCGGCATCCAGAATCCCTCCGGGGCGGCGGAGGGATTGCGCGCATAATGAAAGTGCCAGAGGCCATCGAGCGGCAGGCGGAGAGAGCTTTCCCCGGCGAAGAGCTCAGCCCTGCTTCGGTAAGGGACAAAGTCCGCATGCGCGGGAAGCCGTCCGTCGGCGAACACGGCGGGGTTTTTCACAATCGACTCAAAATCAAATGTTTTCATGGACATTCCAATATCCTTCTGCTGATGTTTTTGAAGCCGCTGCCGAGCGTTTTCATACAGCGGCTGCGCCTTTATCATATCATGGTTGTCAAGCAAAGAACAGAGGGCTGACTGCGGCAGGACGATACCGGGAGAATGCTGCCAGAGGAAGGAGAAATGATTTTCCTGTGGCACTTTGCGGCCGGTTGTGGTATGATCAGAAAAGCCGTATCAGGAGGTTTCCGTGCCTGAGAGGGATATTTTGCCTGTACGGCAGTCTGTGAAACTATCAGAATCATGATTAAAGATAACCTCTGCCGGCGAAAACGGGGCAGGGAAGGGCCGAAAAGGCTGAAAGGAGAACCACGGGACGATGAACAATGTGGAGAGAATCAGGCGGGCAATGCTGGAGAAGAATCTGGACGCTATTCTGCTGACGGATGAGAAAAACCAGCGCTATGCGACGGGCTTTCATATTTCGGACGGGGCAGTGCTCGTGACAAAAAAACGTGCTGCCCTGATTACGGATTCCCGCTATATAGAGGCGGCGGAGAACACCGTGGATCCGGAGGTTACGCCGATCCTCTACAGCCGGGAGAATCCCCTGATGAAACGCATTTTGGAGGTTCTGCGTGAGGACGGTGCTGAGCGCGTAGGTGCCGAGGAAGGAAAGCTGAGCCACGGGCAGTACCTTGCCTATGAGAAGAGGCTTGGCCTCACTCTGCTGCCGGCGCAGGAGCTTCTCGTCCAGCTGCGCGCATCGAAGACCGGGGACGAGATTCAGCGCATGATCCGTGCCCAGCGGATCAGCGAGGCTGCACTCGAAGAGGTGCTGCCGATGCTTCGCCCGGGCATGACAGAACGTGAAGCCGCGGCAGAGCTGGTCTACCACATGCTGAAAAACGGAAGC
>CADBNC010000187.1 GCA_902795885.1 Oscillospiraceae bacterium
GGAGCCGGGGGCGAGGCGCTGGCAGTATTCCTGATTGGATTTGTCCACGATGAAGTAGCGGCCGCAGTTTTTGCAGCGCTTCATGCGGAGATCGGCGTGCACCATCTGATATACCTCAAGCTCCAGAAGGTTGGCAAAACTGCGGATGTAATAGGTGATCACATCGCAGTCCTCGCAGGTGCCGGCCGCGGCATCAATGACATCCTGCATGAGGGGCGGGATTTCGCCGGCGGGATCCTGCATCAGGGCGTCGAGCTCCTGCCCGAGCAGATCATAGTGCCCCTTCAGGGGAATGGCGTCGGCGCCGGCATCCTCGCCATGGCCAAAGTCCCAGGGAGGCAGGCGCTTCAGCATGCGCGGCGTGGAGCGGGTGCTGTATTCTGTCCGCAGGTGCAGCTGGGGGAAGTCCATATCTCTGCAGGCAATATGGGCATACAGAACCGAGCGCTCCTTTGCGCTGAGGGCGGCCAGCGCGGGGCTGGTGTTGTCGATGGTGAGGAAGATCCACTTGCGGAGACCGTCCTGTAGCGTATACAGGCGGTCCAGAATATGCTCCCCGTCGGACAGGAGATAGGGGGTGAAGAACCGGTCGGGAGCGGCATAGAAGCTGTAATCCGTTACGGCGACCTTCAGGAAGAGCGCCTTCTGCTCCTGCTCCCCGAGCGAGGGGAAGCGGATGCGGACATGGTCGGCAAAGCATTGGTTCAGAAGCTTCGCGGCATTTTCCCGGCAGACCATAAAATAAGGATGCATCTTCTGCAGCTCCGTAACGGCAGACACGAGGAGCTGCTTTTTTGCGTCCCTGCCGGTATCCAGGCAGGCGAGATATTCCGCCAGCGGCAGCTCCACATGCGAGAGATCATAGTCGATAAAAGTCATCAGAAACTCATGGTTCTCGGGGATCAGCTGTTCGAAGCGCAGCGAAAGGGGACCGGCACCGCCTGCCACCGGATCTTCCTCCAGGCCGATCTGCAGATAGCGAATAGACATTACGGAACCTCCAATAGACTAAATAGACATACATATATTATCACGTAGACACGATCCTGTCAACAGGGGTGAGGGAAAAAAGATGCCCCTTCCAGCTGCGAGGAAACTGGCCTGAACCCAGCTGTTGGCCGAGGTTTTCTCCAGCGGATCAAAATAACAGTTGCGGTAGACACACAAAAACACAAAAAAGAGTATTGACAACAATGCAACGGGGGTATAGAATAGACTCACATAAAAGATAAAATTAGTCGGTGCTCAATTGAGCGCCGGGAGAGGAGCGTCTGTGGAGAAAGAAAAGAAGGAAAGCAGATCCGCCGTATACTGCAGCCCGGAGATGATGCGCAGATACCCGGAGGCCCTGCGCGGGATGCCCTATTGCGTCTGGAAGTATGAGGAGGACGCCGGCGGGCGGCCCACGAAGATCCCGTATAACCCGAGAACGGGCTTCCGTGCGGCTGTCGACAGGGCGTACAGCTTTGCGGATCTGGACACCGCCCTGGCAGCGCTGGAGGAAGGAGAATACAGCGGTGTCGGGATGAACATCAGCGGAGCGATGGGCTGCATTGACGTGGACCACTGCATCGGGGAAGAGGGAGTCCTCACGGAAACCGCCGAGGCTGTTCTGGCCATGCTGCCGGAGGCCTGGGCGGAGGTTTCCCCCTCGGGCACCGGGCTGCATCTGTTCTTCCTCATGCCGGAGAACTGGATCTACGATACGGAAGAATATTATGTCAATTGCAACCGATATGGTCTGGAGATTTATCTCGGGGGGATGACCCGCCGCTTTATGACGATGACGGGCAATCTCTTCCGCGAGGGGAACCTGCAGGTTTCGGCAGAGGCGCTGGATGCGTTCAGCGAGAGGTTTATGAAGCGCCCGGAGCCTGTTTGCGGAGAGATCCGGGTTCCGGAGGGCGGCTCCATTCTCAGCGACGGCGAGGTCCTGCAGAAGTGCTACCGCGCAAGGGGCGGGGAGGCCTTCGCCCGGTATTACAGCGGTGACTGGACAAAGCAGGAGGACCCCAACTGGTCCCGCTCGCAGGCCGATCTTTCCGTGTGCCGCCGCCTGGCGTTCTTCTGCCGGGGTGACATGGAGCAGATGGACCGGCTGATGCGCGAATCCGGCCTCTACCGCGAAAAGTGGGACGCGCGCCGCGGGGAATGCACCTACGGGGAGCTCACCATGCGCAGGGCTGTCAGCGGCTGCACCTCCTTTTACGGACCGGAATACGGCGCGGCGGAGGACTTCGCTGATCTGCCGGCGGATGACGGGGACGGGTACCAGGACGGGGACGGAACCGGAGACGAAGCCGTGGACGAACCCGGCACAGAGGAAGAGCCCTGCGTTGTGAAAGCAGGGGAGGAGGATGCGCAGGACGGGGCCGCGAAAACAGGCGGGAACGCCGCCCGGCTGGATGAATATCTGGCCCGGGATTCCCTTTCGGTGGAGGAGGCAGTCTCGCCGGAGCTGCTGGAGCTGGCAGCCTGGGCCTACCGGGAGGATCTGCCCCGCTACGCCGCGCTGAAGAGACGGATCCCGAAGGAGCTGGGCATCCGCCGGTTTGAAAAGGAAATGAAGGACCGCCTCTGCAGCGCGATGGGAACCGGGGTGCCGTCGGCCAGAATCCTGAAGCTGCAGGACTGCTGCACAACGGGGATGATCGTTCCCTCGCCCTGGGTGGTGGACGAATACGGCGTGCGGTATCTGAAGACGGTGCAGGGCGAGACGGTTCCGGTGTGGATCAGCAGGGACCCTGTTTTTGTCAGCGCAAAGGTGGTCAGCGTGGACGACGAGTCGGAGAAGCTCGAGCTTACCTTCCGCCGGAACGGCCGTTATAAAAAGCTGACCGCCTCCCGGGCCGACCTGCTCAACAAAAACACCATCATCCGGTTTGCGGATTTCGGCCTCCCCGTGTCCTCCGGGACAACGTCCGGCATGACGGAATACCTTGCCGAGATGGAGGCGGCCAACGGAGGCGTGATCCCCATCAAGCGCTGCCTGAACCGGGCCGGATGGGTGGGCAGCGAGTTCTATCCCTATCGTATCCGGGATGTTGTGCAGTATAACGACGACAGCACCGGCACGACCAACCTGCTCGAGGGCCTGCACACCCGCGGGTCGGAAGAGGCCTGGATGGCGCTGGCGGCGCAGGCGCGGTCCTATCCCTGGGCAAGGCTGATGCTGGCGGCGTCCTTTGCTTCACCGCTGCTGAACAAACTGCCGCACCGGAATATCTATCTCCACTGCTGGTACGAGTCCCGCGGAGGGAAAACCGCCGTCCTGAAGCTCTGCCTCAGTGTCTATGGCGACCCGGAAAAGCTGATCGGAACGTATAACGCAACCCTCTTCGGCCTCGAGCAGCGTGCCGCCACCATGAAGCATCTGCCTCTGGCGCTGGATGAGCTGCAGTCCCTGAAGGAGAAGTATATGTCCGTGAACGATGTCGTCTATAACCTCGGCAACGGTGTGGGCAAGACCCGGGGCAAGATCGGCAGCGGCATCCGCAGGATCGATGGCTGGAACAACGTCATCCTTTCCACCGGCGAGCAGCCGATGCGTGCGGAGAGCTCCATGGACGGCATCAATGCGAGACTGCTGGAGATCAACGCCTGCCCGCTGATGAACGAAGAGGGCATTGTCGACGAGGAGCTGGGCATCCGCCTGCACACCGACACCGCGCTGAACTATGGCTTCTCCGGGAAGAAGTATATCGATTACCTGATCGACGAGATCCTCGGCAGCTCTGTGCCTGTTGATGGCGCGGACGGGGAGCAGGAAACGCTCCCGCGCCTGGACGCGGACTACAGGGAGATCCTGCAGCGTATGGGCGATGCCACGGAACCGGGCTGCCGCTCGAACCCGCACTTCACCAACGTGGCGGTCATCGCCCTGGGGGATTTTTATTCCTCCCTTGCCGTGTTCGGGCTGAACCGCGATCAGGCGATGGCGGAAGCGGTGAAGCTGGGGGCCATGGCAATCAGACGCGTGGAGGCGGACCGCCCGCAGGAGACCATCGACGCGGCGTGGAGCTTCACGCAGAACTGGGTGGCGGCCAACAGCCAGCACTTTACGTGGGCCAGTGAAGGGCTGCCGACAACAGAAGCCATGTCGCCGATCCTTGGCCAGATTGAAAGGGACAAGGTGTATGTCCTCGTGAGCGAGCTGAACAGGGCCCTGGACGATGCGCGCTTCCCGCATGCCAAGTGTATCCGGGGCTTCGGACGCAAGGGGTATATCGATACCTTCTCCGAGGCGGACGGAAAAAGACGTGTGCAGACGGTCAAGCGGATCAAGGGGATCGCAAGCCGGGTCTACGTGATGAATATCCGGATGGGAACGGAAGAGCCGCCGGTCGTGCAGCCGGAGACAGCGCAGCCGCCTGAGGAACAGACGAAAATGAGCTGGGTCGACGAGATTGACGAGAGCGAGCCGATCGAAGATCTGGGGCTGCCGTTCTGAGAGCGTTCCGGGGCTGGCCTCCGTAACCGCTGTTACCTCTCGCCCGGGCATATATGTCCTCTGTAACGGATGAATAATTTTCAGTCATGAGGATAAGACACACGCATACGTATATCCAGGTAAGAGGTAACAGGGTAACAGAGGTTACGGAAGATGAAAACAGTAATAAAACAGGGCCTTTTTTGCGTGTGCGGTATGTTACCTCTCCAAAAAAAGAGAGGTAACATGTCCCCTGGGCGAGAAGAGAACAGATCCTCGAAGACCACAGGCGCAGAAACCCGGGACGAAACAACGCAGGATAACAGACAATATTGATGCCTTTGTTGACGGTAAGCATGAGAGAATGTCGTCATGATATAATATAAATGAACAAATAAATTGAGAGTTATGTAAACTGCGGTGTTGTGTTCTGCACGATTTTGTGATATCTTTACTATGTATATATATCGAATACCGATCACAACAGTTGCGGTGCAGGCGAAACGAGAGCACACCATCGGTATCATATAGAAAAGGCAGGGCTGTATAAAATGAAGGAGTCTCGTCTTCAGCAGATGCTACGTTCCCGGGCTTACCATAAAAAGTGGGTTGTTGTTTTTCTGGTTCTGGCTTTAATGGTCACGGCAGGCGTCAGCGCAGTGCTGCACAAGACCGGTGTGGCCGCGGTCTACACCAAACGCGTGCTGCACTGTCCCTACGCGGAGTTA
>CADBNC010000188.1 GCA_902795885.1 Oscillospiraceae bacterium
TGCACGCCGGCAACGGCTATCCCGTGCCTGCGGACACCGCGGCTTTCATCGGAGATTCGCTGCAGCATAAGTATCAGTACTTCAACTGGGAACTGGATGGGCTCCTGCATCTGCTTGCCCGCGGTCTTTGACGCCGGGTGGCAGCACAGTTTCGCAATGACACATTCACGAGAGGGTTAACGGAGAGGCATGGAAAACAACAATCACAACATCATCGCGCAGGGAACCGATGCATGGGGGCTGCTCTCCGCGCACCGGAGTGCAGTGATGGGCTTTGCGATCCTATGCGTGGTGTTCAACCACTGCACGGTGGATGTGTTTTTCCCGCCTCTGGCCTTTTTGAAGGATGTTTACCTCCCGGCGGATGTGTTCGTCTTTCTCAGCGGCATCGGCGTGTGGGAGTCCCTTTCGCGGCACAGCACAGCTGCCTATATGTGCAACCGCCTGCGGAAAATACTCCCCGCCTGGTGGATCTATGCCCTCGTTTACGCAGTGCTCGGACGGCTGCAGATGGGGATCCGCTATTCGGTCCCGGAGCTGCTGGGCTTTTTCACCTTTACGGGCTACTGGATGAACATGCCCTGGCAGGGAAACTGGTATGCCTATGCGATCATGCTCTTCTATCTTCTGGGGCCGGTGGTGTATTCCCTTGTCCGCGAAAGCAGGCGGCCCATGGTCACAGCGGCCGTGCTGACGGGCCTTGCGTTTCTGATCTCGCTGTCCTTTCTCCACAGAGAGCAGCTTGAGGCGATGGCGAGGCTGCCGGTTTTCCTGCTCGGAATGTTTTTCTGCGCCTTTCTGAAGGGCAGAGGCCTTTCGAAAAAAGGCCTGCTGCTGACAGGCGCAGCCTATCTGGCGGGGGTCTTCTGTATGTTCCTCGCCTGGCGCATGCCCTTTGAAGCCTCGCGGGAGACAGGCGTCTGCTGGTATCCCTGCTTTCTTGCGGCGCCCGGAGCCTGCCTTCTGCTGGCGGCGGCGTTCGAATGGCTGAAAAAGCGGGCGGCGTGGCTTTGCGCGGCCTTCCGCGTGCTGGGCGAATCGTCCTTCGAGATCCTTCTGGCGGCGGACTATATCATGCTCTGGACCTATGAGCGCTCGGACCGCGGGCTGCTCTCGGTGCTGATTGCGGCTGGCTGTATCTTCACGGGGCTTGTGTTCCACAGGGTGGTTCTGCTGATCCGGAAGGGAGTGACGCCTGCATGATGGGACTGTCACCCGGCGTTTTCCACGCCCTTCTCTGCGTGATGGTGTTCGTTCTGCAGCTGCTGTGGCTTCGCCTGCCCGGAAAGCCGGCCATGCCGGAGGGAAAAAGCCCGGGGGAGGAAACAGCACCGTGCACCCGTCCCGTCACATTCGCATCGGCAGCATTCCTTGCGGCTGCGGGGGCCACTCTTCTGCATCACGGGTTCTGGCCGGTTGGCGATGCGGCTGTCTTTGCCTATATCGGGGAGAGAATGACCGAAGGGCTCATGCCCTATCGGGATCTGTTTGACCACAAGGGTCCGCTTCTGTATCTGATTCAGTATGCCGGGGCTGCCCTCACCCCGGGAAGCTATACCGGGCTCTGGATTCTGGAGCTTCTGAATATGATGGCCACGATGGCGCTGATGCTGCCTGCCTGCGCGTGCATGAGCCGGCGCAGGAGCAGTGCGGTGCTGGCTGTGATGCTGAGCTTTCTTGTCTGCGGGAGGCGCCTCTATGAGGGCGGGAATCTGACCGAAGAATATGCGATGCCCTGGATTGCCCTGGGGATGCTGGTGTTCCTGCGGTATTTTCAGACCGGGCAGCTTCGCTTTGGGGAGATTGGCCTGCTCGGGGCTGCCTTCGGGGCGGTTGCGCTGCTGCGGATCAATATGGCGGCGCTGTGGCTCGCCTGGACGCCGGTGACGCTGGTTCTCCTCTATAAACGCGGCCAGGGGAGAGCGATCCCCGGGTGCATTGGGGTGTTCCTCCTGGGCTTCTGCCTGATGCTCGCACCGTTCATAATCTGGATGAAGGCAGCCGGCTTCCTGAGGGAATTCTGGGAATGCTATGTGCTTTTTAACTTCCGATATGCGGAGGAGGTTGGGGGCGGTCTGCGTCATACCCTGCATCTGACCGGCTGGGCTCTGCGCCTTACGCTTCCGGCTGTGCCGCTGCTCCTTCTGGCCCTGATAAAGCAATACCGAAATCCGCACTATCTTGCGGTGCTCCTGCTTGTGGCGGTGAGCATTGCAGCCGCCGAGCTAAGCGGCCGGGATTATCACCATTATCTGATGATCCTCCTGCCGCCTTTTGCAGCGGGCTTTGCCCCGGTGTTCGACCTGACGGGAGGCTGGCTTGACAGGGAAGAAAAAAAAGAACCCTCACGGCGGATTATTCTTATCACCTGTACTGCCCTGTGTATAATTTCCATCGCGTATCATGGCTTCTCGGCGGAAGAGCCTGTTTCCGTTCCTGTATCGGCCCTTCTGCAGGGGCAAACGGAAGCGGACGATGATGTTCTGGCACTGGGGAACAATGCCTGGCTGTATCTGGACGCGGACAGAA
>CADBNC010000189.1 GCA_902795885.1 Oscillospiraceae bacterium
GTTGCCAGACCGCTCTTAGTTTAACACAGGAGGTTTTCTCTGCCATATACTCAAGTCTTTTTTACTAACCCCCAGTTGAACTGGGGGGTTTTTTAACGCCTGTTCGGCTCCAACAACTGCCGTCCGGTCATCGTCTGACCGAACGGCAGTTTCCTGTTATTATTTCTCTGTCAGGCGCTGTCAGCGCTCTGTGCCGTCTTCCACGAGCACCAGCATCGTGCCGCCGCAGACCATGCCATCGGATTCCGCAACCTCGCCGGTCAGATCGATATCCATGATCTTGTAACATCCGGTGCCAATGATTCGGACGGCATCCTGGATAACAGCCGCTTCGCTGCAGCCTCCGCCGATACTGCCGGTCACCTTGCCAAGGGGACTGACCGCCATCTTGGCGCCTGTACCGCGGGGCGTGGAGCCCTTTGTCTCGATCACGGTGACAATTGCCTTGGGGTCATGGTTCTCCGCGAGATAATGCAGGGTACTCAACTCCAGATCTGAATCGTTGCAGTAGCGGTCGGGATCGCCATGCTCCGGAAGCCGCTTGTAGGCAATCACCTCCGAGAGGATGGAGACCGCAATTTCACTCGGTGTGATGGCCCCGATGTTCAGGCCAATGGGCGTACAGATCTTCTTCAGACGCACAGGGTCAAAGCCCTCTTCCTCCAGCATTTCCAGCAGCCCCTTCGTGCGTCTGCGCGAGCCGATCATGCCCAGATAGGCCGGCATGGTTCCAGGCAGCAAAACCCGCAGACAGTCGGCATCGTGGCGGTGCCCGCGTGTGATCACCACCACATAGTCAAAGGGTGTGACACCAAGGCGCCGGATCCCGTTTTCGAAGCTGTCACAAATCACTTCCGCAGCGTCCGGGAAGCGTGCGCGATTGGCAAAATCCGGCCGGTCATCCACAACGCAGACCGTAAACCCGCATTTTGCACCGAACTCGCAGACCGGCATGGCAATGTGCCCGCCGCCCAGGACAATCAGCCTCTCCTGTGGCAGAACTGGCTCGCGGACGATGACCCTGCCATCTGCCTGATCCATTGTCACACGGGCAAAGCTGCGGCCTTTGACATCGGTCACCGGCTTCACGCCACCCAGGCGACGGCTGAGACCGCCCTCCATTAACCCCTGGTCACCCTGCAAAACCGTTTCGATGGAAACCGCTTCGCTTTTTTCCAGGCGATCCAGAACCTCCTGATAAATGTTGCTCATATTGTTTTACCTCGATCCTAAAGTATTGCTCTGTATGCTCTTTTCAATCTATTCCCATAAATCGGGATAATCATATTCATTCTTTATTCCACGACTGTTTTCCCGCAGAGGGTGTTCACCTTCTCCCGCAAGCGGAGGGCCACATTCCGCCGGGCAGCATGCGCCGCTTTCGCCTCTGGGGTGGTGCAGCGTCTCCCGCTGGCTTCAAAGCGTTCAGCAAGAGGGACACGCTGAGCCTCCTGAACGCACTTATCCGCCAGGTAAAGCAGAGCCGCTTCATCAAGATCCTCCTTCAGCAGATCATGATGCTGCCGGATAACTCCTGCCGCATCCCCGAAACCAAGCTCACGCAGCCAGGCAGCGCCCGTGGACGCATGATCCTTTTCCCTCCGTGCCACATCGTGGAGAAGGGCAGCACTCTCCAGAAGCCCCCTGTCGAAGGGCAGGGGAAGCGCATCCGCAACGCGCAGGGCCTCCTCGGCAACCGCATGGCAGTGTGCCTCAATGTTCGCCCCGGGGGAAGCAGCCTTTAGCAGTTTTTCCGCAAGCTCCGGTGTCAGGGCACGGTGCGGTATACGGGCATCCTGTTCCACACGCAGGCTGCCGTCATAGCGGAGGAGGGTATAGGACGCATAGGGTGGGCGCAGAGGGCGGCTCTCCTCAAGGGGGATATTCCGGATCTCCGCCAGCAGGGCCTGGATCACCGAGGCATGCGCCACAATCGCCAGATCGCCTTCTGCCTCCGCAAGGCAGCCATACAGGGCGGGCACAACACGCTTCCGCACCTGATAAAGGGTTTCAGCTCCGGGCGGTACCAAAAGCGGTTCGCCCCCACGGCGGGCATATAAATCCGGCCACTGCTTATTGATCTCTTCAAAGTCCAGCCCGTCCCATGGGCCCATGTCCTGTTCGGCCAGATCAGGCACCGGAACAGCCTCTCCTCCCAGGGGCGCCGCAGTCTGACGGCATCGCGAAAGAGGACTTGAAAAGACCTGAAGGGCTTTGTCACCCAGTTCGTTCCCCAGCAGGCAGGCCTGCATGCGGCCGAGCGTTCCGAGAGGGGTATCGGTGCGGCCGAGGCACATATGAGCCCCCAGCGGGAAATCCGGGTGCCCGTGCCGGATCAGATAAACAGCTCGAATCAAAACAATTCTCCAAAAAAATCTTCAAACCGGTTCTGCGCGTCTTCACGCAGAGCGGCGGAATATGCCTCATATTGGGCAAGAAGCCCCTTTCCGTCTTCGGTCAGGCTGCTTTTTCCTCCTCCGGCACCTCCCTGCGAGCGCTGGACCAGGGTTCTTCCCAGCTGATCCTCCAGCGTGCGGATCACATTCCATCCGCTGGAATAAGACATCTGCATCCGCTGGCAGGCAAGGCGCACAGAATTTGTCTCTTCAATCAACCGCAGAAGCATCGCCGTGCGGCTGTCGAAAAAAACCTTTTCCTTCGACAGGGACACCTGCAGCACAGGGCGGATCAGCTGCCGGTTATGGTATTTCAGCAAAGCCTGGAAGTCCTCCGGGGTATCGGCATCGTGCAGAATCCCCCTGTCTTCCACCTGAATTCTTCGAAACTCTGCTCCGCACCGGTTCAGTGCGCCGCGCAGGCCCTGGTCACCCGGGTCGGACAGGATTTGCCCGAAAAGAGACTCGGCAATCAGTGTGGGATGACCGGTCTCCTCCCCCACTGCAGGACAGGCGAGCTCTGCGTCCGAATCCAGCAGAGCTTTTACCGTTGCGGCAGTGAAGAGGGGAATATCCACAGGAGTAAAAAGCACACGGTCGCATTTATCCCGCAGATAGCGCAGGCCGATGCAAACGGAATCAAACATCTGCGTCGTGCTGTAATTCTCATTTCTCAGAAACACGATGCCCAGGCCGGAGAGATGTTTCTCCAGCTGGATAGCGTTGTATCCGGTGATCATGACGATCTTTTCCACGCCAGCCTGCTGGAAGGTTGCCACCACACGCTGTGCGATGGAGATGGACCCGATATTCAGCATGGGCTTGAAATCCCCCATACGAGAGGACATCCCTGCCGCGACAATCAGTGCAGCGTCTGTCATCCCGCATTCCCCCTTTTTCTGTTCAGTACGGATATCAGTATACCCGATTGCTTTTTATTTGTAAATCGCCGCAGTCACTTTTTTCGTGCACTTTCAATGCAGATATGATAGACTGAAGCGGAGGTGATGCCATGGAGATCTATGTGTACGGAACGGGCTGCGGTGCCGGAGAGCTGATCGACACCGCGCTGGATATCGGCCGGGTGACGGCATTTGTGGATTCTTCTGGCGGCTGCTTTCTGGGCCGGCCGGTCATCTCCCCGGAGGAGCTCGCCACGCGTCCCTGTGATCTGGTCATCGTAGCAAGCCGCCAGGCGGAGGAGATCGGGCGGAAGCTTGAAGCGCTGGGGATCAAGCCTGACAAGCTGTTCTTTCTGAAAAACCACCTTATCCCTGTTGACCGCAATCAGAATTACGATATCGCGCGGGACGTTCTGGGTGATGACTTTGTGGAGAAGCTCCGGCAGTCCGAGCGTCTCATCCGCGTTCCTCTCTGGACGGAGCGGGAGAAAATATCAGGGCCCGATTCGGAAAACGATTATGTGCGGCTGAAGACACTGGAGGCCATTTGCGGAAGACTTGCGGAGATTCCCGGGGATCTTGCGGAGCTGGGCGTCTATCGTGGCGGATTTGCCCGCTGGCTGAACCGCCTGCTGCCGGACCGCAGACTCTGGCTCTTTGACACCTTCGAGGGCTTTGATGCCGATGAAGCCGCAGGCTGCGCTTCGGGCAAGGGATTCGTTGCCGCGCATCAGAACACCTCTGTTCCGGGCGTTCTGTCGGTTTTGCCGCATCCTGAGATGGTTCAGATACGCCAGGGGCTGTTTCCCGGGACCGCACAGGGTCTGGAAGAGGAACGCTTCGCCCTGGTTTCGCTGGATGCAGATCTGGAGGAGAGCACTTTTGCCGGTCTCTGTTTCTTTCTGCCACGCCTGAGCTGCGGCGGATTCCTGCTGCTGCATGATTATAACAACCCCCGCCTGCCCGGAGTGAAGAGAGCATTTGCCCGCTACGAGGAGATTCATGGCCGTCAGACTGCCGTGCCTCTCTGCGATGTGAATGGGACGCTGGTGATCATGCGCCCCTTAACAGCCCCTTAACGCAACCATCTGCCAAAATGCCGCTGTTTTGTGACAGATAAACAATTCTAATCCAAACAATTTGTAGAAATTGCACGAAAACCTGTTTGCAATTTCTACGAATTGTTTTTTGATGTAACTTGCTTTTTGGATTCGGAAAGTTCAAAATAATGAAGGAAAGTGAGTTGGTATGCCATGGAAAATGAAGAACTGCATGAAATAATTGCCGATACCGTTACGGTTGAGGTCAAAGACGCCGCCACAGGAAAGGTCTATCGGCGTGAACTGCCGATCGATTTTTATGAAAATGCAAATTTCCTGCGTCTGCGCGGGGAGAACTTCGATGGGAGCATCGCTCAGCTGGTTTTTTTAACTCCCCGAGGCATTGAGCGCGTCAAGGACGTTTCCGGCAAGGGGCCGGATCATGACCGCTGCGGCGGGCACGGCCACAGCCACTGATTCTGCGCGATTCCCGCAAGGGGTTGCAAATAGAGTAAGTAACTATTATTAGTCAAGGAGGTCAAAATGATTAGAAAAACGCTTGTTATCAACGGCGTCACCCGTCAGCTTGTACTGGACAAGGACGAGACTCTGGCGACTGTTCTGCGTGAGCATCTTCTGCTGACCGGCTGCAAAATCGGCTGCGGCGAAGGCCACTGCGGTGCTTGCAACGTCATCATGAACGGCAAGGTCACCAAGTCATGTCTCTTCAAGATGAGCAGAATTCCCGATGGCGCCGAGATTACCACCATCGAGGGTGTCGGCACGCTGAGCGATATGCATCCTCTGCAGGTTGCGTGGATGGCCCACGGCTGCGCGCAGTGCGGCTTCTGCACCCCTGGCTTCATCATCAGCGCAAAGGTTCTTCTCGAGAACAACCCCAGCCCCACCAGAGAAGAAGTCCGCGACTGGTTCAACAAGCAGCGTAACCTTTGCCGCTGCACCGGCTACAAGCCGCTGATTGACGCCGTCATGGACGCCGCCGCTGTTCTGCGCGGTGAGATGAGCAAGGAAGACCTCGTCTTCAAGCCCACCGGCGACAGCATCAAGGGCACCAAGTATATCCGTCCGTCCGCCGCACAGAAAGTCACCGGTACCTGGGACTTCGGCGCTGACGATGCCCTGAAGATGCCCGGCTGCCTGCGCCTTGCCCTTACCCAGGCAAAGGTTTCCCACGCCAACATCAAGTCCATCGATACCTCCGAAGCCGAGAAGATGCCCGGCGTTGTGAAGGTCATCACCTACAAGGATATCCTCGCTGCCGGTGGCACCAACCAGATCAACGGTCTGGTCATGCTTCCCAAGCACAACAAGACCGACGGTTTTGAGCGCCCGGTTCTCTGCTCTGACAAGATCTTCCAGTTCGGCGATGCCATCGCGATTGTCGCCGCCGACACCGAGGCACATGCCCGTGCCGCTGCCGACGCCGTCAAGGTCGACATCGAAGAGCTGCCCGCCTACATGAGCGCGCTCGACGCCATGGCTCCTGACGCCATTGAGATCCATCCGGGCACCCCGAACGTCTTCTATGAGACCAACTGCATCAAGGGACCGGACTTCGACTGGGACAGCATCCCCGATGCCCA
>CADBNC010000190.1 GCA_902795885.1 Oscillospiraceae bacterium
CCGCTGTCCCAATCGCCGCCCCAGTCCCAGTCGTCGTCATCGTCCCAGGAGCTTTCGTACGAGGGTTCGACGTAGTAGCCGCTGTCACTGAAGTCGGAGGCTTCGTAGCTGCTGTTGTAGGAGGAAGACGTGAAGTAATCGTCGTAGTGATCCGTCAGCGTCTCGTCGACCGTCGTCGGATACCACTCGTTGGCGCTGCTGTCGTATTCGAACCAGCTGTCGTTCTGGTTATAGTAATAGGTATCGCCGTAATAATAATAGCCGTTGCTCGGCCCGTTCCCCTTGAGCACGGAGATGGCGCCGACCACCAGATTGGCGCCGAGCAGCAGCGCCAGGATCGTCGGCAGGAAGGCGCGGAAGCCCTTCGTCTTTCCGCCGCCCCCGGCATTGGCCGAGCGGCTTCGCTGGAGGCTGATCTCGCTCTTGAGCTTCTGGTAGATCTCGTTGACGGCATAGGCCTCGTCCGTACCGCGGTAGCGGACGGCGCGGCTGCCGTCGGCCTTGTTTTTGTAAACGACGACGTCGTCGGCGTCGCGGTAGATGCCGAAGGCCTTCGGCCCCCTGTAATCCTCGCCGATGAAGAAGCGCATCTTCTTGAGGGGCAGCTTCTTTGCTTCGCAGAAGGCGCGGAGCTCGTCGATCGTCTTGGGCACCCCGTCCGCGCTGCGCTGCATGTGCGCGTTCGGCGCGCCGCACTGGGGACAGATCTTGTCCGTATCCAGAATGTAGTTGCCGCAGTATTCGCATTTGACGCGCATAAAGACACCTCCCGGAATGTGCTTCTGTCTGTTTCTATTATACGGAAATCCCGTGCGATACGCAAGAGAAAGCGTCCGCGCATCGGGCGCTTTTTGATTGACAAAGCGCCGGTGTGTCGGCTATCATAGAAAAAGGGGAAATCCCCGGTATCAAAACAAAAAGGAGGAAACGTCATGGAGCCTGGAAGCAGTACCGGCACGTCAGCAGGCCGAAGTCACCGGCGGGAGCCGCATTCCCTGCGTTTCCGCCTTTGTCTGTAACCGCTGACTTTGGTCTGTGTGTCGGCTTCCTTCCTCGACATCCGAAAGGAGGAATCCCGATGGCAGAACGAAGCGTCACCCTCGAAAAGACCCTGCGCGCTCTGCTTGACGACAAGAAGTATCAGACCCTGAAGGACATTCTTGTCACGCTGGAGCCGGCGGATATCGCCGCCGTTTTCAGCGAGCTGGACAAGGAGCGCGTTCCCCTGCTCTTCCGCCTGCTGCCCAAGGAGGCGGCGGCGGAGACCTTCGCCGAGCTGGAGCCCGAATGGCAGGAGCTGCTGATCCGCGGCCTCTCCGACAAGGAGCTGCGCGAGATCATCAACGAGCTCTATGTGGACGACGCGGCGGACCTGATCGAAGAAATGCCCGCCAACGTCGTCAAGCGCATCCTCTCGCAGGCGGACCCGCAGATGCGCCGCGAGATCAACGAGATTCTGCGCTTCCCGGAGGATTCGGCCGGGTCGATCATGACGACGGAGTATGTTTCGCTCCGCCCCTCCATGACCATCGCCGAGGCCATACAGCGCATCCGCGCCACCGGCGTGGACAAGGAGACCATCTATACCTGCTATGTCACCCAGGAGCGGAAGCTGATCGGCACGGTCTCGGTCAAGGACATGCTTCTGCAGGCGGATGACCAGACCCCCGTCTCCGCCATCATGGACGAAAACGTGATCTCCGTCAATACCCTGACTGACCAGGAGACCGTCGCCCAGACGCTTTCGAAGTACAACTTCATCGCCCTGCCGGTGGTGGACCAGGACGGGCGCATGGTCGGTATCGTGACCTTCGACGACGCGATTGACGTCCTCGTGGAAGAGACCACCGAAGATATCGAGAAGATGGCCGGTATGCTCCCCTCGGAGAAGACCTATCTGCGCTCGAACGCCTGGGATCTGTTCCTGCACAGAATTCCGTGGCTGGCGCTGCTGATGGTCTCGGCCACGTTCACGGGCATGATCATCACCGGCTTCGAGAGCGCCCTTGCCGCCCAGGTGGTGCTGACGGCCTTTATCCCGATGCTGATGGATACGGGGGGCAATTCCGGCTCCCAGGCCTCGGTCACCATCATCCGCGCCCTCAGCCTTGGTGAGCTGGAGTTCTCCGACGCGCCGAAGGTTGTCTGGAAGGAGATCCAGACTGCGGTGCTCTGCGGCATCGCCCTCGCGGGGCTGTGCTTTGTGAAGATCATGCTGGTGGACCGCATGCTCCTCGGCAACACGGATATTTCCACGCTGACGGCCTTTGTCGTCTGCTTTACGATGGCTGTCACGGTGCTGATCGCCAAGCTCGTCGGCTGCACCCTGCCGATGGCGGCCAAACGGATCGGCTTTGACCCTGCCGTGATGGCAAGCCCCTTTATCACCACGATTGTGGACGCGCTCTCGCTGCTGGTCTATTTCGGCATTGCCAGCGCCCTGCTGTTCTGACAGCATCTCACAAAAGAAATACAGCGCACAGCACACAGCGTCTCATCCCGGGGCGCTGTTGCCTTGCGGCCCCGGGAGAAAGCCTTCGGGGCAGAATCTGCTTATAACGGAGAAAAAAGCGAATGGAAAAAGAAAACATCCCGCAGTGCATCCGGGTTCGGGGCGCGCGGGTGCATAACCTGAAGAATGTCGACGTGGATATCCCCCTCAACCGGATTGTCGGGATCGCGGGGGTCTCGGGCTCGGGGAAGTCATCCCTGGCCCTCGGCGTGCTGTACGCGGAGGGCTCGCGGCGGTATCTGGAATCCCTCTCCACCTATACCAGAAGGCGCATGACCCAGGCGGCGAAGGCCGACGTGGACGAGATCCTCTATGTGCCGGCCTCCCTTGCGCTGCACCAGCGCCCCGCGGTGCCGGGCATCCGCTCGACCTTCGGCACAGGGACCGAGCTTCTCAACAGCCTGCGGCTGATGTTCTCGCGTCTCGGCAGCCACCGCTGCCCCAACGGGCACTATCTGCCGCCCTCCATGAACGTCGCTGCCGAACAGGAGCTGGTCTGCCCCGAATGCGGCGAGCGCTTCTTCGGCCCCGGGGCGGAGGAGCTGGCCTTCAACAGCCAGGGCGCCTGCCCCCGCTGCGACGGCACGGGCATCGTCCATGTGGTGGACGAGTCCACCCTCGTCCCGGACGAATCCCTGAGCATCGATGAGGGCGCCGTGCTGCCCTGGCAGACGCTGATGTGGTCCCTGATGAAGGATATCGCCAGGGAGCTCGGCGTGCGGACGGATGTGCCGTTTCGCGAGCTCACGGAAAAGGAGCGTGAGATCGTTTTCCACGGTCCCGCGGTCAAGCAGCATATGATCTACCAGAACCAGACCAGCGGCGCGGCGGGGGAGATGGACTTCACCTATTTTAACGCCATCTATACCGTCGAGAACGCCCTCTCCAAGGTGAAGGACGAAAAGGGCATGAAGCGCGTGGAGAAGTTCCTGCGGCTTTCCGTCTGCCCGGACTGCGGCGGCACGAGGCTGTCCGACCGTGCGCGGGCGCCGCGGCTGCGGGGCATTTCGCTGGCCGAGGCCTGCACCATGACCCTCGCCGAATCCATCGGGTGGGTCCGGAGCGTGCCGGACACCATGCCGGACGAGATGAAGCCCATGGCTGCCAGCATCTGCGAATCGTATCTGACCGTTGCGAAGCGGCTGATGGATCTTGGCCTTTCGTACCTTACGCTGGACCGCGCAGCCTCCACCCTCTCCACCGGCGAGAGGCAGCGCATGCAGCTGGCCAGGGCCGTGCGCAACAGGACTACCGGCGTGCTCTATGTGCTGGACGAGCCCTCCATCGGGCTGCACCCGGCCAATATCGTGGGCCTGAACGGCGTGATGCACGATCTGGTGCGGGACGGCAACTCAGTTCTCCTTGTGGATCATGACACCCAGATCCTGCGGGAGGCCGACTGGCTGATCGAGATGGGCCCCCGGGCCGGGGCGGACGGTGGCCGGGTGATCGCCGAGGGAACGGTGGACGAGATCGCCGCGAACCCGGATTCCATGATCGGGCCCTTTTTCGCCGGAACGCAGAAAATCGTAAAGGCCGCCGGGGCCGAATCCCCCTTCGCCCGGGGGACAATCCGGCTGACCACGGCGCCTGTCCATACGGTCAAGGCCCTGGATGTCCGCATCCCGAAGGGCATGCTGACTGTAGTGACGGGTGTTTCCGGCTCCGGCAAAACCACCATGGTTCTGGAGAGCCTTGTCCCCGCGGTGGAGGCCGTAACCCAGCGAAAGAAGCTGCCGGAGCATGTCCTCTCCGTGGACGCGCCGGGAATCAGTCATGTCAAGCTCATCGACGCCACCCCCATCGGCATCAACATCCGCTCGACCGTGGCGACCTACGCAAATGTGCATGACGAACTGCGCAAGCTCTATGCCAGAAGCCCGGACGCAAGGAAAAACGGCTATAAGGCAGGGGATTTCTCGTATAACACCGGCGCTCTCCGCTGCCCGGTCTGCGACGGCACCGGCGCCATCAGCCTGGACGTGCAGTTCCTGCCGGATGTGGATATCCCGTGCCCGGAATGCCGGGGCTCGCGCTATGCCCGGGCAGCCTGGCAGGTCAAGCACCGCAACCGCGCCGGGGACGAGCGCTCCCTGCCCGAGCTGATGGACATGGATGTCAACACGGCCATCGGCTTCTGCCGGGATATGAAGAATGTCTGCCCCAGGCTGCAGGTGCTGCAGAATCTCGGCCTCGGCTACCTGACCCTCGGGGAGGAGACACCCAGCCTCTCCGGCGGCGAAGCCCAGCGGCTGAAGCTTGCCAGCGAAATGGGCAGGGCGCAGGAGGATTCCATCTTCGTCTTTGATGAACCCACCATCGGCCTCCATCCGCTGGACGTGCAGACGCTTCTGGGCGTGTTCCGGACCCTCATCGACAATGGCGCCACGGTGGTTGTCATCGAGCATGACCTGGACGTCATCCGCAATGCCGACTGGCTTATCGATATGGGGCCCGGCGGCGGCGAGCAGGGCGGCCGGATTGTCGCCTGCGGGACACCGGAGGAGATCCGCGCCTGCCCGGAGAGCATAACCGGAAAGTTCCTCTGAAGCCGGGCACAAAATGGGTTGCTGCAGACTGCAAAGACTGGTAACAGGAAAAATGGAAAGGAGTATCCGCATGAGGAAAGCAATCTCGATCATGATGGTTCTCGCGCTGCTGCTGTCCGCCGGGGTCTGCGGCTTCGCGGAGGATGCCGCGGCCACAGAGGCGGACCGCGAGGCACTGGCGTATCTGGGCGGCGAGCTTGCCGCGCCTGCTGCGATGCTGATGCAGCAGGGTGAAGATGTTGCCGATATCTATTCGGAAATCCTGTGGGATTCCGCGGCGGACACCTTCCCCGAAAAGTTCGACCTGCGGGACCGCGGCGTTGTCACGCCCGTCAGGAGCCAGAGCCCCTGGGGGACCTGCTGGAGCTTCGCCACCATGGGCGCCAGCGAGGCCAGTATCCTCAGCGCCATGAAGCTGACGGCAGAGGAATATGCCGAACAGAACGGGGAAGAAATGGACCTCTCCGAAAAGCATCTGGCCTGGTTTTCCGCAATGGCCCTGCCGGAGGCCGATGCCTTTCCCGAAGGGGAGTATCCCTATGACATCAGCCAGGCGGGCGAAGGCGCGTATGGCGTGCCGGATTTTGAGGACAGTGTCTATAACTTCGGCGGCAACTATTTCCTCTCCACGTCCAGCCTCTCCGCCGGGATCGGCGTCGTGAAGGAATCCCTCGCACCCTATGGCGACAGTGAAGGCGCCCGGGATCCGGAGGGCGACTGGAGCCTGCCCGAGGAGCTGCGCTTCAAGCAGAGCTTTGAGCTGAAGAACGCAAACGCCCTGCCCGCGCCCGCCGGAACCGACGCGGACGGGAACTATCTCTACCGTCCGGAAGGCACCGAGGCCATCAAGAGCGAGCTGCTGAAGGGCCGCGCGGTCGGCATCTCCTTCTGCGCCGATTCCGCCATGCCGGATGAACCCGAGGCGAAAAAGGGAAGGCTTCTGTCGCGCTTTGGCGACAGAAGCAACGTCACCCCGGAAGAGATCGAGGCCTATGTGGACTTCCGCGTCGGGATCACGGATGCCGAAAGCGTCTCGGATGAGCAGCTGCAGACCCTGGTGGATATCGCCGCCCGGCTCTTTGACTGCGAAGGAAACCCCTATGCGGACGCGGGCCTGACCAGAGAGCAGACCATCACGGTCCTGAAGTCTCCCTATTTCGGGGATGCCTTTGATGTGCTGGCGGAAAAGGAAGCAGCGGACGCTGCGAGGATCCCCTATCTCAGCTTCTCCGGAGAGAAGGGGGAGATCTATGCCCATTATACCTATGAGCAGGCTTTGGCCAACCATGGGGTTGTGGTGGTCGGCTGGGACGACAGCTTCCCGGCCTCGGCCTTCCGCGAAGGGTATCAGCCTCCCGCTGACGGCGCCTGGATTGTGAAGAACAGCTGGGATACTGACTGGGGCAAGGATGGCTATTTCTGGATCTCCTATTACGACCAGTCGCTCGGCGCAATCCGCAGCTTTGAATTCGTCGTCGATGAAGAGAACCTGCAGATGGACTCCCTCTCCCTGCTGGAGTATGACTTCATGCCGGCCCAGATCATGAGCTCCACCCTCTTTGAGAGCCCCGTCTATGCGGCCAACGTCTTTACGGTTGAAGCGGACAGCGTGCTGCAGTATGTCTCGACCATGACGGGCGACCTCAACACCTCGGTGACCGTGTCGGTCTACCTTCTCGGCGACGGCGCGGCAGAGCCGACGGACGGCAGACTCCTCCACAGCGTGACGCAGGAATTCCCCTTCGCCGGCTACCACCGGCTGGAGCTCGGTGAAAAGCTTTCCCTGCAGAAGGGCGCCCGCATCGGCGTTGTGATTCTGCAGCGGGTCCCCACCGCCGGCGGCATGAAGTTTGCCCTGACCAACACCAGCAGCCTTGGGGAGAAGGCACCGGAAGCCTATGCCGAGCGCCATGCCGAAGACGGAGGCGTGCTCGCCCGCTACTGCAGGGCCGTCGTGAACCCGGGGGAGAGCTTCGTCAGCTTTGGCGAAGGGCGCTGGCTTGACTGGACCCAGG
>CADBNC010000191.1 GCA_902795885.1 Oscillospiraceae bacterium
CCTGGCACAACCGGGATCAGATCCTCTGCCGGAAGCATGACGCCTTCCGTGGGCTGTGCCGGCGTGGGTGTGGCGGCAGGAGCCTGGGTTGCAGCGGGTGGCGCTGCTGTTGCGATCGGCCGCAGGGTCTGCGCCGGAGCGGGCGTTGAAGGACTGTAATACGTTGTCGGCATGGGGGCTGGCGTTGTGGTTGGCACGACCGTCGGGCTCGGGGAAGGCGTTTCCGGAGCGATGGGCGGATTGCCGGAGACCGTTACATTCTGGATCGGCCGGTTCTGAACCGGGGTGCGGTCCAGCCCTGTCAGAAAGATGATAACCACTGCTACGACAAGTAAAAACACCAGAAGCAGCAGCAAGGCGGAAGTGCGATTGTTTTTCATGTTCGGTAATACTCCTGTAAGTGGCTTTTCATGTTCTGGAGAACGACATTGACGACAGCATCCAGCTCAGATCCGGGTATGCCCGCAGATCGCTGAGCGCGTCGTCGTTGTCGGGGGCCTTCAGCACAGAGGCCAGCAGGTAGCTGTGGCTGTCCTCCGGAATGGGGAAGGCAAAGCAGAGCACATCGCCGGCCTGATAGCAGACGCCCTGGTGTACTCCGTAAACCGCAGGGGAGAGATCCTGGTGATGTGAGGCAAGCTCCTTCGTCAGTGCGGCAAAATCCTCGTCGTGATAGTAGGCGGCATACTCAAACTGGGCGCTGAACTGCTCGCCGTAGAGCACGGCCACGTGCGAATCTCCGGACTCCGTCAGAAATTCGTCTTCAACTACCGCGAAGCTGCAGCATTCGCTGTCATAGGGGAGCTGTAGCTCCACTGTGGCGGCATCCTTGAAGCCGGAGATAAAGCTGTAGTATCCGGTTTTCGGGCTCTTCGGCTCCCATGGGCCTTTGCCTTTTACGGAGGTTTTCTTCCCGCCGGCCTTCGCAGGGCTCTGTTCGCCGGTTGCCTTTGCATGCCTCGGCTCATCGGCCTTCTGGGCTCCGGAGGCGGCCTGTTTCTTCAGAAAATAAAATGCGGCACCGGTTGCCGCACCCACGGGCAGGGCAAGCCATAACAGTTTTTTAGCCATATCAGTATCTCCTTGTTGTATAGTTGTATAATCGTTGTGATGTGTTGCGTTATCTTATATCGATGATGCGCTGTCGATGGTTCATGAAGGAAAGCAGTCGATTAATTTCCAGTTTCTTATTATAAAGGAAATCTCTTTTTTTTACAATCCCCCCTTCCTGTGAAGAAAGGAAAAGATTTCTGCTTGCCCATCGTCGCTTCTCTGGTTATAATGCTATTATAAGCCATGAATTACGATGTGCGCCGCTTCTCCCGGCAGAAGGCGGGGAGAGAAACCTGCAGGCCATTTAGACGACATTCGGACAAATCATACAGACATCCAGAGGAGGGAGCGCATGAGAGATTCTTACCGCATCAGCACCGGAATTGACGGCCTGGATCAGACCCTGGACTATCTGCGTCCGGGTGACAATGTCACCTGGCAGATCGAGACCATCGGGGACTATATTTTTGCGGCAACGCAGTTCGTGACCCGGATTGCGCTGACTGGCCGGCGGATTGTGTATCTCCGCTTCGGCGACCATGAAGAGCTGATTCCTACGGATGCCCTGCAGAAGCGCGGCGCCAACATCCACCGGTATGACCTGGATCCCGCGGTCGGGTTCGAGACCTTTGCCGTGCAGGTCCACCGCGTAATCAGCGGGGAAGAGCTGGGTGCCTTCTTCCTGTTTGACTGCCTCTCGGAGCTGCAGCGATACTGGTTCTCGGATCTGATGGTCTGCAACTTCTTCGTTCTGACGGCCAATTTCCTCTCCGAGCGCGGCGGCGTGGGGTATCTGGCGCTGCGGCACGAGCGGCACATTTACGAGACGATCTCCCGCATCCGCCGGGCGACCAGCGTTCTGCTCAATATCCGTACGATCCATGGCACTACCTATATTCACCCCGTTAAGGCTATCGGGCGCGAGAGCCCCACCATGTTCTTCCCGCTGAAAATTTCCGGCGCCGAGAGCCGAGTGATTACCTCCAGCGAGGAAACAGCCACGATCTTCGATATCTTCACCCAGACGGGTGAGCACCGTGACTGCTGGGACAGTATGTTTGATTCTGTCGGCCCCGGACAGGAGGAACCGAAAGACGCGGACGGGGTGGCGCTGAAGGAGAATATTCTGCGCTGCCTGCTGGGCAACGAGCCGAAGCGCCTTGAGCTCTGCCGGAAGTATTTTTCTATTCATGACCTGATGAATGTCAAGCGCCGCGAGATCGGCACCGGCTGTATCGGCGGCAAAACCGTCGGCATGCTGCTGGCCCGCAACATGATCCGCGATACAGATCCCGAGCTGTACAGCAGGGTGGCGGACCACGATTCGTATTACATCGGCGCAGATGTCTTTTACACCTATGCCGTGCAGAACAACACCTGGGACCTGCGTACCAAGATGATCAGGCCCGAGGACTATATCCGCATCGCGCCGGAGTTCCGCCAGCGTCTGCTGGAGGGCGAGTTCATGCCCACCATCCG
>CADBNC010000192.1 GCA_902795885.1 Oscillospiraceae bacterium
ACCTGACGGGAGGCTGGCTTGACAGGGAGGAGAAAAGAGAACCCTCACGGCGGAGGATTCTCATCACCTGTGCTGCCCTCTGCGTGTTTTCCATCGCGTATCATGGGCTTTCGGCGGAAGAGCGTATTTCCATTCCTGTATCGGCCCTGCTTCAGGGGCAAACGGAAGCGGACGATGATGTTCTGGCACTGGGGAACAATGCCTGGCTGTATCTGGACGCGGACAGAAGCACGAAAAACCGCTATTTTTATCAGACACCGCCGATTGAAATCAGCCAGACTCTGCGGGAGGATTTCCTGCGCGAGCTTCGGGAGAACCCTTCGGATGTGATCGTTTCTTACGATGGGGACTTTTCCGAGGCAGCGGGCGACTGGCGAAGCGATGTGTTTGATGCGCTGACGCAGGACGGATATACCTATCTGTACACCGATCCTTTTGGCTTTTTCACCAGGGAGGCTTCCCTGTGGTCAGAGCCGGAAGCTGGACAATAAAAGCAAAATAAAGACGAGAGCCGACCGGGAAATAAGCCGGTCGGCTCTCGTTGCAGCAGGCTGAGAATCCTTTTATGTACTTTTGCGGAGAAGCTGGGCAGAAATACAGCCCGTCAGGGGTTGACGATGAAGAAATCGTTGTAAACCTTGATCTGCTCTTCGCCGAATACCCAGATTACGGTATCCGGCTGGTAGTCCTCGATAAACAGCCTCGTATCGCCTTCAAAATACCGGGGATGCATGAAGAAAATCTCGTCCACGTCCTGGGAGAGGTATGATACAACAGGCCAGGTAAAGGAATCGCCAAGCAGCAGAACCCGCCTGGGGTTGTTGGTGCCGGAGAGGTTTTTGATATCCAGGAGTGCGCCGTTTTTGATGATGGACATGTTATGATAGGTGCCGCCCTCCCCGCCATTGAAGCGGGAATCCCATTCATCCATGGGTGCCAGCAGCGTGTGGATGAAGTCGCCTTCGTAGTATTCATCCGTGGTATAGGCCATGTAATGCACCTTGTATTCCGGGCTCTTTTTCGGAACCCAGAATTGGAAGTCATAGCCGAATTCCTCTTTGATAACCTCCGCCGTGCCGGGGCGATAGTCGAGGGCGTCTTCATAGCGGCTGAGGTCAAACTGGGACAGATCGAAGCGGAAGCCGAGAGAATCATTCATCGCGCGGGCGATGGCTTCGGTGGTGCGCAGGGCGTCGGCGGGCATCCAGTGATCGGAGATATCCAGATGCATTTTATCAATCAGATCATTCCGCGCAGCGATGTTGAGAAAGTTGATGTCCGATTCCTCCAGCAGCGTGTGAAAACGCTCCGGCAGATCCAGTTCCTCTTCCGGGCAGGGGACGCCCGTCACGGCAGCGTTGATGCGGTCGACAGAAGGAAGCGTCACATACAAAAAGCCAATGCCGTTTTCCGAGAGATAATCGTTGAATTCAGAAATCTCCTCCAGGGCTCCCTGTGCGGTCTCCAGATTTGTCTTGCCGCCCGGGGCTACGGTGATGCTGTTGCGCAGGACCCCGTGCTGGTATGCGTCGGCAACGGTCTTGAAATCCGCATTGCGGGGGAATGCGCCGGTGCAGAAGGTTTCCACGGTCTTGCGAAGGCCGGCGGCGAAGGCCTCATACTGCTCACGGAGAGTTTTCTGCCGCATCCACTGTCCCTCCGGGTTCTGCGTGCTGTGCATCCACGAGAGATCGACCTCCGCATTCTGGGTGTACCACACGGTGAGAGGGTTTTCCACCCCCTTCATGCGAAGGGCAAAGGAGAAAACCGTCATCATCACAAACAGAAAGCCGAGGACCGCAAGAGCGCAGAGCAGAACGGTGCCGGTACGCTGTATTTTCCGGATTGTATTCATCTTGTCCAAGTCAGATGCCTCCAGAGATTATAAGGGAAAATCAGAAGTTGAAGTAGATAAAGGGGCTGTATCCGCCGCTGATGGAGAAGACAGCCGTCATCACAAAGACAAAACCCAGGAAGAGATAGAGAAGCACTTCCTTCAGAACGAGAAGGCCGGCTTTGTCAAGTCTGCTTCCAATTGCACTGCCGACAGGGTAGCAGCAGACGGCACCGAGAATCAGAATAACAAGGCTGTTTTTCAGGTAATAGATTCCCTGCGCGTCTGAGAGAGCGGTATGACCGAACATGTCGCCCAGATAGCGGAAGGCATCCGGGACACTCGCGGCACGGAAGATAATGAGCCAGAGGCAGATGATCAGCAGCGTGTAGACCCGGCGCACAAGATGCGGCCAGCGCTCCATGTGGTAGACATAGCGCTCAAGCAGCAGCAGAACCCAGTTGATGAAGCCCCAGAGCATAAAGGTCCAGTTGGCGCCGTGCCAGATACCGGTCAGCAGCCAGACCATGAAGGTGTTGAAGAGATAGCGGGGGATGGTGACCCGGCTTCCTCCCAGAGGGATATAGACATAATCCCGGAACCAGCCTGTCAGCGACAGATGCCAGCGCTGCCAGTAATCGCGGAGAGAATCGCAGAGATAGGGGTAGTTGAAGTTCTCTTCAAAATGAAAACCAAAGCAGCGCCCGAGGCCGATGGCCATGTCGGAGTATCCGCCGAAGTCAAAATACAGTTCCATCATGTAGGCAGCGGCGCCTACCCAGCCTGTCAGGGCGGAGATGCCGCCCGCATGGCTGAGGGCAAAGACGTTATCTGCCGTGACGGCAAGGAAATCTGCCAGCAGAGCCTTCTTGCCGAGACCGATCAGAAAGCGCTTGACGCCGTAGACGAAGTCTTCCTTTGTTTCAACACGGTTCATGATCTCGTCTTCCACGGTCTCATATCGTACGATCGGACCGGCGATCAGCTGCGGGAAGAGCGAGACATACAGCGCCAGGTTGAGGATATTCTTCTGAACCTTCGCCTTGCCGTAATAGACGTCAAACAGATAGGACATCATCTGGAAGGTAAAGAAGGAGATACCGATTGGCAGGGCAATCTCAACATGGAAGACATGGTGGTGAACCAGCGTATTGAACTCTCCGCAGAGGAAAGTGAGATACTTGAAGGTTGTCAGAATCAGAATGTGATAGACAGTACCGATGACCAGGATTCTCTTGCGGCGTGGAGGAGCGCTTCGGGGGGCGGCATCCGCACCGGGCATTGCCTCCTTTTCCCCCAGGCCGATGCCCACACCCCAGGTGACCAGGATGGAAAAAAGCATCAGAAAAACAAATACGGGCTCGCCCCAGGCATAGAAGAAGATGCTGGCGATCAGAAGAAAAATATTCTTTGCCTTTCTGTTTCTTCGGATCGGGGGGAGATAATAGATTCCCATCACGACAGGAAGAAAGAGAAAGAGAAAAACAGTGGATGTGAAGACCATACGATACCTCTGTAAAACAGCCAGTCCGGAAAGATGACAGCCGTCTGTATTCAACCAATCTCTGTCATTAAAACATTTCGGCCTTTGAATGTCAAGTGCAAGAGGTCTCGGGAGCATTATAATCCGGATGCCGGGGGAAGGAAGGGGCAGAATTCGTCGAAGCAGGTTGCAACAGGGAAAGAATTCTGATATGATTTGGCTGTACTTTCAGAAAATGGATAATTGATTATTGCGCTGCGGAAGGAGGCGGGGTTTTGCAGTTTTTCGGCACATGGAAGGCATATCTGCTGATGTGCCTGATGATCATGCTTCTGCAGCCCTTCTGGATGCTGGTTTCCCGGGAGACGGCCCCAGGCAGACACCGGGCTGCCTGCCCGGAAACAGCGGGAAGCATCAGGAAGAAAGCCATCTCGGAAGCAGTGTTCTGCCTCCTCACGGCATGCGCGGTGGCAGCGCTGTTTCAGCTTTATCCCGGCAACAGCCTTCTCCCGGATGTGGATCCTTCCGTGTTTCTCTATATCGGAAAAAGAATGACAGCGGGAAGCCTGCCCTACCGGGATCTGTTTGACCACAAGGGGCCGCTTCTGTATCTGATCCAGTATGCCGGGGCACTGCTGTCAGACGAAGGGCGCGGTGTGTGGTTTCTGGAGGTTCTGAACCTTGCTGTAACCTTCTGGATCCAGCTTCGTATCTGCAGGCTGGTTACAGACCGCCCATCGGCCGGCTGGCTGAGCATCCTGCTGGTCTTCGGCATGTGCGGATGGAATGTCTATCAGGGCGGGAACTTTGCCGAGGAATATGCGCTTCCCTGGATTTCTCTGGGGATGTATGTGTTCCTGCGCTTTTTCAAAACCGGGGAGGTACGTCTGGGGCAGATCGTTCTGCTGGGTCTCAGCTTTGGGGCAGTGTTTTTGCTCCGGGTGAATATGGCGGCGATCTGGCCGGCGCTCGTTCCGGCAGTCCTCATTGTTCTCCTGAAGAATAAGCGGGCGGATCGGATCCTGCCCTGTATATTTGCCTTCCTCGTGGGATGCGCGGCCATTGTGCTTCCGATTGTCGCTTGGGCGGCGGCTGAAGGCTTCCTGCAGGATCTGTGGGAATGCTATTTTCTTTTTAACTTCCGGTATACGGAGGAAGTGACTCTGGGGGCACGGGAATACGCCGGC
>CADBNC010000193.1 GCA_902795885.1 Oscillospiraceae bacterium
AAGCTCTTCCATTACAGCCGCGATATTCTCGGGCGTGGTCTCGGTCATGAAGACCTCGTTCCAGCTGTCGCTGTCCCAGATCTCGGCATGGTTATTGCAGCCGACAACCGTGATGTTCTTCACGAGGCCGGCCCAGTCACGCAGGTTCTGCGGCAGCAGAATCCTCCCCTGGGCGTCCAGCTCACACCGGACGGCGTGGGCAAAGATGGGGCGCATCTTCCGCTGGCGGATATAGGGCATGCTGTTAACCTTTTCCGTCAGCCTGTCCCAGTTCTCGGAACTGTAAACACTGAGGCAGCGGTCCATGGACAGCGTTACATACACAACCTGTCCGATCTCATCGCGGAGCTTCGCCGGGATGAAGGCTCTTCCCTTGTTGTCAAGCGCGTGCTGGTATTCTCCTGTCATGGTCCTCACCTCTTTTCACCATTTTACCCCACTTAAAACCACTTTGCTCCACCATTATAGGGTAGCATGGATGAAAATGCAAGGGCTTCTTTGCAAGTTTTTGGATTTCGTCATCCTTCACAAAAACAGGGGCAAAAAACAGCGATCCCGCTGAAAGAGCCCGTGGATTCTCTCAGCAGGATCGTGTGCGAGGGGATGAAGTTTTCGCCTGGTACAGGGCGGTGCTGCGGTGTGCCGGACACTGCCCGGGGCATGCCCTGTGGCGGTGCGCCGGGATGCAGGGCCCCGCGTCAGGGGAGAATCTGCCTTGCGTCAGGGGAGGGTTCGGCGTAGCCTTCACCGATCACGCCGTCCAGAACCTCCGTGATAAAGTCAATAACCGCCTCGTTCAGCGCAATGCCTGTGTCAAAGCCGAAGCCTTCGCTGTAGGCCCGCTGGAAGACATTGTAGGTATCGCCGCCGGCCGCGCAGAAATTGTTGGTAATAACGGCATAGGTGGCCTTTTCATCAAAGGGCTCACCATTGACGGAGGAGATCGTCACACGCCGGATGGAAGCCGGGGCATAGAAGCTGGTGTCCTTCCCGTTGATGGTGTAAAGATCACCCTGGTCATATTCCTTCGTGGTGTCCAGCGTCCATTCGATGCCGCAGGTCTGCGGGTAGCCGCCGTTTTCCTCGGGCGTGCAGTAGGTGGAAGCTTCCAGCGCCTCCAGAAGCTCTGCCCCGGTGACATAGACCACCGAAACCGTATTGTCAAAGGGCCAGACCTCGTTGATGTTATTTCTGGTAATTTCGCCGGGCTCGATGGAGGCGCGGATTCCACCGCCGTTGGTGATGCCCACAACAGGCGCGTCATAGTAGGCCTGCATGGCCCCTTCGGAGATCACACTCCAGACAATGGCGTCTGAAATCAGGGTGCCGAGATTGGTCTGCCCGGTGCGGTTGCCGGGATTCCTCGCCCCGTTGAGGAGGACCTCGGTTCTGGCAAATACTGTGCCGTATTCCGCGTCAACCTTCTCCCGGATGCGCCTGGCCTCTTCAGCGACAGCATCGTCCTTCGGGAGATTGGCAGTGTCGATCAGGAAGTTATCCACGATGGTCCTTGTTTCGTTGTCAATCACAATCACACCGATGTTCGCAAACTTTGTGCCGGTGGACTGAATGGGCTCGCCGTTCTCCCCTGCTGTCATGACAGTGTGGGAGTGCCCGTCAATCAGGAAATCAATATCGGGAACACTGTCATAGAGATCGATGGAGCGGTAACCGTTATAGGCGGAGCTTTCATCCACGCCCAGATGGACAATGCCGATGATCAGATCTGCGTTCTGCTCCTTCAGGCCGTCGACGGCAAGCTGCGCGCTGGCATAGAGATCGTCAAAGCTTGCAAAGGAGATCTCCGTGATGCGGCCGGGGTTAACCTTGGTAGCCGTCTCAGGGGTTTCCAGGCCGAAGAAGCCGATTTTCAGAGGTGCGGCGTCTTCGTTCCCCTCAACCTCGATCATGGCAGTGGGCGGGAAAATGGTCTCGCCGGTCTCATTCAGATAGACATTCGCGCAGATCGTCTGGAACTCTGCCTCCTGAAGATTATCCATCAGCTGCTGATAGCCAAAGTCAAACTCGTGGTTTCCCGGCGTGACGATGTCATAGCCGGCGGCATTCATCATGGTGACGGCGCCTGCGCCTTTGGAGCTGCTGACATACGTTGTGCCCTGGGCAAAATCGCCTGCATCAATCAGGATCACTTTCTCGGCGCCGGCGGCTTCCAGCGCGGTTTTCAGCCCTGCCATCCAGGCATAGCCATCAATCGCGCCATGCACGTCGTTGGAGTGGAGAATCACGGTTTTTCCGGAATAATCCGTGGGAAAGATCCTGGCATGGCCGGCATAGTCATATTCCTCTCCTCCGGCATATGCCGTCACAGCAAATGTGACGAGCAGCGCGAGGGAGAGAAGCAGCGCAAGGGCTGTCTTCGTTTTTTTCATAATCTTCCTCCGTTATGGCATACGGCGCCTTCCGGCGCCGGTATTCTGCGGTTCTGCACGTGTATTCTAGCATATTTTTTCAGCTGCCACAATGGGCAGCTGTGAGGATTCCAAAAAAATGCGCCGCGGATACGGCGCATTCTGTCTCAGCGGGAGGCCTTCGGGTACTCGCTGCAGAGCAGCCTGTACGGCGGCTCATCCTCTTCAATTTTCGGGAAACGGCCCACCGGCGGGTTGAAGCGGTTGTCGTTTTCATCATCGTTGCACTGGCTGACTTCGCCCAGCAGCACCGGCCCGGTTCCCTCCTCCACGGTGAAGTCGTGATACAGGCGCTGGGGAATGTGGATGCTCTCTCCCGGTGTCAGCCGAATCCGGGTCCCGGCAGGAACCGTTCTGCTCAGCCCGTCGGTATGCACCGTGACATCCGATTCCCGGTCGATGGACTCATCCGGCAGGCTGTTGTAAACCCGGATCAGCACATTCCCGCCGCCCCGGTTGATGATGTCTTCGGTCTTGTACCAGTGGAAGTGGTTCGGCGAATACTGCCCCTCCCGGAGGTAAAGCAGCTTTTCCGCATAGACCTTGGGATACTTCTCCGGCATCGCGCGGTTCCCGTTTCGGATGGTGATGAGAGAGAAGCCGACCTTCTCAAAATCCCCCAGGCCATAGTCTGTGATGTCCCAGCCGAGCCTGCAGTCACGGATTTCATCATATTCATGGCCGTGGGTCTGCCACTGCTCCGGGGTAAAGGAACAGAAGGGCGGCAGCGGAAAGCCGCAGCTTTCGCACATGGTCTCCATCTCCTTCAGCGCACGGTTGATTTCCGATCGTTTCATTCTGCTCTCCTCCTCAGTCTGTCACTGTGTGCCCGCAGGGACTGCGCTCCGGCCCGGGCGGGCAGGCATGGCTTCTTCTCCTGTTCTCAGAACACCGCCGCGACCGCGCCGCGGTAGGCCTGCATGTCCCGGGCTTTCAGGATTGCCCTGATCTGCTTCTGCTCCTCGGGGAAGTTCACCTGCCAGTAGACCCACAGGGTCTTCATGCGTTCAACCGTGAAGCGGGGCGCAAGGCCTCCGGAGAGCCAGATCCCGGTCAGGCGGTCATGGAATTCCTTCAGCTCGCTCCTGCGCAGCGGCTCCCCTCCCCGCAGCTGGCGGAAAATTGCGGGGTTGGATACAGCACCGCGCCCGAGCATGAAGGCGTCTGTCTCCGGCGCCAGCTCCTGCACATGCTGCAGGTCCTCCGGGGAGAAAATGTTCCCGTTGTATACCACCGGGCAGCGGCTGCCGGCGGCGGCTGAAAGGAAGCCCTTCAGATCCGCTTCCCCCTGATAGAAGGCATCGCGGCAGCGCGCGTGGACGATCAGCCGGGAGAGCGGATAGCGGTTATAGACCTCCAGAATTGCAGGAAATTCTTCTGTGCTGTGCACGCCCATGCGTGTCTTGATGCTGACGCGGTAGCCCCGCCGGGCTGCGTG
>CADBNC010000194.1 GCA_902795885.1 Oscillospiraceae bacterium
CTATGTGGGCTACCGCTATTTTGACAGCGCCGGCGTCAGGCCGCTCTTCCCCTTCGGGCACGGCCTTTCGTATACGGAGTTCGAGCTCGGCCCGACGGAGGCCGCCCTTGCGGGCGGGGAGATCACCCTGCGCACAAAGGTGAAGAACACCGGCAGCTTCCCCGGAAAGGAAACGCTGGAGGTCTATGTCTCGAAGCCGGAGGACAGGCTGGATCATCCCTTCCAGGAGCTGGTGGCCTTCGGCAAGACAGCGCTCCTGAATCCCGGCGAAGAGGCGGAGACGGAGATCCGCTGTCTGTTTACGGACTTCGCCTCCTATGATCCGGAGAAGGCCTGCTGGATTCTTGAAGCGGGGGACTATTTCCTGCGTCTGGGGACCAGCAGCGCGGAGACAAAGCCCGTTGTACGCATCCAGGCGGAGGAGGAAATCACCCTGCGCCGGGCGGAAAACTGCTGCGGCACCCCGGGCTTTGAGGACTGGAAGCCGAAGCTTGAAACGATCGACATGTTCCCACCGGATGTGCCGATCCTGACGCTGGAAAAGGAAAAGCTCCCCGCACCTGAAGAGGAGGTGCACGGGGAGGAGACTGCGCCGGAGGCGGAGGCGCTGGATGCCGCGGCGCTGGCAAGGCTCAGCGTTGGTGCATTCAGCCCGAAGAAGGGCATCCTCAGCGTAATCGGGAATGCGTCGCTGCACATCGCCGGGGCGGCAGGGGAGACCTGCGGCGACTTTGAAGCCTTGGGCGCAAAGCCCCTGGTGATGGCGGACGGCCCTGCCGGGCTGCGCCTCAGCCGGGATTACTGGGTGGAGAACGGACGCGAGGTCTCGGCCTCCGGGTCGCTCCCCGAGACTGAGCTGGAGCTTCTGCCCGGGGCAGCCCGCTGGGCGCTTGGGAAGCTGACGCCCAAAAAGCCGCGGAATGCGGAGCTGCGCCACCACTATACCACCGCCATCCCCATCGGAACGGCCATCGCCCAGAGCTGGAACACCGCCTTTGCCGCCCTCTGCGGGGACATCGTCGGCGACGAGATGGAGCGCATGGGCGTGGACCTGTGGCTGGCCCCGGCGCTTAACATCCACCGGGATATCCGCTGCGGCAGGAACTTTGAATACTATTCGGAGGACCCTGTGATCAGCGGGGAATTTGCGGCGGCCATCACAGCCGGCGTGCAGAAGCACCCGGGCCGCGGCGTGACACTGAAGCACTATGCGGCCAACAACCAGGAGACCAGCCGCTACAACAGCAGCAGCCAGGTCAGCGAGAGGGCCCTGCGGGAGATCTATCTCCGGGGCTTCGGGATCGCCATCCGCAAAGCGCAGCCCCACGCCCTGATGACCTCCTATAACTTGGTAAACGGTGTGCATACCTCAGGCCATCCCGGCCTTCTCGGGCAGATCCTGCGGAAGGAATTCGGCTATCAGGGGATTGTCATGACAGACTGGGTCATCGCCATGCTCAACAGCAAAAACGCAAAGCACCCGGGGGCAAACGCAGTGGATGTGGCCCGGGCAGGAGGCGATCTCTTCATGCCCGGCAGCCAGGCGGATGCCGAAAGCCTCCGGAAGGCCATGCAGGACGGATCACTTCCGGCAGAGCAGGTGAAGAAGAACATCAGCCGTGTCCTGCGGAAGGCAAGAGAGCTGGAGGAGGCACAGCGAAACGCCGGTTAAGCGACGGGTAACCGCCGGACTGGCCGGAAGGGGATTCGGCTGAGCCTGTGGAATCCGCCGGCCTGCGCCGGGGGAAGACTCAGCCCGTGTAATCCTCGAGCCTGCGGATGCTGCCGCGGAGGGCCTCCTTCCGGAGACAGCCCTGCAGCGCTTCCTCCGGCGTGGCGCAGACCTGCAGAAGCTCCAGGCAGCTCTGGCTCATGAAGCGCTCATCCGCCAGCTTCTGCATGTATTGCACCAGGGGGGTATAGATGCCGTTTGTGTTCAGCAGGACGATGGGGGCGTTTAAAAGGCCCAGCTGTTTGAGCGTGATGCATTCGAAGAACTCATCCAGTGTGCCGATGCCGCCCGGGAGCGCCACAAAAGCCTCGCCCATGGAGAACATCTTCTCCTTGCGGGCGGACATGGTCTCGGTATAGAGAAGGTCCGTGCAGCCGTCAAAGAGAAAGCCCGGCTCATCGAAGAGGCGGGGGACAATGCCGGTCATCTCGCCGCCGGCGGCCTTCACGCCCCGGGCGCAGGCTGCCATCACGCCGTTTGCCCCGCCGCCGAAGAGCAGACGGTGGGAGGCGGAGGCGAGGAGCCTGCCGAAGGCCTCCGCTTCCGCATAGTAAAGCGGGTCCAGATGATCGGAGGACGCGCCGAAAATACAGATATTCATCAGTTTCGTATTCCTTTCCTTTCAGATAAGAGGAAGAGCCAGGCACAGGAGGCCTGGCTCTGGTTTTTATGGGGATGGAGGCAGCCCGGATCAGAGCACCTTTGAGAGAAAGAGCTGTGTTCTGGGATTCTGGGGGTGGTCGAACAGCTCGTTCGGGGTGTTGATCTCCAGGATCCTGCCGCTGTCCATGAAGACAACCCGGTCGGCGACCTCGCGGGCAAAGCCCATCTCATGGGTC
>CADBNC010000195.1 GCA_902795885.1 Oscillospiraceae bacterium
ACGCCTAATTTGCCCGATAGCCCGAAAACCGCAGTATTACTGGGCTTTTGCGGCTATTTTCCTTCGACCCTTGACATCAAACAGACCGTCTCGACGTGAGCCGTTCTGGGAAACATGTCATATGCTTCTGCGGTTTGAACAGCAAAGCCTTCCTCGCACAGCCTGTTCAGATCCCGGGCAAGCGTGGCAGGATTGCAGGATACATAGATCAGCATTTTCGGTTCCAGCGCAGCAAGTTCCCGGATCAGGGAATCCGCCAGTCCCTTCCGCGGCGGATCGACCACAACAACATCATAGTCTCTCTGGATATCAATATTATGTAAACCGCCCGCATCCGTGCAGAAAAACCTGGCATTCGCTATGCCATTCTCTTCTGCATTCCTTTTCGCATTCTCAATGGCCTCGGGAACAATCTCGACGCCGGTGACCCTGAAGCCCGCTTTGGCCAGGCTCAGGCCGATTGTACCTGTCCCGCAGTAAAGATCCAGGACGCTGGCCCCCGGCTCTGTTCCACTCAATGCGTACTCACAGACTTTTCTGTATATTGCATCAGCCTGATTCCGGTTAACCTGCAGAAATGCCTGCGGGGAAAAACGGCACCGGACCTCGCCCAGCGTTTCCTTTACGTCCGCATCCCCCCAGAGAGTGTAAAACTCACCGGCAAGAATCGTGTTGCCTCTCGTTTTGTTGATATTAAGAACAATTCCTGTAATCTCAGGGCATCTTTTTCGCAGGTATGCAACCAGATCAGCCGTTCTGCTGCCAAATCCCCTTGCCGCAATGATGCAGAGGACAGCTGTTTCTTCCGATTCTCTCCAGAAAATATGGCGGACTATTCCCTTGCCCGTCTCTTCTTGGTAGGCCGGAATTCCGTTTTCATTCATAAAGTCCGTCACTGCCCCTGCAGCCTGAATGCATCTTTCGCTCTGCAGAAGGCAGTCCCGAACCGGGATCAGAGCATGGCTTCTTGGGCGATAGAACCCGAAAGAGACTCTCCCGTCCACTTCGCTGACCGCAAAAATTGCCTTGTTCCGATAGCGCTGAGGGATTTGAGGGGTCTGTCCGTCTGACTGGTTTACCAGCGGGCTTGGATGGATTATGTCAACCATTTCCGGAAGTCCGCCTATTCTTTTCAGGCAGTTGTTGACGTGGTCTTTTTTCAGCCGCAGTTCTTCCTCATACCGCATATGCCGCAGGCAGCATCCTCCGCATGGATTCGGGCAGTCATTCGGGACACGCTCGGGAGAATCGTTATGGCGCCGCAACCCCTTTGCCCATACGGCAGACGCGGTCGCCTTCAGAATACGAATGTCCCAGACTTCACCCGGGAGGGCGTCGGGGATGAAAACGGCACGTCCCTGAACCCGGCTGACTCCATAGCCTTCAACCGTAGCCGATTCGATTACCGTGCGCATCTCCATGTTCTTTTTCAGCTCGCCAGATGTCTTTTGCTTCGCTTTTTCTCCGGCAGGCTTTGCTGCAAAAAGTGTTTTCCTCACCGGATAGTGCTGCAGCGTCCCGAAGGCACAGAGAAGGTCTCTCCTGTCATGGCAGTCTGATGAGAGGATCAGCTCGCCGCCTGCTTCTGTCCATTTTTTTATCCAGCGGTCTTCCGGATAGGGTGCCGTGCGGTATCCGCGGCTGATGGCCCCGGTATTGATCTCCAAAAGCGGGCGGGGACTGGCCGCGAGCAGACGGTCCATCGCCTGTGAGGCCGCACGCACATAGCGCGGATGCTCCGAATCAAAGAAGCGTCCGTCCTCGTTAAACTTCATCACCAGGTCAAAGTGGGCGATAATATCGCAGTGCGTTCTCTCCCAGACCTCCCCTACCAGGCGATAGTAGTCCTCGATAAACGCATAGCAGTCCCCGCCGTAGGCTTCCTCCACCGCCTTCTGAAAGCGCTCGGGCGTCCAGTCAACAGAATACATACAGCCGTCCTTCCTGACATAGTGAACTGCTCCGATTACATATTCGAACCGGCTCCTGTCGATAGTGGAAAAGACATCATGCTCAATGCCAAGCCAGATTTTGATTTTATCTTTATATTTCTCCTTCAGCCGACGGATTTCGGCACAGTAGGCTTCCGTCCCCTCTTCCGTCATGCTGCCTTCGTCTTCCGCAAGATGCGAATGCCCGGAGAAGCCTATTTCGGCACAGCCGAGGCGAATTGCCTCCTGTACCAGGCTCTCCGGACTGTCTTTCCCATCACAGAAGGTGGTATGGGTATGATAATTATTCAAACCATTTTCTCCTGTTTAACCTTATGGTCAATAATATGGCGGGATGCAAGCTCAGCCTCAATTTCTTCCGGCTCGATCCCCTGCTCTGCCATCATCACCAGCACATGATAGGCAAGGTCTGCAATCTCATAGACTGTTTCTGCCCTGTCGCCGCCCTTTCCGGCAATGATAACCTCCGTGCATTCTTCGCCAACCTTCTTGAGGATTTTATCAATACCTTTCTGGAACAGATAACTGGTATAGGACCCCTCCGGCAGGAGACGCTTTCTTTCCAGAAGCAGATTGTAGAGAGAAGACAGGGAGAACTTTTCTTCCTCCTGAGACTCTGTCATTGGGAATGAAAAGCAGGAATCTGTCCCAAGGTGGCAGGCAGGCCCATCCTTCCGGACTTTAATCAGCAGGGTGTCCCGGTCGCAGTCTGCCGTGACAGAGACAATATGCTGGAAGTTGCCGCTCGTCTCTCCCTTCAGCCAGAGCTCTTTCCGTGAACGGCTCCAGAAGCAGGTCAGCCCTTCGTTCAGAGAGCGCTCGAGGCTTTCTCTGTTCATATAAGCCAGCATCAGGACAGAATCGTCCTCCGCATCCTGCACAATGGCAGGGATCAGGCCCTTTTCATCGAACTTCAGTTCATCAATCGTAACCATACTGTCTCCTTATTTTTCTTTACGGAAATACTCTCCGGCGAACCGGAATATTCTTTTCGGCCAGCAGATTCTTCAGCTCCGGGATCTGCACTTCCCCAAAGTGGAAAATGGACGCGGCCAGCCCTGCATCCACGCCGGGAACTTTCTGAAACAGCGTGACAAAATCTTTGGCTGAGCCTGCGCCGCCGGAAGCAACCACAGGCACGGAAGAGATCTCTGTTACGGCGCGCAGCATCTCGATGTCAAAGCCATTTTTAACGCCGTCTGTATCAATGGAGTTCAGCACAATCTCTCCGGCACCGCGGGAGATACCGTCACGTATCCATTTCAGCGCATCCAGGCCTGTGTCCACCCTTCCTCCGTGTGAAAAGACACGGAACTGTCCGCCCACACGTTTGGCGTCTACCGAGAGCACCACGCACTGGCTGCCGTATTTCTGTGCTGCCCCGGTGATCAGGTCGGGATTGCGGATCGCCCCGCTGTTTACGCTGACCTTGTCCGCACCGCATTTGAGCACACGGTCAAAATCTTCCACGCTGTTGATCCCACCGCCAACAGTCAGCGGAATAAAGACCCTGGAGGCTGTCTCCCGCAGGATGTCCGTAAACAACGCGCGGCCTTCATAGCTTGCTGTGATGTCATAGAACACGAGCTCGTCCGCGCCGTTATCGGAATAGAATTCAGCCAGACGGACGGGGTTGTCCACATCACGGATTTGTTCAAATTTCGTGCCCTTTACAACTCTTCCATCCCGAACATCCAGGCAGGGTATGATTCTTTTTGTTAACATGGCTTCCTCTGCTTCCTGTCAGTTGTCTGTCTCGGCCTGCCGGCCGGATTCTCCTGCGGCGGCCAATGCTTCGGGAATCGTCACGGCACCGCTGTACCACGCTTTTCCAAGAATGGCCCCGGCGCATCCAAGCTCCCGCAGGCCACGGATATCTTCCATGCCGGATACGCCGCCGGAGGCGATAAAGTCCATGGGATAATCCCGGTTCAGCCTTTTGTAGAGGTCGTGGTTGCTACCCGCAAGCATGCCGTCACGCGAGATATCCGTACAGATGACCGTCTTCACCTGCAGTTTGGCAAGCCTTTCCAGGAATTCCTCGGCTTTCAGAGCACTGCTCTTTTCCCAGCCTCGGACAGACACATACCCGTCAAGCAGGTCAACGCCGACGGCGACATGCTCTCCCCAAGTATCCAGCGCCTCTCTGAGAAAGGCCTCGTTTTCAACTGCAGCCGTCCCGAGGATCACTCTGGAGACCCCGGCATTCAGATACCGGGCAGCCGTCTCCATGCTGCGGATTCCGCCGCCCACTTCTGTGAAGAGGCCGGCCTCGCCGACAATCTGTTCGATCAATGCGAGGTTTGGAGTTGTGCCGTCACGCGCCCCTTCCAGATCCACAACGTGCAGATGGCTGGCTCTCTCTGCGCGGATTCTCTTTGCCCGCGTGACCGGGTCGCTGTCATATACGGTTACTTTATCAAATCGCCCTTTTTCCAGGCGGACCGCCTGCCCTTTATAAAGGTCGATAGCCGGATACAGAATCATGGTGTTCTCCCGATTTCTCAGTTCATCTCGCAGAATGCCTTCAGGATGGAAAGTCCAACCTCACCGCTTTTTTCCGGGTGGAACTGGCACCCCATTACCCTGTCTCTCGCAGCAACTGCCGTCATCTCGCACCCGTATTCCGTGACGGCGACAAGTGATTCCTCACAGTCAGCCGCAAAGAAAGAATGGACAAAATAAACATAATCGCCGTTTCGAATATACTTCAGCAGCGGATGCTGCTTTTTGAAGCTCAGGGAATTCCATCCGATCTGCGGTATCTTCAAATACTCCGGAATTCTTCCCTCCATCGGGACAATACTGCCCTTCAAGAGCCCCAGGCCCCTGTGCTCGCCGAACTCAAAGCTGCGCTCAAATAGCAGCTGCATGCCCAGGCAGATCCCAAGAAGCGGTTTCCCATCTTCCGCACAGGTTAATACGGTTTTGTCAAGGCCACTCTCCCGCAGCAGCGCCGCTGCATCGCCAAAGGCACCAACCCCCGGCAGAATTACCCTGTCCGCGGCCAGAATTTCATCCGGTGAAGACGTAATGACAATCTCTTCCCCGATACTCCGCAGGGAGCAGGAGAGAGAAAACAGATTCCCGACTCCATAGTCAACAATGGCCGTCATACCAGAACTCCCTTCGTGCTGGGGATCATACCCGCAGAGCGCGGATCGGATGTCAGAGCCTGCCGCAGGGAACGGCCAAGCGCTTTGAAACACGCTTCCAGAATGTGGTGTGAATTCTTTCCGCAGAGCTGGCGAAGATGCAGCGTGATACCCGCTTCTCTTGCGAGCGCGATGAAAAACTCCTCCCCCAGCTCGGTATCAAAATCGCCGACCTTCTGTGCCGGGATATCCAGTTCCGCAAAGCATGCGCCGCGGCCTGAGATATCCAGCGCGCAAAGGACAAGTGTTTCGTCCATGGGAAGCGTGATGCTGCCGTATCGGCAGATTCCCTTTTTATCTCCCATGGCCTCGCGCAGCGCTCTCCCGAGGCAGATGCCGATGTCCTCCGTGCTGTGGTGTGCGTCCACCGGAAGATCTCCCCTGCACTGCAGCGTGAGGTCAAACATTGCGTGACGGGTCAGGAGAACCAGCATATGGTCCAGAAACCCTATGCCGGTATGAATACTGGCTTTTCCGCTTCCGTCCAGATCCAGCTGAAGACGTATCTCGGTTTCGGCAGTCTTCCGTTCAATCGTTGCTGTTCTCATTTCTGATTCCTCCAGTAAAATGATCAGAGATGTCTTTCAGGTCTGTGCCGCCAGAATGGCTTCTGTTTCCATCAGGAAAACCTCCATCTCTTCTCTGGTGCCGATGGTCACACGGATATAGGCTGCCGTGCGTGGCTTTGCAAAATGGCGCACCAGAACACCCTTTTCCTTCAGGCCACGGTAAAGCGCCTCTCCGCCGATGGCCGGATGCCTGGCAAAGAGAAAATTCGACCGCGACTCCGGCAGAAGAAAGCCCATTTTTCTCAGCGCCTCTGCAGTATAGGCCCGGGTCTGCATGATTCTGGCACAATTATCGTTATAGTATTGCTGTTCCCTGAGTGCTGCCACCCCCGCAGCCGAAGTCATCCGGTTGACATTATAGGGGTTCGTGGAATACCGCAGGGTATTCAGCGCTTTGATCAGGGAAGGCGCACCGGCGGCGAAGCCGAGCCTTGCCCCCGCAAGTGAGCGGGATTTTGAGAAGGTCTGAATCACAAGCAGATTATCATATTCCCGGATTAGCGGCAGCATCGATTCTGCCCCGAAATCAACATAGGCCTCGTCCACCACAAGCATCGAATCCGGCCGGCTTTTCAGGAAGGACTCAATCTCGGACCGGGACCTGGCAATACCGGTAGGTGCGTTGGGATTGGCAAGGAAAACCGTTCCCCTCTTGCCCTGATAATCTGCAAAGTCAATCTCCAGTGCGTCATTCAGCGGAATCTCCTCAAAGGGCAGTCCGTTTACAGACGCGAACACCGGATAGAAGCCGTAGGTGATATCCGGAAAAAGAGCCGGGCAGTTCTGATCGCAGAAAGCAATGAAGGCAAAATTCAGCAGTTCATCGGAGCCGTTGCCGACCGTAATCTCGTCTTCGCTCAGCCCATAGGACTCCGCGAGGGCTGCAACCAGCAGATGGTTTTCCGGATCTGAATACAGACGCAGCTTCTCCGCCTCAGCGCGTACCGCATCGGCAACGCCGGGTGCGGGAGGATAAGGAGATTCATTTGTATTCAGCTTTACGTATTTCCTGTCCTGGGGCTGCTCGCCGGGTGTATAGGGCGTAAGCGCCTTGACCCTTTCCGAAATAAAAACATGCATCGCTGCTGTCCTCCCTTTTATTCCTGCTCCGGGAACCGGCTCATGATGCTTCGCGCATGGCCGATCAGATCCTCCTGCTCAGCAAAGAGGGTGATGGACGGCGCAATATCTGCGAGCGCTTCTTTGGTAAAGAACGTAAACTGGGAAGCCGTAATAAAATCGTCCACTGACAACGGAGAGCTGAAACGGGCTGAGCCTCCCGTCGGCAGGGTATGGTTCGGACCTGCCATATAATCCCCGAGAGGTTCCGGGCTGTAACGCCCGAGGAAAATGGAACCCGCTGCCCGGACACCCGGAAGCCAGCTCATCGGGTCATCAACACAGAGCTCCAGATGCTCAGGCGCAACCAGGTTTGCAATCTGAAGGGCGGTCTCTTTGGACCCGTCCGTCAGGATAATGCGGCCGTTATTCTTAAGCGATGCGCCTGCGATTTCTTTCCTTGGCAGAACCGAAAGCTGTTTCGCAAGCTTTTCTGCGACCGCTTCTGCAAGCTCCTGCGAGCCAGTCACAAGCATGGCGGAGGCATCCGGGTCATGCTCGGCCTGTGCCAGGAGATCAGCGGCAAGAATGCGCGGGTCGTTCTCCCCTTCCGCAATGATCAGCACCTCGCTGGGGCCGGCAACCGTATCGGTGGAAACTACTCCGTGCACCTGACGTTTTGCCTCTGCAACATAGGCATTCCCGGGGCCGATGATTTTATAGACTGCGGGGATGCTCTCTGTCCCGTAGGCAAGAGCGGCAATCGCCTGCGCTCCTCCGATTTTGTAGATATGCTGTATTCCGGCCACCTTTGCAGCCGCCAGGATGGACGGATTTACGGTTCCCTCCTTTGTTGGAGGTGTGACCATCACGATATTCCCGCATCCCGCGATTCTGGCCGGGATCAGATCCATCAGCACCGTGGACGGGTAGGCTGCTGTACCGTTCGGCACATACATGCCGACCTTCTCAATCGGCCGAAAAACCTTGCCCATGGCCGATCCGTTTTCTTCCGTAATAATATAGTTCTGCCTGCGCTGCTGCATGTGATAACGCCGGATGCGTGCCGCGGCCGTTTCCAGCACGTCAAGAAACCGCGGCTCCACCAGGCGCAGGCCCTGTTCCCATTCCTCTTCAGAGACAGAGAAATCCTGAAGCTCCACGCCGTCAAACCGGGCTGTATATTCGCGAAGCGCTTCGTCGCCCCTCGTGCGCACATTCCGGATAATCTCTGTTACAGCGGAAGAAACATCATGATGGCTTCCTCTGGGCTTCGTCAGCTCCTTTAGATCCATCTCTTCAAATCTCTGTATTCTGATTACATCCGCCTGTTCCATGCTGAATTCCTCACTTCACTTCGTTACTGCACTAAATTTCACAAAGGGATTATACTGATTCAGAACCTGTCTGTCAAGTGAAACCGCATAAAACACCCTGTGCAGCGGAGGATTTATGCTGAATAATCCTAAAACAAAGGCAGGGATAAACCCTGCCTCTGCCTGTATGCTTGTTTTCGTCTGTGCTTTCTGTTTGGCCGAGACTATCTCAGCTGTAATTGTGAGCATCCTGAAGGACCATTTCCTTGACCTTCATCAGACGAACCTTGGTGGAGTTTTCGTTTTCTTCCAACTTCATAGTGATATACTTGATATTGGTCTCCAGTTCCGGAATCATTACGTACTCCAGTGCGTTTACGCGGCGCCGCGTCTTTTCGATTTCCTGCGCCATCAGCTGCATGGATTTTTCAACCTCTGCCAGCTGCAGCATATCCTCAAACACCTGTGCCATGCGGTCCAGCGCATCGTCCAGCTCGCCGCTGGTCTGCGCAAAACCATAGGGATAGATCTCTGAAGGATCGTTGTTCTTTGTTGTAAAGCTGTAGCGGGGTACGTTGACGCTCATGATGTTCTTGAACTTCATATCCAGTTCAACGCTCTGGCGCGGATACAGAAGCGCCTGCTCCAGCATCTCCGGAGACATGATGGAGCTTGCCACCTGCAGCGAAGCGAAGGCGGCGGTCAGGCCATCTTCCACCCGTTCGCGAAGGACTTTGTTTTCCTTCACAACATCCATGAACTGACGCATCAGCTCGTCACGTTTATCCTTCAGCAGCTTGTGCCCGCGGCGTGCGGTCTTCAGTCTCCCCTTCAGCTGGTTCAGCACCATTCTGGTCGGGGTTACGGTTTTACCTGCCAATACGCTTCACCTCCTTTGTCATTTACTCGGCCGGGCTCATGACTCGGGGAGGTATTTCTCGATATATTCTGGCTTGATACGTTTCAGCTCACGCCGCGGCAGGATGCTCAGAAGCTCCCAGCCGATGTTCAGTGTCTCTTCGATGGTGCGGTTGGTCGAATTGCCCTGCGATACATAGCGCTTCTCAAACTCATCCGCGAATTTTGCGAAGAGCTTGTCATCATCGCTCAGCGCAGCCTCACCAAGGATCGTCATCAGCTCCTTGGCGTCCTTGCCTCTGGAATAGGCGGCAAAGAGCTGGTTCATCGTACCGGAGTGGTCTTCTCTGGTCTTGCCTTCGCCGATACCCTTGTCCTTCAGACGGCTCAGACTGGGCAGAACGTCCACCGGCGGGACAATACCCTTGCGGTGAAGCTCACGGGAGAGGATAATCTGGCCCTCGGTGATGTATCCGGTCAGGTCAGGGATCGGGTGGGTCTTGTCGTCTTCGGGCATGGTCAGGATCGGGATCATGGTGATCGAGCCCTTCTTCCCCTGGCGGCGTCCTGCACGCTCATAAAGCGTGGCAAGGTCCGTGTAAAGGTAGCCGGGATAGCCACGGCGTCCGGGAACTTCCTTCTTGGCCGCAGAGACTTCACGCAGAGCTTCGGCATAGTTTGTAATATCCGTCAGGATAACCAGGACCTGCATGTCCTTCTCGAAGGCCAGATACTCGGCCGCAGTCAGCGCCATACGCGGGGTGGCGATACGTTCGACAGCGGGGTCATTGGCAAGGTTC
>CADBNC010000196.1 GCA_902795885.1 Oscillospiraceae bacterium
GATATCGCTGTTCTGGGCGGTACCGGCCTGATGCGGATGCTCCGGATTCAGGGCGCGGGCACGGAATGCCGCAACGGCGTCCATATCGACCATGTCCTTGAGGTCTTCGTAATCCCATACTTCGATCTTCTGCAGCTCGTGGCTGGTGCGGAAACCGTCAAAGAAGTTCAGGAACGGGACGCGGCCCTTGATCGCGGCCAGATGCGCCACCGGAGACAGATCCATAACTTCCTGCACGTTGGATTCAGCCAGCATGGCAAAGCCGGTCTGGCGGCAGGCCATGACGTCGCTGTGATCACCGAAGATGTTCAGCGTGTGGCTGGCGAGGGTACGGGCGCTGACGTGGAACACACCGGGGAGAAGCTCACCGGCAATCTTGTACATGTTCGGAATCATCAGCAGGAGGCCCTGGGAAGCGGTGTACGTGGTGGTCAGAGCGCCTGCATTCAGAGAGCCGTGCACGGCACCGGCCGCACCGGATTCTGCCTGCATTTCCTGTACCTTGACGGTGCTCCCGAACACATTCTTACGTCCTGCCGCAGACCACTGATCCACATAGTCCGCCATCGGGCTGGACGGAGTGATGGGATAGATCGCCGCGACTTCAGTAAACGCGTAGGATACATGGGCGGCAGCGTTGTTACCGTCCATGGTTTTGAAGTGTCTCTGCATGTCTAAGATCATCTCCAATTCAAATTTTTCTCGTATCCGGGGCAACGGATCAGGCTGCTCCAACCTCCGCTGCCTGCCCTCTCCCCTTCATACGGTTCAGACGGAGACTATTTTACCATTCTTTTTGTCAATTGTAAACAGTTTGAAATAACAAAATCACAATTTTTCACTGGCCGCAGCGGTGCGAAAATCGCCGTTTTGCCCAAGGGAAAAAGCCGAAATTGCCCTTGTGCTTTTCATCTGCCCGTATTATAATATGATACTGTCTTGTTATCTGCCCGATAGCAGGCAATACGCAGAGAAAGGAGAATCTCCATGATCAACATCACCAATGACAGCGGCACGATCCGCATCACGGACGACGTCTTCACCACACTGGCAGGCGACGCCGCGACCAGCTGCTTCGGTGTGAAGGGCATGGCGGGGCGCAGCAAGGACGGCGGTCCCCTGCAGCTTCTGCGCAGGGAATCCATGTCGAAGGGCGTGGTCGTCCATTACAACGATGTGGATGACAGCGTTTCCCTGGAGCTGCATATCGGCGTAGACCGCAGCGTGAATATGGCTGCCGTTTCCCGCAGCATCATGAAAGAAGTCAGCTACAAGCTTAAAAAGTCCACCGGCATTCCCGTTCGCGCCGTGGACGTATATATCGATACAATCATCGGATAAACGCAAGTTTATCTCGGAGGTGTTCTTTTGAAAGAATATATAGATGCCGCGGCCTTCAAGGAAATGATTCTTTGCGCGGACGCGGCCCTTCATCATAATATTCAGGGGATCAATGACCTGAATGTCTTCCCGGTTCCGGACGGCGATACGGGGACCAACATGGGCCTCACCATCCAGACTGCCGCCACGGAGCTGAAGAAAAGGGACTTTGATTCCGTCTCCGCCGCCGCCGACTGCGTGGCAAGCGCCATGCTCCGCGGAGCCAGAGGCAATTCCGGCGTCATCCTCTCCCTCCTCTTCCGCGGGATCTCCAAGCGGCTCAAGGGGCTGGATACGGCCGGTGCCGTGGAATTCACCGGCGCCATGAACGATGGTGTCGCCGCAGCGTACAAGGCCGTCATGAAGCCCGCCGAGGGCACGATCCTCACGGTATCGCGCCTGGCCTCCCAGGCCGCCGGCAAGGCCGCCGAGAGCGGTGCGCTGCTGGAGGACGCGCTGCTGGCTGGCATCCGCGAGGGCGAGATTGCCCTGGAGGATACCATCAACCAGAACCCGGTGCTGAAGAAGGCCGGCGTCATCGACGCGGGCGGCAAGGGCTATATGATCATCCTGCGGGCGATGCTCGATTCCCTGCAGGGGAAGGTCAGCTCCGCCGATGACAGCGGCGAGCGCAGCTACAGTGATTCCGTTTTCGAGAATTCCGGCGAAGTGCTGCTGGAATCCATCACCTTCACCTTTGACACCGTCTATGTTGTACGCAAGAACAGCCCGGATGTGGATCTCGATCCTCTCCGCCGCTATCTCGGCAGCATTGGCGATTCCCTTGTCATCAGCGATGACGACGAGATCTTCAAGGTCCATGTTCATACCGACATGCCCGGCAACGCCCTTAACGAGAGCCAGAAATACGGCACGCTGGAGCTTGCGAAGATCGAGAACATGGTCACCCAGGCAGAACAGCTGAAGGCCGGCAAAAAGGCCCAGACCACCGACGATCTGGACGAGATTGACAAAGAGCTGGAGGCGATGGAATCCGCCACGGCCGTCACGGGCGGGGATGCCTCCCCTGCCGAGGATCCCGATTACGTCGCCGAGGCGGAGAAGGAATACGGCGTGGTGGCCGTCTGCGCGGGCGAGGGCATGGCCAGCCTCTTCATGGAGCTCGGCGCCGATACCATCGTCACCGGCGGCCAGACCATGAATCCCTCTACGGAAGACATTCTCAAAGCCATCCAGCGCACCCCGGCGAACACGGTCTTCGTCTTCCCCAACAACAAGAATATCATCATGGCGGCCGAGCAGTGCACAGGCCTCACGGACAAGCATGTGATCGTGATGCCCTCGCGCACCGTCCCCCAGGGCATTGCCGCGCTGCTGAACTTTGTCCCGGACGAGCCGGAGGAGACCGGAGACAGCGTCCCGGTGGAGAGTCTGGTCGGCGCCATGGGCGAGGCCATGGGCAACGTCCACACCGCGATGGTGACCTACGCCGCCCGTGATTCGGACTTTGACGGGCACGCCATCCACGCCGGCGAATACCTGGCCCTTCTGGACGGGCAGCTGATCGGCAGCTACACCAACACCCGCACCCTCTTCAAGGAACTCAGCTGGGCCATCGATGATTTCCACCCCGAGTTCATCACCATCTATTACGGTGAGGATGTGACCGAAGAAGAGGCCAGCGCCGCGGCCGAGACCATCATCGGCAACTTCCCGGATTCGGATGTGAACGTTGTCAACGGCGGCCAGCCGGTCTACTATTACATGATCTCCGCGGAATAAGCACAGCGGATTCCATCCGGCAGATCCATACAGACATTTTATGAGCCCAGGCTGCAGCAGCATGCAGCCTGGGCTTTCTACGTCCGGCGTAACCTGCCCACGGCCGCGCATACAGCAGAATCAGGGAATAGACGCTGTGGTCGCTGTTCAGACAGAACTGTTCGGCATAAGGCGCGATCTTCATTACGTACCCACAGAAAAACTGCCACCCCGAAGGATGGCAGCTTTTGTTTTGATATGAACCTTTTCGGGTTCCCGGTCTTCTTTCCGGATTATGCCTTCTTGGCCTTGGCCTGCTCGGACAGGGTCTTGAAAGCGGTGACTGCCAGGATGACAGCCAGGATAACCAGGACGATGGACCAGATAACCTGGAAGTAGGTGCCCCACTGGGCGCCGGCAGCGATGGTCTTGAAGCCGTTGATGATGGTGAAGCAGAGAGCCGTGATGGTGGCGCAGAGCATGAAGATCATCGGGAAGAAGAACATCTTGTTATTGCGGCCGATCTTGCCGAGCCAGGTGCAGACAGC
>CADBNC010000197.1 GCA_902795885.1 Oscillospiraceae bacterium
GCGCAGCAGTCAGGCCTTTACGCCGCCGAAGCGTCTGTCACGGGACTGGTATACCGCGATGGCCTTCTCCAGCTCTTCAGGGCTGAAATCCGGCCACAGAACGTCGGTAAAATAAAACTCGGCATAGGCGCACTGCCAGAGCAGGAAATTGGAGATTCTCTGCTCACCGCCCGGCCGGATCAGCAGGTCCGGATCCGGGATCCCGGCAGAATAAAGATAGTCTGAGAAAGTCTCTTCCGTCAGCGGCTGTGTGACCTCCCCGGCGGCATAGGCCTCTGCGTATCTCTGCGCTGCCTGGACAAGCTCGGCCCGTCCGCCGTAATTGAGGCAGATATTCGCCTGGAAGCCCTCATAGCGTCTCGAGATCTCGTTGGTCTGGGCAACCAGGGTCTGGAGGCTCTCCGGCAGACCGCTGACGTCCCCGAAGACCTTCATCTTCATGCGGTCCCGCTCCATGGTGTCGATGGCCTCGTGGAGATAGCGGTTGAGCAGGCGCATAATGGTTTTGACCTCATCCTGCGGCCGCTTCCAGTTCTCGGTTGAGAAGGCATACACCGTCAGATAGTCCACCCCGATATCCCTGCAGTACAGGGCGATTTTCCGGAAGTTTTCAGAGCCGACGGCATGGCCGGCCGTACGGGGAAGACCGCGCTTTTTTGCCCAGCGGCCGTTCCCGTCAAGGATGATCGCGATGTGCTTCGGCACATCGCTTCTGCGTTCGGGCTTTTTCCTGTCATTTGCCATATTCGTTATCCAGCCTGTCTCTTCAATGTTTTCTCTATGCTCAGATATGCCATTGCGCTTTGAAACGCAATGGCATATCTGTCAGATCTCTGTCAGTTCCTTTTCTTTTCGGTCGGCGATTTTGTCGATTTCCTTGATATAGTCATCGGTGAGCTTCTGGATATCCTTCTCAGCGATTTTGTAATCATCTTCCGTGATCTCCGAAGCCTTCTGCTGCTTCTTGAATTTTTCAATCGCGTCGCGGCGGATATTGCGGATCGCCACCTTGCTCTCCTCGCCGTATTTTCTGGTCTGCTTTGCCAGCTCCTTGCGGCGCTCCTCCGTCAGCGGCGGGAATACCAGGCGGATTGCCCTGCCGTCATTCTGTGGGTTGATGCCGAGCTCCGATGCCAGGATCGCTCTTTCAATGCCCTTGAGCACGGAAGCATCCCATGGCTGGATCAGCAGAGAACGCGGATCAGGCGTTGCCACCGTGGCCAGCTGCTGGATCGGTGTCGGTACACCGTAATAATCCACCTGGATCTGATCCAGGACAGCCGCGTTTGCACGTCCTGCCCGGATCGTCGCGAGCTGTGCTGTCAGCGCTTCGCAGGTCTTCTTCATTTTGTTTTCAAATTCCATGTAGTCTGACATAAGAATACCTCCATATCGTTTTATTCATCGGATTAAGCGGTGCTGTTTCCCGAAAAGATATACAGAATCAATGTACCAGAGTACCGGCCTTTCCGCCCTTCATAACCCGCAGGATATTCTCCGGCTCGGCAATGGCAAACACGATCACCGGAAGATTATTGTCCATCGCAAGGCTGGTTGCCGTGGAATCCATCACCTGAAGGCGTCTGGCGAGAACCTCGTTATAGGAAATCTCGTCCAGCTTTACGGCTGTCGGATCCTGGCGGGGATCGGCTGTATACACGCCGTCAATATTCTTGGCCAGCAGAATCGCGTCTGCACCGATTTCCGCCGCGCGCAGGACCGCTGCCGTATCCGTTGAAAAGAAGGGATGCCCGGTCCCGCAGCCAAAGAGCACGACACTGCCGTTTTCCATATAGCGGATGGCATTCTTCACGTCATGGCGCTCACCCACGCCCTGGATATCCACTGCGGTCATCACACGCGCGTCAACGCCGGTCTGGCGGAATACATCCGCAACGGCGAGGCAGTTCATCGCAGTGGCCAGCATGCCCATGCGGTCCGCGCTGACTCTTTCGACCTTGCCGGCGCCGTCCTTGACCCCGCGCCAGAAGTTGCCCCCGCCGATTACAATTCCTACCTGTGCCCCTTCTTCCAGGCACTTTTTCACACTTTCACACACAGAAGAGACAAAATCAAAATCAAAACCTGTTTTTTTGTCTCCCGCCAGGGCTTCTCCGCTGATCTTGATCAAAACGCGGCTGTAGCACAGACTCATAGACATACCGTTCCTTTCTTTAATCTTGTCTCAGTGTATCACAAGACGCGTCTGTTTACAATTAGAATTTTCCGCTTGGAAATTTCTGCTCGTCCGCCGGAATGCTTCAGGCCCGGTACGCCGCGAGGATGCCCTTGTAGGTCATGTAGCAGTCGAGCTTGGAGACAATCTCATAGGGCGCGTGCATGCTCAGCACCGGAACGCCCGCGTCCACGGTCTCGATATTCCGGTTGGCCATGAATTTGGCGATGGTGCCGCCGCCGCCCTGGTCGACTTTCCCCATCTCCGCCAGCTGCCAGACAACGTTGTTGCGGTCAAGCAGGCCGCGGAGGAAGGCAACTGTCTCGGCAGAGGCATCGCTGGTGGAGCTCTTGCCTCTCGCGCCGGTAAACTTGCACACGGCCAGGCCGTAGTTCAGCTTCGATTCGCTTCTCTTCTCGGCGACCTCGGGGTACAGCGGGTCAAAACCTGCCGTCACGTCCGCCGAAATGCAGAAGCTTTTCTCATAGCAGCGGCGCAGGGCCACGCCCTGTGTCTCACAGAGATCCTCCATGAAGGTGTCAAAGGCCGCGCTCTGCATGCCCGTCACACCGTCCGAGCCCGTCTCCTCCTTGTCCGAAAGGATGCACACGCAGGTTCTGTCCGGGGTCTCTTCCAGGTCGAACAGAGCCTTCAGCTCGGCCCAGGCGCAAACCCTGTCGTCGTGACCGTATCCGCCGATCATCGAGCGGTCAAAGCCGATCTCCGAAACATCAAATGCCGGCACGCCCGAGAGCTCAGCCGAGAGGAAATCCTCTTCCGTGATGCCATAGGCATCCTGCAGGAGCGAGAGAACCGCAAGCCTGACCCGGTCATTCTCTTCATCAGCGTAGGGCACGCTGCCGATCAGAATATTGAGCCCCTCGCCGGTAATCCCCTCCGCCAGGGTCTTCTTCATCTGATCCGCTGCCAGATGCGGGAGCAGGTCGGTTATGGTAAAGCGCGGGTCGTCCCGGTCCCGGCCGATGCAGATATCGATTTTCTCGCCGGTTTTCAGCGCAACCGTCCCGTGCAGCTCCAACGGGATTGCAACCCACTGGTATTTTTTGATTCCGCCGTAATAATGCGTACGGAAATAGCAGAGCTCGTCCTGCTCATACATGGGGATCTGCTTGAGGTCAAGCCGCGGGGAATCAATATGGGCGCCTGCGATCATGGCCCCGTGGGAGAGATCCTTCTTTCCGATCACGGCGAGTGTCAGGGCCTTGCCCCGGTTGCTGGCATAGACTCTGTCGCCCGGCTTCAGCTCCTGTCCGGGCGTATAGGCACGAAAGCCGCATTTCTCCGCCTCGCGGATGGCGTACCGCACCGCCTCGCGCTCCATGCGGGCACAGTCCAGAAAGTCCATATACCCTTTGCAGTATTCCTCCAGTGCAAGGCGCTCCTCGGTGCCGATGCGGTCGTACCCGTTCTTCGGGCGGTAAAACAGTTCTTTTCTCAGGTTGCTTTCCGCTTTTTCCATTGTCTTTCCTCCATAATATCCTGTATCTTTCTGACGAAGCTCTCTTCGTCGGCTTCATTGCTTACAACGATGTCGCAGTGCTCCAGGAAATAGCTTTCCTGATACTGGCCGGCAATGCGGGCCCTGGCCGCTTCCTCCGATATCCCGTCCCGGGCGACAATGCGCCTGACCCGGGTTTCCTCCGGGGCAGTGACCGCGATCGTGGCCGCAAAGTCCAGGCCTCTGGTGCCTTCGCCAAAGAGATCAATGGCGTCAATCACAGCAAGCTTTCCGCCCTGCATGGCAAACTGCCGCAGCCGGTTCCGGATTTCCTCGCGGATATAGGTGTGGCTGATCCGGTTAAGCGTGGCAAGATCCTCTTTGTTCTGAAATACCCTGGCCCCCAGGATGCGGCGGTCAAGCTTTCCCCCGGCAAAAGCCTCCGGGAATGCCTTTTCCAGATCGCGGCAGAGGTCACCGCCGGCATGCAGGAGCTCATGATAGATGGCATCCCCATCCAAGATCAGGGCCCCTTCCTTCTCAAAGACCCGCAGCGCCGTGGTTTTGCCGCAGCCGCTTCCCCCCGTGATGCCCACCAGCGTAAGCTCCGAGACAAGGGCATCGGCAATCTCTGTTTCAGAGAGGGCCCCTGCGCGCAGAATCCTGTAAGGAACGAGGCTGATATCAATCAGGGTCGATTCCTTCCCCACGCTGCAGGGTCCGCCGTCTACCACGGCCGCGATCTTCCCGTCAAAATAAGCCAGCACTTCCTCTGCCGAAAGGGCGCTTTTCCGGCCGGAGAGATTCGCCGAAGGCACAGCCAGCGGGAACGGGAGGATGCGCAGCAGCTCCATGGTCTGATCCTGCAGCGGGCAGCGAAGCCCGACCGTGTGCCCGCCCGCAAGCAGAACCGGAGGCAGAACGCCCTCCTTCGCCTCCATCACGATGGTCAGGGGCCCCGGCCAGAAGTGCCTTGCCAGAATATACGCTGCCTCCGGCACCCCGGCGCAGAATTCCTCCGCGCGCCGGATATCCGGCACCATCAGCGAGAGAGGCTTGACCGGCGGGCGGTTCTTCGTCTCATATATTTTTTCAATCACATCGGCATCCAGCCCGTTGCCCGCCAGACCGTAGACGGTTTCCGTAGGAATGGCGACAAGCTCCCCCTGCTGCAGGAGTTCTGCCGCCAGCTCAGGCTGGTTTTCTATTCGCAGTGTCTGCACCGGTACTCTCCTTCCAATTCACAGCAATTTGCAGGCTCAGGCTTCCGCAAGGCGCTCGGCCTGTTCCGCCGCCGTAAGCGCGTCAAAAAGCGGGTCAAGATTCCCGTTGATGATGCTCTCCAGCTGGAAGCTTCGGCCTTCTCCTGTCAGGCGGTGGTCCGTGACCCGGTTCTGCGGAAAGTTGTAGGTCCGGATTCTGTCGCTCCGGTCCCCGCTGCCGATCTGGCTTCTGCGCTCGGCCGCAACCGCCTCCTGGGCCTGCTTTCGCTGTCTTTCATAGAGCTTGGCGCGCATGATGGACAGGGCCCGATCCTTGTTTTTATACTGGCTTCGCTCATCCTGGCATTCCACAACCAGCCCTGTCGGCAGGTGGGTCACGCGGATCGCGCTTTCTGTTTTGTTGACATGCTGGCCGCCCGCGCCGGACGAGCGGTAGGTATCGATGCGAAGCTCGTTCATGTTCAGGTGGAAGTCCGCCTCCTCGACCTGCGGCAGCACCGCAACCGTCGCAGCCGAGGTGTGGATTCTGCCTCCCGATTCCGTAACCGGAACGCGCTGCACCCGGTGCCCGCCTCCCTCGAAGCGGAGTCTGTCATAGGCGCCTCTTCCTGTCACAAGAAGCGTAATCTCCTTCAGGCCGCCGAGCTCAGTCTCCGCCGCGTTGCTCACCTCGGTCTGCCATCCCTTTTTCTCAAAATACATGGCATACATGCGGTAGAGATCGCCGGCGAAGAGCGCGCTTTCCTCTCCTCCGACGCCGGCCCGGATTTCCATGATGACATTTCTCTCCGCGTCCGGGTCCTTCGGCAGCAGAAGAAGCTGGAGCGCCTGCTCGATCTCCTCACGCTGCTGAAGCAGGGTTCTTTTCTCCTCCTCGGCAAGCTCGCGCAGTTCGTCATCCTGCAGCATGAGCTCTGCCTCGGCAAGGGCCTGCCCGTTCTTTTCCCAGTCTGCGATCTTTTCCGCCAGCGGGGTCAGCTCCTGTATCTCTCTCTGCAGTTTTCCGAAGAGCTCGGGCTTCTCCCAGGTCTCCGGTTCCTGAAGGCGCTGCTGCAGTTCGTCAAACTGCCGCCTGACCCCTCGAAGCTGCTCAAAATTCAGTGTCATACTGCCATCCTGTATCTTTCCTGTCCCGCTGTGCCCCCCTCGGGGCTGCCGGGCGACTGCGTGTTCTCATGCTCTGTTCAGAAGGCCCGTAAGCCTGTCCAGCAGCTGCCGAAGGGACTCCATAAGCTGTCCGATGCGCTGGGCAAACCCGCTGACCTGCTCCTTCGCTTCCGAGACGCGCTCCATCGTGCCCTGCACGCTCTCCACGGTCTCGCGGATCTGGTCCGGATCCAGCCTGCTGAGCGTCTTGCTCAGGGCAGTCAGCTGTTCCACCTGGGCATCCGTCAGATGCACATGGTACTGGTCAGCCGTCTGGCGGATTGTCTGGCGGATTTCATTATCCGTCATGGTGCCCTTCGAGGCCCAGAGGGCCTTCAGATCGCCGATAATCGAGGTGGAATTCTCTTCCCCGATCTCATCGGCGAGGCTGCCCGTCACCGTCAGCTCCTGTGTCCCGGCCTGCACGGCGCCATCGTCCAGGGTCTCGCCCGTCATGTTCTCATAGGCCAGGTACACGCCGGCCAGGCCGCCCGTCCCGCTGACCGGAAAAGGCGCCGCCACATAAAGACGGGCACTGTCAATCCCCGCTGTCTGCAGGGCATTGCGGTACATCTCTTCCGTACACCAGGTGATGTTGTGCAGGGTCACTTCAATGCCGCTGCCCTTGGGAAGCAGCTCCAGATACACGCTGGAGATGGATCTTGTGCCGATCACCGCCTGGCTGATCGAGCGTTCCAGATAACGGCGCTCATCACTGTTTGTAAGGGTAATCTCGGGCACTTCCCCCGGCTGCAGGCCAAACACGCTGTACATCTCCGCCTTCTGCTCGTCGGTCATATCAGCGCCCATGACGCACCTGCGCATCTCAGCATCGGCGCAGGCCTTTCCGGTCATGGAAAAGAAGGCCGCCGCACACAGCAAAATCGCCGGCAGCAGCCGCAGGCATCCGGTATAAAAAGCTTTGATTCCTGTTTTCAGCAGATTCATTTTCATCCTCCGCCGCGCAGCGCGTCCTGCTGCCCTGTTCATTCGGGCCAGCCCCGTCTCGTCTCTGGCCGGCCTTTCCCGCCGGACCGAGCCTTATGGTAGCACAGTTTCCATGGATTGAAAAGCTCTTTTTATGAACAAATGGCAGCGTCATTTCTTAAGCTTTGCTTATTTCTCGGGCCTGATTCTGATTTATCGTTGACAAATATTACATTTTGGTATAATATGGGTTACGCAAAATTACATTTACTGGTTTTGCAGATTACGCAGACAGAATCGGCTGCATGCCGGTTTTGCCATTCAGGAGGATGCTATGAATAAGACTATTCGTTCTGCAGGCGCTGTCCTGCTGATGTTCTGTCTCATCTTCACGCTTGCGGCCTGCGGTCAGCGCAACAGCCAGCCCGAGGCCACTCCGCCCGTTGAAGAAAACAAGCAGGTCGTGGTGGAAACGGCCCCGCCGTCTCCGACGCCCACACCCACGCCCACACCGTCTCTGCCGCCAGCCACGGTCACAACGGTTCCGATGCCGATGCCTTCCGTCTCCCCGACGGTCAGCGTCACAAACAGCCCCTCTCCCGATCCCGCGGCTTCCCCTGCGGTCGGTGCAAGCCCTGCGGTTTTGCCTTCGGTATCTCCTTCGCCCACGCCGGCTGCGGCCCCAGTCTATTCAGCCGACGCCGCCTTTGCTTCCACGATACAGCCTGATACTTCCCTGCTTCCTGCGAATACGCTTCCCGGCTATATCAATGCCAATGGCGTTGTTCTCCGCGGCGGGCCGAACGGCAGCGCTGTGATCCTCGGCACCTTTGATATCGGGACAATCGTTGCGATCATCGGCGTGGAAAACGGCTGGACGGAAGTTTATATTGACGGGGTCATGGGCTATGTGAAGAGTGAATATGTCACCCACGGCGTATCGGCCAATGTGCCCATCGGGCCTTCCAGCTACACCACGGACAGCGGCTCCAGCGCCGCCCAGGTTGTGATTCCGGACGGCGGATATGATTCTGTCACGGTCGTAACCGGAAACCAGAACGTGAACCCGAACGACACCTGGAATCCGAATCTCGGCATCATGCCGGATTGATTCTGCCAGCGGTTAAAGAAAGCCGCGCCGAGCGGCAAAACAGCCCAGACAAATACACACCGGAGTTTTCAGGCTCCGGTGTGTTTTTTGTTCTGATTTTCTGATTATCTGTCAGCTGATTTTGGATCCGGCCGGGATGCTGTCATCCAGAATGGTCAGATGTACCTCTTCCTTCCCGTCCTTCATGATGGCGGCGGAAAGCAGCATGCCGTTGCTCTCGAAGCCGGCCATTTTTCTGGGCGGCAGGTTCACAATTGCGGCGACGTTTTTACCCACAAGCTCCTCCGGCTTATAGAAGGCCCGGATGCCGGAGAGGATCTGCCTCTCGGTGCCGGAGCCGTCATCCACGACAAAGCGCAGAAGCTTGTCCGATTTCTTCACGGCCTCGCACTGCAGGATCTTTACGACGCGGAAATCGCATTTGGCAAAGTCATCGATCGTAACCTTCTCGCTGAAGGGCTCCTGCTCGTATGCCGGCTGGGGGGCCAGGGCTGCCTGGGCGGCTTCCCTGTTCTTTCTCTCAAGCTCTTCCAGCTCTTCGAGCATCTTCACCTGGTCGATGCGCGGGAAGAGGGTCTCGCCCTTCTTCACGGTGACATTCGCCGGCAGGACGCCATAGACGCATGCCTTTTCCCAGGTGATCATGTCTTCCTCTGCGCCGATCTGCGCGAAGGCCTTCGTGCAGCTTTCGGGGATAAAGGGCGTGAGCATGATGAGGCTGACGCGCAGCGCCTCCAGCAGGTTATAGAGAACGGTCGCGAGTCTCGCCTTCTTCGCCTCATCCTTCGCCAGAAGCCAGGGGGCCGTCTCGTCAATATACTTGTTGGCGCGCCCGATCAGGCGGAAGACCTCCTCCAAGGCCAGGTGCAGCTGGAACTGGTCCATCTGCTTTGCGTACTTTCCGGCGGTCTCCCGGATCATCGCAAGCAGCTCCTCGTCCATCGCATCCGCTTCCCTGTCAGCTGGGAGCGTGCCGCCAAAGTACTTCTCGGCCATGGCGGTGGTGCGGGAAACCAGGTTGCCGAGGGCATTCGCCAGATCCGAGTTCACGGTCTGGATCAGCAGCTCGTTCGAGAAGTTGCCGTCCGAGCCGAAGGGGAAGGTACGCAGCAGGAAGAAGCGCAGCGCGTCCACGCCGAACTTGTCCGCCAGCAGATAGGGATCCACCACATTGCCCTTGGATTTGGACATCTTGCCGCCGTCGATGATCAGCCAGCCGTGGCCATAGACGCCCTTCGGGATCGGCTCGCCCACGCTCATCAGCATGGCGGGCCAGATGATGGAATGGAAGCGGACAATCTCCTTGCCGACGATGTTGTAGGGCGGCCAGTACCGGTCATAATCGTCATAGCGGTCGTTCATATAGCCCAGGGCCGTGGCGTAGTTGAAGAGCGCGTCCACCCAGACATAGACCACATGGCCCGGGTCGAAGTCCACGGGCACGCCCCACTTGAAGCTGGTGCGGGA
>CADBNC010000198.1 GCA_902795885.1 Oscillospiraceae bacterium
GGGTAATCATGCCGGATGATATCTGCCAGACCATTCTCCACATCGGTGCGGACAGCGTGATCGCCGAGTGTCAGACGATTGTCGCAGTAAACCGGACTTTTGATGCCGCTTGCCCAGATGAAGGGCTCCTCCGGACGGAAGAAGACAGCGCGTATCTTCAGCAGATCCCGGGCTATGCGCAGTTCCAGCTCTTGAAAATCCATACAAACCTCCTCCAGTTTTATCATAATGACAGACAACAGAAAAACCCGGCCTGCAAAGCATGCTTTACAGAGACCGGGCGTGCGTAAAACGACCTTGGATATAATCAGGCGAAATGAGACCTTCACCGGAGCAGCCGATGAAGCGAAAAACATACAGAATTAAGTTCAAAACGGAATGAAAGATCATCCATGTTCTCCTTGTCGATCTCACTGGGTCGCCTTAAAGATGGAGAGATTATATTAGCAATATGGCCCTTTTGTCAACTGGCGAATTCCACAAAGAATCCCCGGCAATACGGAGAAAACTTCGCTATGCCGGGGTAGAATTTATTCTGTGAGAAAATCCTTTCTGCACTGCTCCCAGGCGGCCACGGGATCAGCAGCGCGCGTGATTGGCCTGCCTACCACAATATAGTCCGAACCGAGCTCTCTGGCGATGGCCGGTGTGGTCACACGGACCTGATCGCCGACTGCGTCTGTGGCAAAGCGGATCCCGGGCGTTACAGTGAGGAACCCCTCCCCGCAGGCCCCGTGGACACCTGCAGCCTCCAGAGGAGAGCAGACAACACCATCCAGCCCCGCCTCAGCCGCATTGCGCGCATAATGCAGGACAACCTCTTCAAGAGGGCGGGTGATCAGAAGCTCTTCGCGCATGCGGGCTTCATCTGTGCTGGTCAGCTGTGTGACGGCAAGAAGCTTTGTTCCGCTGCCAAGGCCTTCACGGGCGGCTTCCATCATGGCTCGGGTGCCGGCCGCGTGCACATTCACCATATCCACGCCGAGACCGGCAAGAACGCGCATGGCGCTGCGGACGGTATTGGGTATGTCATGCAGCTTCAGAACAAGAAAGATCGAATAGCCGCCTTCCTTGAGCTTCCGGACCAGCGAAGGGCCGGCAGCATAGAAAAGCTCCATGCCGATCTTCAGGTAGGGCTGCCTGCCGCGAAAGACCTCAAGGAAACGAAGGCATTCCTCCGTCCCGGGAAAGTCGCAGGCAATGATTACATCACGCATGGTGCGCACCTCCTATTATATCCTTTACGGTTGAAAATCCATAGCGGTCCATCACATCCGGCAGATCGGCAATAATGTGCTGGCAGACCCACGGATCCCGAAGATTTGCCGCGCCGATCTCCACACAGGAGGCTCCGGCAAGCAGCATCTCAATAACGTTTTCGGCAGTGCTGATTCCACCAATGCCGATCACAGGAATCTCCACCGCCTGAGAGACCTGCCAGACCATCCGCAGCGCGACAGGGAAGACTGCGGGACCCGAGAGGCCGCCCGTCGTGTTGGCCAGAACCGGTCTGCGGGTCTTCAGGTCAATTCGCATGGCAAGCAGAGTGTTGATGAGTGCCACGGCATCGGCGCCGGCATCCTCGCAGGAGCGCGCGATGCTGACGATATCCGTCACATTTGGACTCAGCTTTACAATCACAGGCTTTGTAGTGACCTCCCGGACGGCCTTCGTCACTGCAGCTGCCATGGCAGGATCCGTGCCGAAGCTCATCCCGCCGCCGTGTACATTCGGGCAGCTGATATTCACCTCCAGCCAGCCCACCTGTGGCTGCGCGTCGAGACGTGCACAGACCTCGCGGTATTCCTCAATGGAAAAGCCGCTCACATTCGCAATCACAGGCTTTGTGAAAACGGTCCGGAGCTTCGGCAGCTCCTCGCGGATGACGGCATCCACACCCGGGTTCTGCAGACCCACGGCGTTGAGCATGCCGGAAGGCGCCTCCGCAATACGGGGAAGGGCGTTTCCATAGCGAGGGTGCAGTGTTGTACCCTTGAAGGAAAAGGTGCCGAGACAGTTTATGTCAAAAAGATCAGCATATTCATAGCCGTACCCGAAGCACCCCGACGCGGGGATCACGGGATTGTCCAGCGTGATGCCGCAGAGGCTGGTTGTCAGTCTTCCCACAACAGCTCCTCCTTCTCAAACACAGGGCCCTCCCTGCATACGCGGGCGTAGCCGTGAACAGTCTTTTTGCTGCCGCCCATGCAGGCGCCGAAGCCACAGCCCATCCGCACGTCGAAGGCAATCTGTCCGCCGGCACGGTCATGGAGTGCGACTGCACGCATGGCGGATTCCGACCCGCAGGCGCAGAAGAAACGATGGGGAATCGCAACAAGGGGAGAGAGCAGATCCTCTGTCACACAGACCTCATGCCCGGCGAAGAGCTCCTGTCCGAAGGCGTCCTCCAGCCTGCGGAAGGCGAGGAGAACCTTTGCTTCCGGATATCGCCTGGCAAGACCTGCCATGGGGGAGAGCCCCGTCCCGACTCCGATCAGAAGCAGATCTTCACCCAGGCCCAGACTGTCGGGCGGCGTGAAGCCGTTTCCGAGCCCTGTGTGAACGAGAAGCGCTGTTCCGGAAGGAAGCGCGAGAAGCTCCCTTGTACCGGAGCCCGCGGCCTCCACGATGACCGAGAAGCCGCCCTCATCCCAGTCACACACGGAGAATGGGCGCTTGAGAAAGTACCCCGGGAGTTCAATCTGCACAAACTGACCGGGGCGTTGAAAGGCGGAGGAATCCCCCTCCAGCCGGAGGAGAGAAATCCCCGGCTTCAGGGGCAGGTTTTCCGCAAGTGTATAGAACCCACGATTCATGGGAGGCTCCTTTCCTGTTTAGCCTTTCGGGAAAGCCGCGCTGAACCGGGGCTTCCAGTAATCCTTGCCATAGACAAGCCATTCTGCGATCAGGCAGACGGGGAGCGCCGCGAACACATCCACGGCCGAGTGCTGCTTCACAAAGCAGACTGCGAGGCAAATCATAATCACGACAAATGTCAGGGCGGCCTTCCAGATCTTTGGCAGCCCGTCATTCTTCAGCCCTACGGACAGAATCCCCATCGAATAGGCAACGTGCAGCGACGGGCAGACACCGGTGCTGGTGTCAAAGGAATAGATGAAACCCATGAATACTGTCAGAAAGTTCTCGCGGGGGAAAACCTCCGGCCGCAGATCCTGACGGCTGGGATACACCACATAGCAGAACATGGCGATCACCTGGGTGATCAGAATGAAGGTCTGCATCTTCCGGAAGCGGGGTATGTCATAGAAGAAGGTATAGGCCAGCGAGAAGAACACCAGCGCATACCAGCCCACATAGAAGATCACGAAAAACTCGTTGAAGGGAATCAGATCATCCAGACGGCAGTGAATTGGATGGCATTTTTCAGCCGGGATCAGATTTTCCGTAATAAAATACATTGCGAAATAGAAGATCCAGCCGCCCAGCAGCTTTACGTGGGAAAAACGCGGCTCGTTCAGCCTGCGCAGAGAGAAGCCCCTGTAATCAACCAGCTGCCTGTTCATGCGTGTATACCTCAAGGGGAATGTTCTTCCCATAGTGCTTTTTGGAGATGTTGGGATAGGGGATCACGGTGTGCTCCGGCAGGGAAACGGCTATCTCCGTGATCGCATCCATCAGCGCGTCGCAGATCCGGCGGCGCTCCTGCTCAATCGGGACATCCGGACGAAAGACGATGGGCTGTCCGTAGATAATCTTCGAGAGCTTCGGCGCAAGATACATCGGCACGAAGGAGAGAGCCTTCCCGGTCTTCCTGTAATAGAATCTGGCTGCGTCGATAAACTTGTCCTGAAAGCCATGTACGATGTTGTTATGCACATCGTAGCACTCGGGGAAGATGACGATGCGGCTGCCCTCCTGCAGACGCTGGATCGTCTGACGGAAGGTTGTCAGCAGGCGGGTATCGTGATAGACCGCAATGGTGCTGGCGTTGTTGAAGATATAAACGGCGATCGGAATGATCAGGTGACTGAGAATGCGATAGAACCAGCGGGTGCCGCGGGGCTTGCCGGACCAGAAGTCCTGATATGCGTAGGCAGCGACCTCCTCACGGTGCATCATCTCACCTGCACACCAGGTGTCGTGCATGCCGGGGGTATACAGCTCCGACGAGATAGGGCCATACATGTGGCAGTGGTTTCCGACGATGATGCTGGGCCCTTCCGGGAGATTCTCTGTCCCGATAAGCTCATACTTTGGCGAAAAAAGCCAGACAACCCAGCAGATGAAACGAAACAGAAGCGGTTTTTTTTCTTCTTCCTTCATAGGGAAAATGCGAGCCTCCTTGACCATGTGCAGAGAACACACGGAAAAACGATGCTGGTATTATACAGGTTTTGCTCGGGAGAATCATTAATCAATTTTGAATTTGTGTTTAACTTCTCACAGCCGGGAAAATGAATTTCACACGTTAACCCTGCTTCCGGAGAACAAAGCATTCCCAGGGGCGCAGCTGGTCACGGGAAGGATCCGGATCATTATAGTTGGCAATCAGACAGTCGCCGTCCTGATATTTCTCCGGCACAGACCAGTTAATCTCATGCTCGGCAAAGCTGCACACAATCAGCAGACTCTCATTCTGCCAGGTCCTTGTATATACAAACAGATCCGGGTGATCTGCTTCCAGCAGGGTATAGTGCCCACAGACGATCACATCCAGCTCTTTGCGAAGCCGGATCAGCTTCTGATAATAATGGAAAACAGAATCAGGCCGGGCGAGCTGCTCCCGGGCGTTGATGACAGTGTGATTCGGATTGACAGGCAGCCAGGGGACACCAGTGGTAAAGCCCGCCTGAGAGCCTGCGTCCCACTGCATGGGGGTGCGTGCATTGTCACGGCTGCGCCTGCGCAGCATGGCGAGGCCTTCCTCTTCGCTCAGATATCCTCTGGCGTGCAGATCCCGGTAGTTGCCCAGCGATTCAATATCATTCATCTGATCGAAGCTTGTCCAGGGGTAGTTCGTCATGCCCAGCTCTTCCCCCTGATAGATATAGGGCGTACCCTGCATCATGTGCAGACAGGTGGCAAGCATTTTAGCCGAGAGTTCCCTGTATTCTTCCGATTCGCTTCCGTAGCGTGAGACAATGCGTGGCTGATCATGATTGTCCCAGTAAAGGCTGTTCCAGGCCACACCGTCCAGCTCGCGCTGCCAGCGGCTCAGAATCTCCTTCAGTCGGGGCAGGTTTTTGCATTGTTCTGCATAGCGCCCCAGTACAGGATGAAAATCCGCTTCCATGTGCTCAAACTGGAAAACCATTGAAAGCTCACTGCCGTCGAGCCCTGCGTAGCGCTTTGCCTCGTCAAGAGTTACACCGGCACATTCTCCCACTGTCAGGAGATCGTATTTTGACAGTACTTTTTGATTCATTTCCCTCAGGTATTCGTGTTCATGAGGCCCGTTGGCGCACAGAGAAAAGCTGGCGTATCCTGTCGGGCCGGCGTCTCCGTCCGGAAGACCCTCCGGCTTTGAGATCAGGCTGATAACGTCCATGCGGAATCCGTCGATCCCCTTGCGTAGCCACCAGTCCATCATGCTGAAAACCTCTTCCCGCACAACAGGATTGTCCCAGTTCAGATCCGGCTGCCTGCGTGAGAACAGATGCAGATAGTACGCACCGCTCTGCTCATCATATTCCCAGGCGCTTCCTCCAAAGCAGGAGCCCCAGTTGTTGGGCGTGCTGCCGTTTTTCCCATCCCGCCAGATGTAATAGTCTCTGTAGGGATTCTCCCGCGAGCTCCTGGATTCCACGAACCAGCGGTGCTCGTCAGATGTGTGGTTCACGACCAGATCCATAACGATCCGCAGACCAAGCGAATGGGCTTTTTCCAGCATCTCATCGAAGTCCCGCATCGTGCCGAACTCTTTCATGATAGCCTGATAGTCGCTGATATCATAGCCGTTGTCATCGTTAGGAGACTGATAGACAGGCGAGAGCCAGATCGTATCAGCACCGAGCTCGCGGATATACTCCAGGCGGGATGTAATCCCCCGAAGATCGCCGATACCGTCTCCATTGCTGTCCTGAAAGCTGCGCGGGTAGATCTGATAGACCACGCTCTTCTGCCACCATCTGTTTTCCATAAAAGTGCCTCCCTGTCTGCAAACAATCAATATGTTTTCCTGTTTTATAACATACCACAGGGAAAAAAACAAGATGAGGAAGGGCTGTTTTATGCTGCAGATTTCGAGCTGAAAGCTCAGCCATCCATAAGTACGGCTGAATGAGATGTAAATAAAAAAACGCTCTGAAATGATCACACTCCAAAGCGTTTTGTGTAGTGGAGATAAGATTTCCAAATCCGAACCGGGGATGGAGGCGCGCTGAAAGAGCGCGCACTCCATGTCGTTAAAACTCACAGTTTTAGTCCCGTCCTTGTAGTTGAGCGCGATGACGGCTTCAATCGTATCCGGATCATCCAGAAAGCGTTTGATTTTTCGAATAATCAATTCCTCCAGCCATTGCTTCTTCCGCGGCTTTTTCATAGGACTGAGGGAACGATGATTTCGCCCAGTCCCCCGCAATAGCGCTTTGTCAGGTCTATGATCCGCTGCGCCGTTTCCCACAGCAGTTCATCGGGCGTGGCATCATTGCCCTGCACGATATAAAAGACGTTTTGTGCTTCTTCGTCCACCTTGGTCTTCTCCACTTGGCGGATCTCCAACCGGCAAAGCAC
>CADBNC010000199.1 GCA_902795885.1 Oscillospiraceae bacterium
ACGATTCGCTGAATGTGATTACGGAGGTCCTTGTCAGAAAGAAACAGCAGCTGCTTTCCTCCGTGTTTATTATCGCAGTGCTGATGCTCTCGTCAAGCCTTGCCATGTATTCCATCGAACACGATGCGCAGCCCACGGTTTTCCGCAATGCCTTTTCCGGTATCTGGTGGGCGGTATCCACGCTTCTGACGGTTGGCTATGGCGATATTTATCCCGTGACGGATCTTGGAAAGGCCGTCGGGGTGGTGATAACCTTTCTTGGCGTCGGGATGGTCGCTATCCCCACTGGTATTATTTCCGCAGGCTTCGTGGAACAGTATTCCCGCGCGCAGCGTTCCAGCTATGAGCAGGAAGAGAGCCTCCACTTTGTTGAAATCGAACTGAAGGCCAGAGATGCATGGAACGGGAAAATGATCCGGGATCTGCGGCTGCCTTCCGGCGTCATTGTGGCGGCAATTCAGCGGGGTACGGAGGTTGTTGTGCCTCGGGGCGATGTGATCGTGCGCGCCGGAGACAAGCTTGTTCTGGCTGCGGAGGCGCTGAAAAACGACCATCCGATTACCCTGAGAGAGATTACCCTGCGCAAAAACCATACCTGGAACGACATGGCTATCCAAGATCTGGATATTTCACGTCAGACCTATATCGTCATGGTCCGTCGAAACGACAGGGCTATTGTGCCGAACGGCAGGCTGATCCTGCGGGAAGGGGACACCGTGATTCTTTACAGCAAGGAGCAACAGGGAGGCGAGGGCTTCCTGAAGGCTGGGCAGGAGAGATATAAGCAGATCTGACTGCCGATATAATTGGTGGACTGCCGGCAGTGCCGCGATGTACAGCGTATGACCGGGCTTTGAATTAATACAGACTGAAACAGAATAATAAAAACCACAGCGTCTGCCGCAAAGAGCGGAAAGAACGCTGTGGTTTTTATTTCAGGCAGGATTCTGAGGATTATCCTTCATAACCCATGGGGTTGTGGGACTGCCAGTTCCAGGTGTCACGGCACATGTCTTCGAGATTGTATTCCGCCTTCCAACCTAGCAGCTCAGCGCTCTTGTCGGGGCTGGAATAAACTGTGGCCAGATCGCCCGGACGTCTCGGCGCGATTTCATAGGGGATGGGAATACCATTGACACGTTCGAAGGTTTTTACCATGTCCAGCACGCTGTAGCCCTTGCCGGTGCCGAGGTTGAAGACATTTTCCCCGCGGTGGTCTAGCATGTAGTCAATCGCCGCAACATGACCGCGGGCAAGATCCACCACGTGGATATAATCACGCACACCGGTGCCGTCAGGCGTGTTGTAGTCGTTGCCGAAAACACTCAGGTGATCCCGCCGGCCGACGGCAACCTGCGCGATAAAGGGCATCAGATTGTTCGGGATTCCCCGCGGATCTTCGCCGATTTTTCCGCTCCGGTGGGCACCGATGGGATTGAAATAACGCAGCAGCACAACGGACCAGTCTTCCACAGCCTTGGCGGTGTCGCGCAGAATCTGCTCGGACATGTATTTGGTCCAGCCGTAGGGATTGGTGCACATGCCGGTGCGGGAACTCTCGCGGAGCGGCATGTCGTTGTCGCCGGAATAAACCGTGGCGGAAGAAGAGAAAACAATATTTTTCACACCGTGATCCCGCATGGCCTCGCAGAGGCGGACGGTGGAGAAGAGGTTATTGTCGTAGTACTCCAGCGGCATGGCCACGGATTCACCAACGGCCTTCAGACCGGCAAAATGAATGGCACAGCTGATGTCGTGGGTTTCGAAGATGCGGTCAAGCGCGGCGCGGTTGCGGACATCCTCCTGATAGAAGGCAACGGATTTTCCGGTAATCTCCTCGATGCGCTCGATGGCTTTGGCAGAGGAGTTGACGAGGTTATCGATGACAACAACGTCGATGCCCTTTTCCAGAAGCTCAACACAGGTATGGCTGCCGATATAGCCGGCGCCGCCGGTAACAAGTACGGTCATGGCAATGGTTCCTTTCAGTATTTATCAGTCAAGCAGGGTCTCCGGATAGATTCCCTTCGCACGCATGGCAGAAATGGCGTTGACCACGCTCTGCAAATCTTCGCGATAGGTGATGCCATACCAGGTCTCATTGCAGTTGAGAACGCGAACGATGCCGCGTTTTTCCTGGATCATGGCGTTGACAACAAAGGGCAGGAAGTATTCGCATTTTTCCGGGTTGACGGGGATGTTCTCCTCCAGCCAGCTGGGGAAACGGTTCTTCAGCTCATCCATCATTCCGTGGCCAAAGGCCCAGCAGTTCATGCTGACGCTGAGATCGCCGGAAAGGGGCTCCCAATGCTCTCCGTCCTCTGTGAAAGCGGCATCAGTACCGCGCTTTTCGATTTTGGTGCGCTCCACAACATCCACAAGGCAGCCATCCTCAACGGAGCAGATACCCCTCGCAACCGTACCGTTTTCAGTGACGGTATTGCGCAGCCGGTAGGCTACCATGGCGTGCTCATTTGTCTGTCGTTCACCGGACAAAAAGCGGTAGAGCTCCTGATAGGCGCCGGGACCATAGAAATCATCTGCATTGATGACGGCAAAGGGACCGTTAATCTCTTCTGCGGCACAGAGCGTTGCGTGTGCGGTTCCCCAGGGCTTTACCCGGCCTTCGGGGATGGTGAAGCCCTCAGGGAGACGGTCGAGCTCCTGAAAGGCAAGGCGCACATCGAAATATTTGCTCATGCGGTCGGCAATCGTCCGGCGGAAATCATCTTCAATGGCGTGCTTGATTACAAAGACCACCTTGCGAAAGCCGGCGCGATAGGCGTCAAAAAGGGAAAAATCGATGATGGCATGGCCATGATCATCTACGGGCGTAATCTGCTTGAGCCCGCCGAAGCGGCTGCCCATACCGGCAGCCAGAATAACAAGACAGGGAGCATCCATCATTCAGCATCTCCTCATCGCTTCGCGGCAGTAATAGTTGAAGTTCCTCTCGCGCTCGAGGGTGGTGCTGTCCATGTGGCCGGGATAGACTTCATAGTCACCGGGCAGGTCACAAAGACGCTTCAGACTCTGCAGCTCTGTCATCATGTCGCCGCCCGGCAGATCCACACGCCCGCAGCTGCCGCGGAAAAGCGTATCACCACAGAAAAGGGCGTTCTCGCAGATAATGCAAACACCGCCGCGCGTGTGCCCCGGTGTGGCCAGAATCTGGAAAGTCAGACCGGCAAAACGGAGAACATCGCCCTCGTCATAGTGATGCCCGCCTTCGGGGAGCATAAAGCAGTAATTACGGTCCCCGGTGATGTTCGCGTCATCGCGGGGGCAGATATAGACCTCTGCGCCAGTCTGCTCCATAATGGCATTTACGGCAAGAACATGGTCAAAGTGACCGTGGGTCAGGAAGATGGCTTCGCACTTCAGATGGTTCTCTTCCAGATAGTTCATGATATAGTTGCTTTCATCGCCTGGGTCAATGATCACGCATTCGAGCGTGTTCTCGTTGGTTACAACGTAGCAATTGGTTTCAATCTGCCCTACCGTCAGGGTTTTGATCAACATGGTCGCTCACCTCAAACAAGATTTTGAATGTAAATTGCCAAAGTACTTCTTTATACTTGATACTTGCAGAACCTGGTTTTATATGGGAATCAACTTCCGTTTCGCATGACACTCATCACACCGGCAACGCCGGCGAGACGATTCATGATATAGCGCAGTTCCGTGATGCTCTTGACCTCAAGGGAAACCACCGTAACCGCCTGTCCGTACCCCACGCTGCGGGAGGAGAGATTGCGCACCTTCGCGTTCAGCGAGTTGAGAACGGTGGCGATATCCATGACCAGACCACTGCGGTCCTTGGACGAGATGGTGATGGTGGTGACATAGATGTCGGTTATGGTATCTGCCCATTCCACCTTGATCCACCGGCCTTCATTTTCCGGCGTGTTGGGCCGCTTGCGGTAGTTCTGGCAGTCGGTGCGGTGGATGGAGACACCCTGCCCGCGGGTGATAAAGCCGATAATGTCATCCCCGGGGACGGGTGTGCAGCAGCGCGAGAATTTGATCAGACAGTTGTCGAGGCCTTCCACCAGAATGCCATGTACTGCCTTGGCACTGCGGCGTGCCTGCTGCTCCCGCCGTTCGGCGGCATCGTTGACCTTCTCAATCGCGCTGCGGTGTTCCTGCTTTACGCTCTTCACATCATCGCGAAGCCGGTTAGCCACACGGACAACGGTGATCCCGCCGTAGCCGATTGCGGCGAAGAGGTCGTCCTCGTCATTGAAGGAGAGCCGCTTCATAACCGGATGCAGGATCTCATCGCTCAGCGCGATATCAAGGGGCACGCCCATATGCCGCAGCTCGTCTTCAAGCATCGAGCGCCCGCGCAGGATGTTTTCCTCCCGCCGTTCTTTCTTATACCACTGTTTGATCTTTGTCCGGGCAGAGCCGCTTTTGACGAAGGTGAGCCAGTCACGGCTGGGGCCAGGGGCGGATTTGGAAGTGCGGATTTCAACAATATCGCCGTTCTGCAGAATATGGTCATAGGGAACAATGCGCCCGTTCACCTTCGCGCCGACCATGTGGTTGCCGATATCCGAGTGGATGCTGTAGGCAAAGTCCACGGGGGTTGCCCCGGCCGGCAGGTTGATCACATCACCCTTTGGCGAGAAGACGAAGACCTCATCGGCGAACATGTCGATCTTGAGATCGTGGACAAAGTCGGTCGCGTCGGATTCCTGCTGTGTTTCCAGCAGACGGCGAACCCAGGCAAAGCGGTCCTCATCACCGGTGCGAAGGGTGTTCACACTGTCACCCATCTTGTATTTCCAGTGGGCGGCAATGCCGTATTC
>CADBNC010000200.1 GCA_902795885.1 Oscillospiraceae bacterium
ATGCTATGATGCCCTGCAAAACAGTGAAGAAGAAAGGAGCTGGTTCAGATGTTCGGAATTCTGATTGTCATCATAATGAATATCGTTCTCTGCGGGCTTCTGTTCCGCAGCGAGATCAGGAAACACGCATCGGAGAAGCTGCATCAGGCCGCCGTGATGCATGCCGAGAGCAGGCGGCAGAAGGTTGTGGAGCTGAAAGCAATGCGAAAGGCACAGAAGCACAGCGCAAAAGCGGCCTAGATCCCGATAAGGAAAGCAAAACGGAGGAGTCCTTTGGCTCCTCCTCCGTTATTTCATGTCCGGTTCAGCAACGGAATACGATCTCCGTTTTATCGGATGGCAAAGATTACCGCCAGCAGCGTGGCAAGCATCCCGATCCCGGTTCCGATCACGATCTTCTTCAGCTCTCCGTCTTCCCGTTCTACCCGTTCTTTTACCTGTTGATAATCCACGCCCATCAGCTCCTTCCAAAGACGCACGTTGAACCTGTCTGCTGCTTTTATTTTAGCATAAACGCGGTCTGCGCGCAATCATCATATGCGGTCTTGACAGGCTCTGCATCCGGCGCTATAATTAGTTAAATCTAACTATAAGGAATTTGACTAAAATGACAGGACAGATACTGATGGGAATCCTGATTCCCTTTCTCGGCACCAGCCTTGGTGCCGCCATGGTTTTCATTCTGCAGACACAGATCTCCGATCAGCTTCGGAAGGTGCTGACCGGCTTTGCCGCCGGAGTGATGGTGGCAGCCTCGTTCTGGAGCCTGCTTCAGCCCGCACTGGAGAGCAGCGCTTCCTTCGGCAGGCTCTCGTTTCTCCCGGCAGCCGCAGGGTTTCTGGCCGGTGTGGGCTTCCTGCTTCTGCTGGATGTGATCATCCCGCATATGCATATGGACAGCCAGACCGAGGGGCCGGAGAGCGCCCTTCGGCGCACGACCAAGCTGATCCTCGCCGTGACGCTGCACAACATCCCCGAAGGGATGGCCGTCGGCGTGGTATACGCCGGGTGGCTCTCCGGGGAGTCCGGCGTCACCCAGGCGGCAGCCCTGATTCTGGCCGTTGGCATTGCGATACAGAACTTCCCTGAGGGCGCAATCGTCTCCATGCCGCTGCTGGCCGAGGGTATGCCGCGGGGAAAGACCTTTCTCTATGGCGTGCTCTCCGGGGAAGTGGAGCCTGTCGCTTCGGTGGTGACGATTCTCGCTGCCGCGGCTGTCGGGAAGATTCTCCCCTGGGCTCTGGCCTTTGCGGCAGGCGCGATGATGTACGTGGTGGTAGAAGAACTGATCCCCGAGATGTCCGAGGGGAAGCATTCAAACGCTGGTACGATCTGCTTCTCTCTCGGCTTTGTGCTGATGATGGTGCTGGATGTCGCCCTGGGATAGGATCAGGACACCGCCGCGTGATTTCTGGAGATTCACGCGGCGGTGCCGGTTTCTATCCTGTTTTCCTGCCGCTTATTCTGTCGTTACAAAGTCCGCGGCCACCTGGCGGAAGCGGAAGGTATTCGGAAGAGAGACATTCGCAATCGTGCCGAAGGCATGGACATCCATGGGTTTGGGCAGGTTGACTGTCACCTTGACCGTACCGCTCTCTGGATAATCAAAGGTGCCGACCTCAACCCACTCGCTGCCGTCGTTGACATAGACCGTGCGCGGGCCGTAGATGGCGCCCCAGCGGCAGGTGTTCTCCTGAATCAGCTGATAGTCCATCGTAAAGGACGTGCAGTTGCTGACAGGCTCCTCGAGGACGGTGTAGTTCTGTTGGGAATTCAGGAAGCCCTTGCGCGACCAGGACTGCTTCACCTCCCGGCCGTTGGAGGCCCCGGAGACAGAGCCTGACCCGACGGAAAGGCGTTTGCCCGGGAACTCGTCCACCAGGAAGCGGCTCTGCACCCAGCCGGCGCGCAGCTCGTTTTCACTGGAGAGATAGAGGATGCAGGACATGTCGTTCTCTTCGGCTACGACCGTCACCTTTGTCCCCTCGTAGGCCCATGGCATAGGCTGTCTGCCCGTACGCAGAGCCGAGATGCGCTCGACCGGGATAGCCGGACCGCAGACCTTTTGCTGCTCCTTCACGATCTTCGGGCATTTATAGAGCGAAGGCGTAAGCCAGTCATAGTCAAGATGGGCAACATACATGGTTTTGAAGCTGCTCAGGCAGCTCTCTTCCCGTGGCAGGACGATATATTTCTGATCGCCGGTCTCCTTAATCGCCTCAATGGCGGCGTTGTCCGGCACGGCATCCTCCGCAAAGGCGGACGGGCCCATTGCCGCAGTCATCACAAGGCACAGGACAAGTGCCAGAAGACGAACCCAAGAGGATTTTTTCTTCATTTCATGTTCCTCCCTGCGCAAGCGCCCTTCCGGGAACCCGGTTCGGCGCCGTTCTGTTTGTTCTTTCTTTCAGTTTACCCGAAATCTGCCCTCAATGCAAGCGGAAAATCCGCGGGGCAATCCCGGAATCTGTCATCTTCGCACATGCTGCGCTGCAGGTCACCTGTCGGACGGGTCATCTTTCTCCTGAGAGGCCTGCGCCGAATGCTCTTCCGCGCGTTTTGCGTTTTCGGCGTCCCTCTCCTTCTTTTTCTTTTCCTGGATAAACATGCTGGCAAATCCCACGAGAACAAGAAGGATTTCCAGCGCGTAGGACGGATCCATCATGAAACCTCCCCTTCCTTTTCACGGCGTTTCTTTTCCAGCCAGCAGTTCAGCCACGCGCCAGCCAGAAGAAACAGGAGACAGTAATAGAGCCAGAGCATCGCGATCATCGAGGTACCGATGATGCCATAGGCGCCAAGGTGGTTCGAAAGACCAATATAGTACGAAAAGCCCAGGGAGAACACCACCCACGAAAGCGCCGAGAACACCGCGCCGGGAACCTGGGCACGCAGCCGAACCTTCCGTGCGGGGATAAAACGAAACATCAGGATAAAAACAGCAAGCAGGATTGCCGTCACCACAACAAACCTGCCGTAGCGCAGGTAGGGGGCAATGGCGTGCAGCGGATCGTCATCCGGGAAAATCCGCATGAGCAGGCGCAGAATGGCCTCGCCCTGGGCCATGATCACAAAGCTGAGCAGCAGGATTACGACAAACACGACCATATACAGGATTGCCCGCAGATAAAAAACCACAATCTTCTGCGAGGCCGGTGTACTGCCGTCGTCGTAGACCGCCTGGATCCCGCGCATGATGGCGCGCATGGCTGCGCTTGCGGACCAGACCGTCAGGAGGATCGACACGGTAAAGGCTGTTTTGCCGCCGCTGTAGATGCCGGTGATAATATCGCTGACCACCGTCATCACCTGCTCGGGCATCCACTCGCGCAGGTAATTGAGGATATCCCCCTCGGTGATCGGCAGGAACTGCACAAGGCTCACGATCAGCATGACGACCGGAACCATCGCGATGGCGATGCTGTATGTGGCTGAGGACGCATACAGCGGCAGCTTGCGTTCACCGAAGTCTGCCCCCATCTCCTGCAGCTCGGAAAATATCTTTCTCATACGCACATCCGTCCTCCGCCCGTCACTTCATCAGGTTGTCCAGCAGGTTCTGCGCGATCTTCGTCTGGCTGACACCGATGCTCTGCACCAGAATCACATCCGAAACACCATACTCCTCCGCCACCCGGCTAACCGGCAGGAAGTTCTGCCGGTAATCCAGGATGATCACCCGGTGATAATGCTGCGTGAGATAGACGGTGAAGGGGTTGCCGAAGGAATCCTTGATGACAAGGCAGTCCGGTGCGTCGGGGAGATCATCGTTGGTGAGGATGGTCCAGATATTGTCGCCGTTAATGAAGCAGTTATACTTCATATGCGGTGAGGAATTGGTCTCGTCCACAATCGGGGTCGTGGCATCGGGATAGCCGGGCACCTCCATGCGGACATTCCCCGGCGGGACATAGGCAATCATCTCGTCCGGCAGAAGCTTCACCGTCACATTGTTGGCATTGCTGCCGATAAACTGGCCCATGTTCTTCTCCTCGTACTCGCTGAGAGGAACAGGCTCGAACCCGGCCGTACGGCAGAATTCCTCGTAGGCGTAATAGGCGCCGAGGGCCGTCCAGTGGTGGTCTGTGTGATAATAGAGATACTCATCGTTGTGGGCCAGGAGATTGTTGAAGGCATTGACCTTGCCCACGTTCCCGTTCTCCAGGGCGAACATATAGCGCAGGGTCTTGCCTTGGTCGGCGCTGCCAAGCTCTTCCAGCTTTTCGGACGAAAGCAGGACGCTGATTGCCGTAGGCGCCGGGAGGTTGAAGAAGCGGATTCCCTTTGCCTCAAGGGCATCGCCCGCTCTGTTCATGAGCTCGGCATGATGCTCGGAGGCAACCTTGTCGAAGCCGATGCGTGAGACAGCCGTGCCGTCGATGGCCACGAGGTCTCCATAGATTTTCATTTCCTCCTCGCCGTTCAGGCCTTCCCATTTTTCCACAACGGCGTCCGGGTCGATTGGCTCGGCTGGGGCATCTTCTTCGCTGGAGAGCTGGTCATCGCCGCTCCCCGAGGCACCCTCATTTTCGTCAGGGGCCTTCCCGCGATTCTCCTGCCCGCCAAGTTCGTCCCCGTCCGGCTTTGAAGAAGGCGCAGGCGATGCCTGGGCGGCCGCCTCGGCCTCCGCCAGCAGGGCATCCAGCTGATCTTCATCGTGGACGGCGGTGGTCTGGGTCAGGGCAACTTCATTGCGCCGGATCCCGTGCATGGCATCCATCCTGCTGGAGATCTCCAGCATCCCCTCGCGTCCCGGGAAGGTATCCGAGAACCACAGAGTGATGCCGTCAAAATAGTCGCCGTTCAGAAGTGTTTTCATCGAGAAGGCCGGAAACTCGGTCAGTGTGCGGCGCTCGCGCATCGAGTTTGCCGGGCGCAGCGGAATGATGAAGGCGATCACGGCGAGAATGAACAGCACCGTCAGGAAGGGAGCGGCGGATTCGCGGTCGCGCTCGGCCGCAATCCCGGCACGCAGTTCCTCTCTGGTCGGGGCAGTACGGCCGGCGGTCTGCTCTTCGTCTTCCCGCACTGCATCGTCCGGCGGGGCATATTCCGGCGCCTGACGCAGATGCGTGGGGCGCTTTTTTTCATGTTTGCTTATATATCGGCTCATTCGGTTTCCTCTTGCGTGTGAAGCGAAGCACACATGGTATCAGAAAAATCAGAACTGGAAATACAGGAAGGGGTTGTAGCTCTCCCCCACCAGCGCGCAGGTGGACAGAAGGAGCAGTACAATCGGAATCAGCACATTCCTGCACCCGCGCCAGGCCGGATTGTCGGCGAAGCGCCCGGAGAGATCGCGCACCAGGGGCGTACATCCGATGACCGCCGCGATGAGCAGGAAGAGATTGTTCTCCAGCAGCGTCACACTGCGAAAATCCGAAAACGCATTTCCGTTTGCTCCAAAGAGCCCCCGAACCACTGTCCAGCCAAGGCGGACATCCGTAAAGTGGAAGAGGATCCAGCCCACGAAGACGACAAACAGCAGATACACGTGGGGCAGGACGCGGAAGCGGTGGAATACCCTCCGCAGGAAAAGCCTCTCCAGCATCAGGAAGATGAAATAATAAAGCCCCCAGAGGACGAAATTCCAGCTGGCGCCGTGCCAGAGGCCTGTCAGAGCCCAGACCACGAAGGTGTTGAACACCGTCCGGGCGGGAGATCGGCGGTTTCCCCCGAGGGGAATATACACATAGTCGCGGAAAAAGCCGCTGAGAGACATGTGCCAGCGCCGCCAGTATTCCGTGACCGAGCGCGCGGTATAGGGATAGTTGAAGTTCTCGGGATAATGCAGGCCCAGCATCTTTCCCATGCCGATCGCCATGTCAGAATAGGCGCTGAAATCCAGATAGATCTGCAGCATGAAGGCCGCCATCCCGATCCACGAGCCAAGCACCGTGACACCGCGGAGGGTCTCAAGATTTGCCAGAAGAGCCGTGCTGTCGGATGCCGCGCTTTCCGGGAGAAGAAGCGCGTCGGCAAGGGCACCGCAGGGATTTGCAAGGAGGGCCTTCTTCGCAAGGCCGGTGCTGAACCGGCGGATGCCGTCAGTAAGCTCGGCCGGGGCACGCTGTACAAACAGCTCATCCGCGATGCTGTTATACCGGACAATGGGTCCGGCGATGCACTGGTGGAACAGCGCCGCATAGAGCAGGATGTCGAGATACCTGGCCTGGGCATGCACCTCGCCACGGTAGACATCCACCACATACGTCAGCAGCTGGAAGGTATAAAACGAGATGCCGATGGGCAGAGCGATGCGCGCGATGAAGGGCGGCACACTGCCGAAGATCGAGCAGATCAGCCCGGAATACTTGAAGAAGCCGATCAGGCCGAGATCTATGGCCGTTGCGGCGGCAAGCCAGGCTTTTGCGCCGCGCTCCGAAGGAGCCTGCTCGATCCGCAGGGCACAGAACCAGTCAGCCGCTGCCATCAGCATCAGCAAAAGAACGTATTTGGGCTCTCCCCAGGCGTAGAAAACAAGCGAGAACACCAGAAGGGAGATATTTTTGGCTCGCAGGCTTCTGCACAGCGCGTAGCACAAAAGCGACAGGGGCAAAAACGCATAGAGAAAAATCAGACTGGAAAAAACCATATGGAGGCAGATTCCTTTCCCGGGTGGTAAACAGATAAATTATACGGCACAGACAGCCAAAATGCAACCTTTATTGCATCATCAGGCACGCAGAGCGCCCGTCATCTGAGACGGGCGCCCCTTCGGGATTTTCTGTTTTATTCGTTCAGTATTCAAAGACACCTTCAAAGACCTGGGTAGCCGATCCTGTCAGGAGAACCCGCTCATCGGTGCAGTTGACGATCAGCTCACCCCCGGGTACCGATACATGCACATCGGTGCCGCTGTCGCAGAAACCGTTCACAACGGCCGCTGTGACGGCCGCGCAGGCCCCTGTACCGCAGGCGAGGGTTTCGCCGATACCACGCTCCCAGACACGCATACGCAGATTCGTCCGGTTCACGACGCGCACAAACTCGGCATTCACCCGCTCAGGGAAGATGGGGTCATGCTCAAAGCGCGGGCCCAGCGTATCGACGGGGAGCCCATCGATGGATTCGCAGAAAACCACGCAGTGGGGATTGCCGACCGAAAGGCAGGTAACCTCCCATGTTCCGCCCGCAACTTCAACCGGCGTTCCGATCAGCTTTTCCTGCTCCGACACCACCGGAACCTGAGCCGCTTCAAAGACGGCCCTGCCCATGTCAACCGTGACCGAGCTCACCATCCCGTCCCGGCAGAACAGCTGCAGCTTCCGGATCCCGCCCGCGGTTTCAACGGTCATGGTCTCGCGCCGAAGGTAGCCCTTGTCATACATGTATTTGCCGATACAGCGCAGGTTATTGCCGGCCATTTTGCCCTCGCTGCCGTCACGGTTGAAGCTTCGCATCCGCACATCCGCCGTACGGGAAGGCTCGACCAGAACAATGCCGTCGGCCCCGATGCCCGTATGGGCCTGGCAGAGCGATACACACAGCGACTCCGGACAGGAGATGCTTCCGTCGAAGTTCTCGATAAAGATATAGTCGTTGCCGCAATCCTGCATCTTCGTAAAGGGGATTTTCCTTCTCCAGGGGCGCATGGCGTTCAGATCCACAAGCTCGGTATTATCCTGGGTGTAGCGGCTGGCGATGCTGTCGGCCAGGGCGTTGGCGGTATCCAGCGAGGTCAGGCACGGGATACCGTGCTGCATGGCCCGGCGGTGCAGGGCAATATAGTCTCCCATGGTGCCGTCCTTCACCGCGCCTGTGTATACGATGAGGGAATAATCCTCCACCTTCAGGGCATTCCTGCCCTCGGCAAAGGGATCCACCGCCGTCACCGGGATGCCGAGGGCCGCAATGGCCTCGGATGTGCCCCGGGTGGCGCAGAGCTTCAGACCCAGGTCATGGAATCTCCTTGCGAGGGAGAGAATCTCGGGATAGTCGCCGGTCTCAACGCTGAGGAGAACGCTCTTCAGCTCCAGCCGGAAGCCCGCGGCAGTAAGGCCCTTGTACATGGCCTCGGCAATGGTTCTCCCGATGCCGAGCACCTCGCCGGTGGACTTCATCTCTGGGCCGAGGATGGAGTTGGCGTCGCTGAGCTTTTCAAATGAGAAGACCGGCACCTTCACCGCCGTATAGGGCGGCACACGGCAGAGGCCGGTGCCGTAGCCGAGGTCGCGCAGCTTTTCGCCGAGCATGACCCGGGCGGCGATATCCACCATCGGCACGTTCGTCACCTTCGAGATATACGGCACCGTGCGGGAGGCACGGGGGTTTACCTCGATCACATACAGCTCTCCCTGATAGATCAGATACTGGATATTCACAAGCCCCTTTGTGCCCAGGGCGAGAGCCAGCTGCTCCGAGACCTCGCAGATCCTGCGGAGGAAACGGTCGGAGAGGTTATAGGGCGGATAGACGGCAATGGAATCGCCGCTGTGCACGCCCGCCCGCTCGATATGCTCCATGATCCCTGGGATCAGAACGTCCTCCCCGTCCGAGATGACGTCAACCTCGAGCTCGGTCCCGGGGAGATAGCGGTCGATGAGGACAGGGTTCTCGATGCCGCCGGAGAGAATCTCGCGCATGTAGCGTTCGGTGGTCTCGGGCCCGCGGGAGATGCACATGTTCTGCCCGCCGATGACATAGCTCGGCCGCAGGAGCACCGGATACCCCAGCTCGTCGGCAGCGGCCATGGCCTCCTCAAGGCTGTTCACGCCGCGGCCCTGGGGGCGCCGGATGTGGAAGCGCTCCAGCAGTGCGTCAAAACGGGCGCGGTCTTCGGCCAGGTCGATGCCGTCGGCAGAGGTGCCCAGGATGCGCACACCCCGGCTGTCGAGAAACTTCGTCAGCGAGATGGCGGTCTGCCCGCCGAAGGCCACAACCACGCCTACGGGCTTCTCGACCTCGATAATCGGCCAGACATCCTCGGGGGTCAGCGGCTCGAAATACAGCCTGTCGGCCGTGTCATAGTCGGTTGAGACGGTCTCGGGGTTGTTGTTGATGAGGACAACATCGTAGCCCAGCTCCCGCAGCGTCCAGACACAGTGGACCGAGCTGTAGTCAAACTCGATCCCCTGCCCGATGCGAATGGGGCCGGAGCCAAGCACGATGATCACAGGCCTGCCGCTGCGCGGAAAGCTGCGGGATTCGCAGGCCTCGCCGGGCACGCCGGCGTAAAAATAGGGCGTATCCGCATCAAACTCGGCGGCACAGGTGTCCACCATCTTGTAGGGCACCGGAACGCCCGCGGGATACGCGGCACACTCCGGCTCGCAGGCAAGGCGGCGCAGCCCGTGGAGAAACCAGCGGTCGATCTTCGTGAACTGATGGATTTCCTCCAGATCCTCTCCCCTGCGGAAGGCCTCCATGATCGACCAGATGCGCCTGTCGTCCTGGTCGTGCCAGTCGCCGGGAGCAGGCGGCGTGCCCACCCCCCGCAGGGCCTTGGCCATGGCGCGCTCGAAGGTCGGCGCGATGGCCATGACTTCGCCCGTGGCCTTCATCTGGGTGCCGAGGGTGCGTGCCGCGTCGGGGAACTTGTCAAAGGGCCATTTGGGTACCTTGACAACGATATAGTCAATCGTCGGCTCAAAGCAGGCGCTGGTTTTGCGGGTGATGTCATTCTGTATCTCGTCCAGGTGATAGCCCAGGGCGAGCTTCGTGCTGATCTTGGCAATGGGGTAGCCGGTGGCCTTGGAGGCCAGCGCCGACGAGCGCGATACGCGGGGATTGACCTCGATCACGGCGTATTCAAAGCTGTCGGGGTTCAGGGCAAACTGACAATTGCAGCCGCCGATGATGCCAAGGGCCTTGACGATGTTCAGCGCCGCACTGCGCAGCATCTGATACTCCCTGTCGGCAAGCGTAAGAGCGGGGGCCACGACGACCGAATCGCCGGTGTGGACGCCGACGGGGTCCACATTCTCCATCGAGCAGATGGCGATGGTGTTGCCGGCGCAGTCGCGCATGGTTTCAAACTCAATTTCCTTCCAGCCCGAAATGCAGCGCTCCACCAGAACCTGCGTAATGGGCGAAAGATCCAGCCCCACCTGGGCGATGCCCCGAAGGGCCTCGGGCGTATTGGCGATGCCGCCGCCGCTTCCTCCGAGGGTGTAGGCCGGCCGCACGATCACCGGATAGCCGATCTGTTCGGCTATGGCGAGAGCCTCCTCCACCGTTACTGCCGTGGCTGAGGGCACAATCGGCTGGCCGGCGGCTTCCATGGTCTCGCGGAAGCGCTCACGGTCCTCGGCCCGCTCAATCGCCTCGATATCCGAGCCGAGAAGCCGCACACCGTAGCGCGCCAGCGTCCCGTCGCGGCTCAGCTGCATGGCGAGCGTCAGACCCGTCTGCCCGCCGAGACCGGCCAGCAGGCCGTCGGGGCGTTCCTTCTCAATAATCCGGCGAAGCGTCCCGGCAGTCAGAGGCTCCAGATAGATGGCATCCGCCAGGCGCTTGTCCGTCATGATCGTAGCCGGGTTCGAGTTGACCAGCACGGTCTGAATGCCCTCCTGCCGCAGGACCCGGCATGCCTGTGTCCCGGCGTAGTCGAATTCGGCAGCCTGGCCGATCACAATCGGGCCTGAGCCGATGACCAGGACTTTCTGAATGCTGTTATCCTTCGGCATGCTGTCCCTCCGCTTCTTTTTTCCGTTTCTCTTCCGCCGCCTCGGCAAGGAAGCTGTCAAACATGCTCTCCAGATCGTGGGGCCCGCCGGCAGCCTCGGGGTGGAACTGCACCGTGCTGCAGCGCAGGCCGGGATAGCGCAGGCCCTCGCAGCTCCGGTCATTGACGTTCCAGAAGCTGCACTCGGCTTTTCCGGCGAGGCTGTCTGCCAGAACGGCATAGTTATGGTTCTGGCTGGTGATCCAGGTGTGGCTGCCGTCTGTAACAGGCTGGTTGGCACCGTGGTGGCCGTACTTCAGCTTCACGGTTTTCCCGCCCATGGCCAGTGCCGTCAGCTGGTGGCCGAGGCAGATGCCAAAGACCGGGATCTGCCCGATCAGCCTGCGCAGCTGGGCAATTTCATATACGTTTTCCTCCGGGACGCCGGGGCCGTTGGAGAGCATGATGCCGTCCGGCCGAAGGGCCAGGATCTCCTCCGTCGAGGTGCTGTGGGGCACCACCGTCACGCGGCAGCCCCGCTTCTTCAGACAGCGCAGGATATTCCGTTTGGCGCCGTAGTCCAGCAGTACCACATGCACGCCCTCTCCGGGGATGGTGTGGATCGGGTCCGTTGAGGCCTCAGCCACAGCGCCCGTGATCCGATATGCCCGGATGGCCGAAAGCGCCGCCTCCATGTCCTCCGGGAGGCTGTGGCAGATCATCGCGTTCATGACGCCCTGCTCGCGCAGGATCCGCGTGACGGCACGGGTGTCGATGCCGCAGATGCCCGGCACGTCATGCGCCTTCAGGAAGCTCTCCAGAGTCCCCTGGCTGCGGAAATTCGACGGGTGGTCGCAGAGCTCGCGCACAACATAGCCGCGGGCAAAGCACTTTCCCTCCGCGTCCTCCGGGATCAGGCCGTAGTTGCCGATCAGCGGG
>CADBNC010000201.1 GCA_902795885.1 Oscillospiraceae bacterium
GAGGCGACGCCGTATTTCTCAATGGAGGCGAGGGCGCCGGGGACGGTCTGCGGGGCGAGCCCGTCGCCGAAGCAGTTGATGATACCATGCTCTTTGGCGGCCTTCATGACGCCATCGTTGAAATCGACCGTGACGTCGGTATCGCTGTACTGAAGGAGCGTGCCGATGGGGCCGGTGAAAAGCGGCATGCTGAATTCCTGCCCGAAGAGACGGAAGGTGGTGTCAACGTCGGTGTTCGGGGCGAAGGTATCGATATTCAGCCGGATATTGCGCCACGCTTTCCAGTTCTCGTGGGCACCGCCGGCTTTCGAGCCGGGGCCCGGCATTTTGCTTCCGCAGGCGAGCCCATTGCATTCCGGGCAGGCGTTGCAGTTTTTGATGGTCTTGCGGGCGTTTTCCAGTACTTCCTGATATGTCATGGATGTATGCTCCCTTCTGGTTCGCGCGTTGCGGTTGGTTATCCTTCAAAATTGCCGTAGAGAATCTTCGCCAGCTCCGAATCCTTGTCCAGCATGATGGTCTTGCTGTCGCCGGAGAGCGAGGCCTTCAGCGCGTCCAGTGAACGCGTGAAGTCATAGAAGGCTTCCTTGTCGCTGCTGTTGTAGGCCTCCTGCAGAATACGCATGTATTCGCTTTCGCCCTCGGCGAGGATGGAAGCGGCCTGCTTTTCGGCCTCGGCCGTCATGACGGTGACGCGGCGGTCGGTTTCGTTTCGGATCTTCTGGGCTTCGGCAGCGCCTTCGGCGGTGTAGCCTGCGGCAATATTCTCGCGCTCCGAGATCATGCGCGTGAAGACGGCAGCCTTGTTGTCCTCAGGCAGGTCAAGGGCCTTGATCTGCGACTGGATAATCTCGATACCGTAGACCCGAATATCCCCGTTGGCATCGTCCGTGATCAGCTGGGTGAGGCGCTCGCCGCGGGCCGCGATGATCTCCTCCTGCGTCATGCTGGAGATGATTTTCTTCAGGCTGTTGTAGACCGCTGCCTCAATGCGCTCGGCAGCCCGGGCGTCGATCGCATTCAGGGTCTGGATATAGAGCGTGGGGTTGGTGACATGCCAGAGCACATAGTTGTCCGAGATCATGGACTTTTTGTCCTTGGTGATGACGTCGGATGCGGGAATATCATAGAGAATGGTTGCGGCGGAAATACGCTGGATGGTCTGGATGAAGGGAACCTTCATCTTCAGACCCGGGGTATCGATCACGTTCACAATACGCCCGAACTGCCGCACGGCGACATACTGCTTCGGCTGGACGGTGTAGAGCGAATTATAGAGAAGGACGACAAGAACCAGCGCAAGAATGACCGCAATAAGCTTTCCGGATTTCTTTTTCATGGTATTGCCTCCTTTCAGCCCGCGGCTTCCGCTTCGGTGACGAAGCTTTCAACCGGGAGCATGGTCTGGGTGGAACCGTCGGTGATGATGACCTTGAGACCGGGGAGAACATCCTCCAGCGCCTCATAGTACATACGGCTTCTCGTTACCTCGGGGTTCAGGGCATACTGCTCGTACATGGCGTTAAAGCGGGCAACCTGACCCTCGGCCTCGGCGATACGGGCGGCCTTCTGCGCTTCGGCGGTCTGCACGATGCGGTCTGCCTGGGCTTCGGCCGCGGGGATCTGCTCGTTTTCATACTTGCGGGCCTGGTTGATGCGCGTCTCGGCCGACTGCTTCGCGGTCTCGACCTCCTTGAAGGCGAGGATGATTTCCTGCGTGGGCGGCTCCGCGTCCTGGATGGTGATGTTCACCACCTGGATGCCGATATCCTGCTCGCCCAGCTCCTCCACCATCTTCTCCTTGACATCGGCCTGAATCGCACTCTTGCCGGTTGTCATGGCCTCATCGACGGTATAGTTGATGACCGTGCTGCGGATACTCGCCAGGGCGATGTTGTGCAGAATCTCCTCCGGCTCGGCGGAGTTGAAGAGATAGGCGACGGGATCGCTGACCTTGTATTCCAGATAGAAATCAATATTAATGAGGTTGAAATCACTGGTGATCATGATACCGTCAAAGCTGTTGGTGATATTCTGCCCACCGGAGACCGAATAGCCGATGCCGGTACCGTGGGTTGTGATATCCACCATGTGCACCTGCTGGATCAGGGGGATCTTGAAATATAGACCAGCGGTGTCCGTGCGCACAACCTTGCCGAACATCGTGACAACGGCGTTCTCCTGCTCGCTGACGTTGTAGTACGAGCCCATGACCAGGACTGCGATGATAATCACCAGCGCGATCGACAGCGCCCGGAGGCCGGCGCGCTTCAGATTGTCCATAGAGGGTTTCCGGCTGAAGGGACGGTTGGTATTTCCGGAAGGGCCGTTCCCGGAGGGATTGGGGCCGGGTCCGCCAGGGTTCTGGCCGTTGCCGGAACCATCCCCGGGCCCGCCTGAGCCCACATCACGAAACTGCCCATTCTGAAAGCCGCGGCCGCGAAAGCCGTTAAAATCAGGCATAATAAGACCTCCCATCGTGTTTTTTCTCATTTTATCATAACGGGCCGGCCTTGACAAGTATCTGCCGCAGTCCGCGGGCGGTTTCCCGGGCGTGATCAGAGCCTTTTCCATTGCCGTTTTCTCTGCTTGACCGCGAGGGCCGGGCGTGATATGCTGTCTGTGCTTAAAAAGCAACAGTTATCGGAGGACAGGATCATGTACGGGGAATTGAAGAAAAAGTTTTATGAGACATTCGGGGCGGAGCCTCAGCTGCTGTTTTCGGCTCCGGGGCGGACAGAGCTCTGCGGCAACCATACCGACCACCAGGGAGGCGTGGTGCTGGGCGCGGCAGTGAACCTGGAGACCACGGCGGCAATCCGCCCCCGGGAGAACGGAAAGGTGCGTCTGCTTTCAGAGGGATACCCGATGTGCGAGGTTTCCCTTAATGATCTGGAGGTGCATGAGGAAGAATTTGGAACAACCGCGGCGCTGATCCGCGGCGTGGCGGCCGGCTTTGCCGCAAGGGGCGCGGAGCCTGTCGGGTTTGACGCGTGCGTATGCTCGGGCGTGGTTTCGGGCAGCGGGCTCTCTTCTTCGGCCGCCTTTGAGGTGCTGATCGGCACCATCGAAAAGCACCTGACCGGGCTTGACCTGCCCGACCTCGAGATCGCCCGGATCGGGCAGGATGCCGAGAACCGCTTCTTCGGCAAGCCCTGCGGCCTGCTGGACCAGGCCTCCTCTGCCTGCGGCGGCGTGGTGTTTATCGATTTTGACCCTGCGCAGGAGACAGTGGCCGAGAGTATCCCCGTCAACTTTGCCGACTATGGCTACGCGATCTGCGTTGTCAACAGCGGCGGAAGCCATGCCGACCTCACGGAGGAATACGCAAAAATCCCGGGCGAACTGGGCGAGGTTTGCCGGGTGTTCGGCAAAAAGGTCCTGCGCGAGGTGGACGAGCAGGAGTTTTACGCCAGGCTCCCCGAGGTGCGGGCAAAGACCAGCGACCGCGC
>CADBNC010000202.1 GCA_902795885.1 Oscillospiraceae bacterium
ATCTGTGATCTGTCTGCTATCCTTTGCAGCAGGAAATCCGTCTTTTCAGGTTCAGCACTTTGAACCAGCGGCTGATTTGGACGCCCGCACCATGGCGTCGATGTTTTCTCTTGGCGTGTGCGGTGCGACAAGACAGCCTGTCCCCAGGATCATGGGGCCGGCAGTCTCCTCATAGATTCCCCGGCAAATCTGGTATACTTCTTCTGACGATTTGCTCAGAAGATCCATGGGATTCAGGTTCCCTTTGATGCACGTGCCCGGACCGCAGTGTTCCCGAACCAGACTCATCGGAACCATATAGTCCACATCGATGGCCGAGAGGCCTGTGGACGCAATTTCCCTGATGGAGGGGACAATATTTCCGCAGACATGCATGAAACAGGGAATACCTCTTTCCCTGGCTGCAGCAACCAGTTCCCTGGCGTAGGGTGCAACAAACTCCGCATAGCACGCCGGGGAAATCAGACTGGAGGAAGCTGCCCCCTCCCCAATCCAGACAGCCTCTGCCCCGAGGGCGATCAGTTCGTCCAGCCAGCTGATGGCATGCCTGACTCGTTTGGAGATCGCTTCCTTCAGTTCCTCCGGCTCATCGTACATCATGACCATCACGTTCTCAAGTCCCATCATAAAGACCAGCTGTGAATAAGGGCCTGTGATTCCGGGAATAATCAGATAGTTCTCCTTATAGTGCGGTTCAATGGCGGCAAAGGTCTCGAGTATGCCGAACTGCAGAGAGGAGATCCCGTCCATTCTTTCATCGTCCAGCTCCTCAATCTCATGGACTTTCACGGTTCCGACGTCATCCTCCGGAACAAACCAGTGCAGCCCGAAGCCATCGTCATAGAGGCCGTTTGGCAGCCTGGTCAGCTTCTTATCCGAAAGGCAGAGATTCACATACAGGCCGTCAATTTCCGGAAAGGTATCCAGGGCGCCCATCAGCGCCTTTGCATGAAGCTCAGGAGATCTGAAACACTCGCCCACTTTTCTGCCGATGCAGCCCGGAGCATAGGCCACATCGATGGATGGGAGCGCACTCGGCCGGTCGGTCGCATCTCCGTGAATCGCCCGGAGTGCCCGTTCTTTTCCTGTCATTTTCCTGTCCTCCTGTCGATTTTCCTCTTCGCCCTGCAAAACCGGACGAGCCCTCTCAGCGGATAAAAAGCGCGAGGGCATCCTGTTATTGTTTTTTTATTTCCATAATTGTATAATATCCAAGATCAGGTTCCGGTTATTGTCTTTTTGTTCGATTTATGGTAAAACGAGGTGGTTTTGTGGGTTCAGGTGTGTTTTCACTGGTTCCGGAAGAACGCATTCGGGAGATCCTGAGCAATTTACAGGCATTCACGGGTCTTGTAATTCAATTGATAGACAGTGATGGACAGTTGCTCATGTCATTTGGCCAGACAACCAACTATTGCGCCGTCCTGAATAAACATGTTTTCATCCGCGATGAGTGCTTTACCCTGCATAAAAAAGCCGGTACTTATGCTCAGAAGCTCGGAGAAGCCTATATTTTCTCCTGCCATGCAAATCTGAATCACATTGCCTTTCCCCTGATCCTGGACCGGATATTACTGGGCAGTGTCATCATTGGGCCTTTTCTGATGGACCACCCGGACAGCACGCTGATCAGTGACCTGGCAGAAAGGCAGAATCTGTCACCCGGTATGGTTCTGGAGCTGTATGACGAACTGAAAGACATTGCAATACTTCCGCCTGCAAAAGTCAGCCAGTTAAAGAAGCTTACGGAACAGCTTCTGGCTCCTCTGCTGCCCGGGGAGCGCGCGCTCCTGCTTCAGAATCAGCAGAAAATGCTGCAGCAGGCCCGTATCAACGAGACCATCCAGGTTTACAAAGAAGAAAACTATACCGATTCGCTTCTTTTTTTCTATAACAAGGAAAAAGAACTGTTAGAGAAAACCCGTATTGGCAATATCCAGGATGTCAAATCCATTCTTAATGAGATTATCGGTCATGTGCTTTTCAGCGAAGGCGGAAAAATTGATGCGGTGAGGATACGCGCCATAGAGCTGACAACGCTGCTTTCACGGGTAGCTATTGAAGGGGGAGCAGATCCAGACAGTGTTTTCCATCTCAACAGCCAGTTTCTTTTCCGACTCTATGAAGAGCAGGAGCTGGAAGAATTGTGCCTGCAGCTGCAGGAGGTTCTTGAGAGTTTCGTAAGCTGCATGTTCCAGGGGAAGGACAAAGGCAATCCATATATTCGGAAAGCACTGCAATACATGTCGAACAACTATAACCAGCACCTTGATTTAAAAGCTGTTGCCGGTCATGTTGGTCTCAGTTCCAGCTATTTTTCTACACTTTTCCGAAAAACTGTAGGTATCAGTTTTCGCGAGCACCTGAACTGGATTCGCGTGGAAGAGAGCAAATCCCTGCTTCTGGGGAAAAAGTATACCCTGGCAGAAATTGCCCTTTCAATGGGTTTCCCGGATCAAAGCTATTACTGTAAGGTTTTCAGGAAATATGTCGGGGTAACACCGGGACAATATCAGTATAAGCCCTGAGCTTTACGGGCTAAAAAAACATAAACCGGAAGAGATTCAGGCCATTGCACCAGGATCTCTTCCGGTTTGCTGCATTGTATGACTGGTATTTTATCCCTTTACCGCACCCATGGCCAGGCCCTGGACAAAGTTCTTCTGCAGAGCCCACACAACAATCAGGATCGGAAGGAGGGTGATAACGGCCGTTGCCGCCATGGGCCCCCATTCCAGCCCGCGGTCGGTGATGAACCCGGCAATTACAACCGGCAGGGTCTTGGACCGGTTCACACTCAGGATCACAGCAAAAAGGAACTCATTCCACGCACCCACAAAGGCCAGGATGGCCGAGGCAATGATGCCCGGCGTGGTCACCGGAAAGACGATGCGGAAGAAACGCTGGACAAAGTTTGCGCCGTCGATGATGGCTGACTCTTCCATCTCCAGCGGGATCTGTTCAAAGAATCCCATCATCAGCCAGATTACCAGCGGAAGGTTAAAGCTGGTGTTCATGATAATCAGGGCAAAGCGGGTGTCGATCAGGCGCAGATGCCGCATGACAAGATAGACCGGAATCGCGGTTGCGATGGCCGGATACATTTTCTGGATCATGAACCAGAGGCCGAAGAAGTTCCGGATCTTCTTCGCAATTCTGCCGCGGACTGTGGCATAGGCAGCCATGGATCCGAAGACCACCGCAATAACCGTTGATACCGCAGCTACAATGAAGGTATTGGTAAACTCCTTGAAGATTCCGTTCTCAATCAGTATTTTCTGATAATTCTGGATCGTGACCGGCGCGTTGAACAGGATTGGCGGATTTGCAAGATAGTCCGTCTTCGTGCGCAGGGAATTGGCAATCAGCCAGTAGAGCGGAAAGAGGATTGCAATCAGACTGACCACGACAATAATGACGCGGACCGGCCGCCCCGCGAAATCTCCGATCACGCGTTCCGTGGCTGAGGAGCTCGGGGTTTTTCTTTTTCTGTTCATTGCACACGCTCCTCTACTCTTTTCCGGATTTTCAGGAAGATTGCCGTAAACAGCGACATGACCACCACAAACGCAATGGCAAGCGCCGCCGTGTATCCAACATCAAAGTACTTCATGCCCTGCTTGTAGATATAGTTGGGCAGCATTTCGGTCGCGGTTCCGGGTCCGCCGTTGGTCATGGTATATACCGTATCGAAGACCTTGAACGCATCCACAAAGCGGAGCATATAGATAATCACCAGAAGCGGGCTGATCATGGGCAGAACAATGTGCCAGAAGATCTGACGGTTGCTGGCTCCGTCCACCAGCGCCGCCTCCAGGCAGTCTCCAGGCAGCGCCTTAAGCCCGGCTGCCGCAACAATGACAACCCACGGGACCAGCTGCCAGACATTGACGAACAGAACAGCCGGCATGGCATACTTGGGATTAGACAGCCAGTTGACGCTGTCCATGCCGAGAAAGCCCAGCAGGTAATTGATCACCCCCGTATTGCCGTCCAGCATCATGCGCCAGAGCGTACCGATGGCGACCGGCGCCATAATCATCGGCACCAGAAGAACGGACGTCCCCAGGCGGGCCCAGCGGCGGTCAGAGCAGAAGGCCATCGCGACAAACAGGCCAATTACAAGCTCCAGCGTTACCGAGACGAACGCAAAAAGAAATGTATTCGATGTGGCAACCCGCAGGGTCTTGTCCGTCAGCATGCGCGCATAGTTGGCAAAGCCAACGTAGGAGGGCGTCGCGTTCGGAAGATTCATCTTCAGCTTGAAGAAGCTGATATACACGGAGTAAAGCAATGGGATCAGCGCCGTGATGACAAGGAACAACGTGGTCGGCGTCATGAAGATCCAGGACCAGAACGCGTCGCTGGTTTCACTCCGGCTTTTTCTTTTGAGTTGATTGGTGTTCAAGGCATTCCCTCATTTTTATTTGGCATAAAGCAGGCTTGCCTGCCGACAGGAATAATTCCGGCAAACAAGCCTGTGCAGTTTCAGAATATGCTATTGTTCAGGATGAGGCATCAGTGGTTATAGTTGACAATGCCTTCCTCAACCGGGTTATTCTCCAGTGCCTGGCGGATGCCGGCATCCATGTTCGCAACCGTGGTCTCCAGATCCTGCTGGCCGGAGATATAGGCGCTGACCTGGACGTTCAGAATGTCGTCCACCTCGGTGGAGGCAGGTACACGCCACCACATATTGGCAGTGTCAAGTGCGTCTCTGACAGCATCCATGAAAGTGCCCTTGATGCCGTCCATCTCCCAGAAGGCCTCACGCGGGGACATGATGCCGAATTCGTTGTAGAACTCAACCTGCTTCTCGAAGCTGGTGTACATCTTGATCCACTCCCAGGCCAGATCCTTGTGCTGGGAGGAAGCCGGGATCGCAACATCCCATGCGCTCAGCAGGCAGATACCGGTCTTGTCATGCGGAGGAACGGACAGGGCCCACTTGCCAACAACCTGAGACTGTTCGGGATCATCGCCCGCCTGGGTCAGGCCCAGAGTCGGCCAGGTCTCGCAAACGCCGGAGTTGCCGGCCAGGAAGTCCTGAATGGACTCATCCACGCCCCAGCTGAGCCAGTTCGGGTTCAGGGAGCCGTTGTCGTTCATTTCCTTCAGGTGGTTCAGAGCCGCTCTGGTCTCTTCGCTGTCGATGGTGACATTCCAGTCCTCATCGGCCCAGGCACCGCCCATGGACCACAGGACGTAGTCAAACACGCCGCTCAGCTGGCCATAGATACCGGAGATGTTGTTGCCGTAGAAGCCGTCCTTGGTGGCTTCCTGAACCTGCTTGCGGTAGTCGGCCCAGTTGTCGGCCAGACCATCAGGATAGATATCGGTACGATAGGCGAAAACGCCCGGGGTATTGGCATTGGGGATGCCGTAGAACTCGCCCTGCCAGATACCGGAGTTATCCAGGATGTTCTGGATAAATACCGTGGTGTCATAGCCGTCGCGCTCGATGTACTCGCCGAGGTTGGTCATGAACGGGGCAAACTCACCGTCCCACTGGGAGGCAACGTCCACCACGTCATAGGTGCCTGCGTTGCTGATGGCATCGAGAAGAATCTTCTGATGCAGCTCGGTATAGGGGAAGTCGACGACTTCAACCTTTGCACCGGTGGCTTCCTCAAACTCAGGAACCATTGCTCTTGCGGCATCTGCATAGACACTGGTCATGTACAGAACTGTCAGCGTCTCGCCCTCAAAGGGCTTGGCATCGTCCGCATAGGCAAAGGCCGTCAGAGAAAACATCATGCACAGGACAATTGCGATTGCGAGGATCTTTTTCATTTTTTACTCCTTCTTTCCTGTTTTTTGTTCGTTCAAAGAACTGAAACATATTATAGCACTTTTGTTCATAATGTCAATGCGGTATGAATAATCCCCGGGTTGCCAATTTCTGATTTGGATAATTTGCATAATTATCCCTGCGTTGCTTCCTTTTATCCCATTATTCTGGATAAAAGCGGATCGCCAGGCACAGTCCCCTCCATGAAGATCAAACACCTCCCTGCCATGACAGACAGGGAGGTGTTCATCTTTGTGTATTATGCCGGTGGGCATCCGGAATTTTACTTCCCGCTCATTTTGCGGATTTCGATCCGGCGCTGTCTGCCGGCCTCGAAGATGGGAAGCGCTTTCGGGCGATCGAAGTAATCGATGCTCTCGACATAGGTGCGCTTGTGCAGGTGGATGGCGTCGAACTTGCAGCGCGTGGTGCAGACGCCGCAGCCAAGGCACTTGTTCGGATCGACAAAGGAGGCGCCGCAGCCAAGGCAGCGGGCAGTCTCGATCTTCAGCTGTTCTTCGGTGAAGGTCTTTCTGTCATCGCGGAAGGTGGAGGCCTTCGCAGCGTCCTTTTCGGGAATCTGACGCGGGGAGGCGCAGTAATCACGCTTGACGGTGTCAAAGTCCACGTTGTCCTTGTCGAAGGCGTGGTAGGTGAGTCTGTCACGGCCGATGGTCAGGCTCTGGCCGGGATGCACATAGCGGTGGATGGAGATGGCCGCCTGCTTGCCGTGGGCAATGGCATCGATGGCAAACTTCGGTCCGGTGAGGGCATCGCCGCCGACGAAGATATCCGGCTGGGCAGTCTGATAGGTGAAGCCGTCGGCCTCAACGCGGCCCTTTTCATCGGTCTTCAGCTCGCCCAGGTCAAGGCCGCCGAAGTCGATGCGCTGGCCGATGGCGGCGAGAATGGTATTGCACTTGACAACCTTGTCACCCTCGCAGACGAGCGCGGTGACCTTGCCGCTCTTGCCTTCGATGGAAACAGGCTTATGCTCAAAGAGGAACTTGACGCCCTCTTCACGGGCTTCGGCAACTTCAGCAGGATCGGCAGGCATATCGCTTTCCTTCCGGCGATAGGCAACCGTCACATCCGCGCCGAGGCGCACAGCCGCGCGGGCCACATCCATGGCCACGTTGCCGCCGCCGACCACAACGACCTTCTTGCCAACCGCGGGGGCAGATCCGGCGTTGACCTCACGCAGGAAGTCCACACCGCCCCAGACGCCCTTCAGATCCTCGCCGGGGATACCCAGCGCAGCGGACTTCTGCGCACCGATGCCGAGGAAGAAGGCATCATAGCCCTGGTCGCGCAGTTCCTGGATGGTGACGTCCTTACCGACCTCCACGCCGCAGCGGAAGATCACGCCGAGCTCCTTGAGCACGTCGATCTCGGCATCGAGAACGGTCTTCTCCAGGCGGAAGTTCGGGATACCGTAGCGCAGCATGCCGCCGGGCAGCGGGTTTTTGTCAAAGACGGTGACGCGGTAGTTGTCCGCGGCCAGATAGTAGGCGCAGCTGAGACCCGCAGGGCCGGCGCCGATGACAGCGACCTTCTTGTCGCTGAAGTCATACAGCTTCTTCGGGACATAGCGGGTATCGCGGTTGAGCTCCTGGTCCGCGATGAACTTCTTGACCTCGTCGATGGCAACGGCGCGGTCGATATTGCCGCGGGTGCACTCGTCC
>CADBNC010000203.1 GCA_902795885.1 Oscillospiraceae bacterium
AAAATGCCGGAAGGGCGGAGCCCTGCAGATTCAGGTTGCAGGTTCCGCCCTTCCGGTTATGCTTTCTTTCAGTCTGTTTGATTTATGCGATCTTGCCCAACAGCGCTTCATAGAGGAGCTCTTCCTCACCGACGAGGATGACCTCCTCACCGAAAATCGCGGCGATCATCTCGTACGTCATCTGCTGTGCACGGAGGATATGGTCCATCATTTCGTCCATTCAAATTACCCCCTTCGATGGGCGAACCCTGTTCCATTCTTTTCTGTCTATCTGCTATCCTGTAGATCGTATTTCAATTCGGTATGAAAACACTGGCCTTTCCGTCCTTCCGGTCTCTGCGGATGTCGGTGCAGTATTCATAATAGCCGTCAAGTCCCGTCCGGTCAACAAACAAGCAATAACAGTTTCGAACAAAATCAGGAAAAAATAGCTACAATCCACAATGTTCCGGAAACATCCCGGAAAATATTTATTCAATTTGAATAAGCAGTCTGCTTTTTTCCCCGTCTGCCACCCAAACAGATGCGGACAGAGGGCATGCAAAAATCCACTTGACAAAAGCTCCTCGCGAGACTAAAATTTTAACATAATTGAAATGGGAGCTGGGTCTTCCTGGCTGAGACTGCGTAATCGAGCGCAGGGACCATGATACCTGATCCGGATAATGCCGGCGTAGGAAGCAATGTATCTGAAGCGGCAGGTTCTATCAGGATCAGCCGTTTTGCTTTTTCTGAGAAAGAGCGACGCGGAAAACAACCGGCGCCCCGCACAGGGCGGGAGCGGGCAGAGGGGGAGCGCCCTGTGTCCGGGCCGAAAGACAGCGATGGGAAGCCGTGTTCCGGCGTGAGAGGAGACCAGAAAGTCTCGACCGCACTTCCGTTTGCCACGCAGGTATTCTGCGCGAAAAAATGGGAGAAAACGCTGTCAGAACGTTTTCTCCGTCAATTCTATTTCAGAAGGAGCGTATGATCATGAACAAAAATTCCGTCCGCAAGCTTTCTCTTGCAGCAATGCTGACAGCCGTGGCCGTTGTGGGCAGCATGTTTTCCTTCCCGGTGTTTGGCAGCCGCTGCGCCCCGGTGCAGCACATGGTAAACATCCTGTGCGCGGTTCTGCTGGGGCCCTGGTACGGTGTGGTTGTCGCCTTCGCGGCAAGCCTGCTTCGTAATCTTCTCGGTCTGGGGAGTCTCCTGGCCTTCCCCGGCAGCATGTGCGGGGCTCTTCTCTGCGGCCTTGCCTATCACCTGACGAAGAAGCTGCCCTTCACCCTGATTGCCGAGATTTTCGGTACCGGTATCATCGGCGGCCTGCTCTCGTATCCGATTGCCATTGCCTTTATGGGCAAAACCGCCGGGGACATCGCGTTTTATGCCTATGTATTGCCGTTCCTGATCTCCACGATCGGCGGAAGCATCCTTGCCGGCATTCTGGTGTTTGCGCTGCAGAAGAACGGCGCGCTTCACAAAATCCAGTCCACGCTCTGATGCACAGCCATCTGTTACGAAGAACCAGTATAAACGCATCGCCTATCCCTGAAAGGAGAGACTCTCATGCCTGATTTTAATCGCCTTGATGAAATCCGGAGGAGGAAGCCTCTCCTTCATTGTATCTCGAACATGGTCTCCATCAACGACTGTGCCAACATTGCGCTGGCCATCGGCGCAAGCCCCATGATGGCAGCCGCCCGGGAAGAGGTTGACGAGATCACCGCAGCGTCTGCGGCAACGGTTCTGAACACCGGGACACCCACGCAGGAGCGCTACGATCTCTGCAGTCTGTGGCTCTCGGCCGCAGCGCAAAGCGGGCAGCCGGTCATCCTTGACCCGGTGGGCGTAGGCGCAAGCAGCTGGCGTCTGCGGAACATACAGGATCTGCTCAGCCAGGCCTGCCCGACGCTGATTCGTGTGAATCTGGGGGAGGCACAGGCGCTCTGCGGGGAAACCGGGCGCGAGCAGGGCGTTGACAGTCTCAGCTCTGCCACACCTGCCCAGAGAATGACACTGGCGGAAAAGCTTGCAAAGCGATACAGAACCACCGTGCTCCTCACAGGGCCCTGCGACCTGGTCCACAACGGGTCCGAGGCGGTCAGTATTTCCGGCGGGAGCGACCGTATCGGCGCCATCACAGGCACGGGAGATATGCTCTCGGTTCTTTGCGGGGCGTTTTCCGCTGTTGAACCGGACACCCTTCAGGCGGCGGCCCTCGCGGCAGCCTTCTGGAAGCTCTGTGCCGAGCGGGCGGAGACCGCCGCAGCCGGGCACGGTATCGGGGAATTTCGCATACGGCTCTTCGATGCCGCCTCGTGCATGACACCGGAGGAGCTGAAGGCCGGCAGCCGCATGGAGGTCATCCGATAATTCTTCCGGATTCCTGCGCCGATGCTGTAATGCCCGCATGCTATCCTCTGCTCATGACAAGGCATCCTGAGCAATCACTGATTTTTATGACAGGGAGAGGCTTCAGACCTCCCCTGTTTCTTCATTTTGTCATATTGTCAGGGCACTGCCATTGCGTTTTACAGTTCCTTTTGATAAGATGGTTTTGTCCGATACTGTAAGACTCCGCCAGATGCCGGGAAGGGAGCCGTGATCATATGGAACGAAAGTACATCGCCTTTATCAGCTACCGTCATCTTCCGTTGGAGATGTCAATTGCCAAAAAACTTCACCGCCGCATTGAGCACTATCGGATTCCGAGGGATCTGCGCAAAGACGGCGCAGACCGGTTGGGCTATGTGTTCCGTGATCAGGAAGAGCTCCCCATCTCCAGCAACCTCTCCGCCAATATCCAGGAGGCTCTGGATCATTCGGAATATCTGATTGTCATCTGCTCGCCGGAGACGGTCAAATCGCGCTGGGTGCTGGGAGAGATTGATTATTTTCTCCGCGGTCATCCCCGGGATCATATTCTGGCCGTGCTGGCAGCCGGAACACCCGAGAC
>CADBNC010000204.1 GCA_902795885.1 Oscillospiraceae bacterium
CGGAAGCATGCCGCGGTACGGAAAAGGGAACCGGCAGGCGCCGGAATGAGGAGACATACATGGAGCATATGACAATCGGCAGGGCGGCAGCGCTCTGCGGCGGGCAGGCTGACGGGAGATGGCAGGACATGCCGATCCCCGGCCGGATCTGCATCGACAGCCGGGAAGTGCGCGCGGGCGATCTTTTTGCCGCCTACCGCGGGGAACACACCGACGGCCACCGCTTTATCGGCAAGGCCTTCGAAAACGGGGCGGCCTGCTGTCTCGCCGAGGAGATCCCGGCGGGGGAGGTGCGGCCTGTCATCCTGGTGGAGAATGTGCAGCAGGCGCTGGAGAAGCTCGCCGCGGCATACCGGGGTGATTTCGATATCCCGGTAGTGGGCGTGACGGGGAGCGTGGGGAAGACCACCGCCAAGGAGATGATCGCCGCGGTGCTCAGCGAAGGCTACCGGACGCTTCGCACCGAAGGGAACCTGAACAACCAGATCGGCATCCCGATGATGCTCTCTCGCCTGCGGGAGGAGCACCAGGCCGCCGTGATCGAGATGGGCATCTCCGGCTTCGGCGAGATGCGTCTTCTCAGCGCCATGGTCCGGCCGACCATGGCTGTCTATACCGTGATCGGGCATGCGCATCTGGAGTTCCTGCACGACCTGGAGGGGGTGCTGCGGGCCAAGACCGAGATGCTCGAGACCCTCCCCGAGACCGCGCCCGTCTTCGTGAACGGGGACGATCCGATGCTGCGCAGCCTGCAGTGCCGGCAGAGGAAGATCACCTACGGCTGCAGCGAAGGCTGCGATGTGCGGGCGGAAGAGATCCGCATGACCGGGCAGGGGACGGACTGCGTGATCCGCTGCGGCCTGCGGCACTTCCCGGTGCATATCCCCGAGGCCGGGCGGCAGTATGTGACGGCAGCCGTCGGCGCCGCCGCGGTGGGCATGGCCATGGGGCTTTCCGATGAGCAGATCACCCGGGGGATCGCGGCCTTCCGGAACGTCGGCCGGAGGGGAGATATTCTGCAGACCGGCTTTACCACCCTGATGGACGACAGCTACAACGCCAACCTGGATTCCGTCTGCTGTGCCATCGATTCGCTGATGCAGATCAGCGGGCCGCGGCATGTTTGCGTTCTGGGGGACATGCTGGAGCTCGGCGAGGCCAGCGCCCGCATGCACCGGGCGGTGGGGGAATATGCCCGGGACCACGGAGTTGACCTGGTGCTCAGCGCCGGGGAGTATGCCTCCGATACCGCCGAAGGCGCGGGCGAAAAGGGCATCGCCTATGCCACCCGGGAGGAGCTGACGGCCGCCCTGCACGAGACGCTTCGCAAGGGAGACTGCGTTCTGGTGAAGGCCTCCAAGGGTGCCCACTTCGAGAAGGTCTCGGCAGCGATCCAGACCCTGCGGGAGAAGGGAAAGCCCCTCGTGATGCTCGACCTGGACGATACGATTCTGGATTTCCGGAAGGCCGAGGCGCGGGCCCTTGCCAAAAGCCTGCAGGAGCTGGGCGAGGAGCCGCGGGAGGAGATTCTGCGCCGCTATCATACGGTGAATCTGGAATACTGGGAGCGCCTGGAAAACGGTGAGATGACCCGGGCCGAGATTCTGGTGGGCCGATTCTGCCAGCTGAAGGAGGAATTCGGCCTGAAGCTGGATCCCGCCGCGTTGCGGGATACCTATGAATACAACCTCTCCCACGGGCACTTCTTCATCGAAGGCGCCGAGGAGCTTCTGCAGAAGCTGCAGGAAAAGTACCGGCTGTTCCTCGTGTCAAACGGCACGGCCGTGGTACAGCAGGGGCGGCTGGAGAGCGCGGGCATTGCGCCGCTGTTTGAGAAGATCTTCATCTCCGAGGAGATCGGGGCGAACAAGCCGGATCGGCTCTATTTCACCCGCTGCTTTGCGCAGATTCCGGATTTTGACCGGAGCCGCTGCGTTATCGTCGGCGACAGCCTCACCTCGGACATCCGGGGCGGCATCAACGCCGGGATCCGGACCTGCTGGTTCCGCCGGGAAGGGAAGGAGCCCCGGCCGGACATTGTGCCGGATTATGAGTTCGGCGACCTCGGGGAGCTCCCGGCGCTTCTGGAAAAGATCTTCCCGGAGGCGGACACCTGACAGGAGAGCCCGGGTACCCTGATAATCCGCGGGGACGAGGGACGGAAGAATTTGAAATTCCGGTTGTGCTGAGCTGTAACTTGTGGTATAGTAAACAAAGATATACTATATCTATTGAAGCCTGTGCCGCATGAGGACGCGCCGCAGGGCAATGGATCGGGTTATACGTCAAGCTTTAAATCTGCAGAGGGGAGAATTCTTTTATGATCAGAGACGGGAAAATTTATCTTGCGAAATCCGAAGAAAAAGAGCTTTACCTGCTGCCTTCCATGGCGAACCGGCACGGTCTGATTGCCGGCGCCACCGGTACGGGCAAAACGGTTACGATGAAGGTCCTGGCAGAGTCCTTCTCCGCACTGGGCGTGCCGGTGTTCCTTTCCGATGTGAAGGGGGATCTCTCCGGCATGTGCATCCCCGGAAAGGATTCCGAGAACATGCAGGAGCGCATTGCGCGCTTCGGCATCGAAGAGGACTTCCGGTATCAGGGTTACCCCACACGCTTCTGGGATATCTTTGGCGAGACGGGTCATCCCGTCCGGGTGACGGTCTCCTCCATGGGGCCGACGCTGCTTGCGCGCCTTCTCAGCCTGACGGAAATCCAGGCGGGCGTGCTCAATATCGTCTTCCGCGTCGCAGATGACCACGGCCTGCTGCTGCTGGATCTGAAGGATCTTCGCGCGATGCTGCAGTTCGTCGGGGACAACCGGGCGGAGTTTACCACCATGTACGGCAATGTCTCTGCCGCGAGCATCGGCGCCATCCAGCGCGCGCTGCTGGCCTTTGAGGAAGAGGGCGGCGAGCAGTTTTTCGGCGAGCCTGACCTCGATATCCATGACTGGATGCGCACCGGCAAGGAGGGCAAGGGCTATATCAACATTCTCTCCTCGAAGCGCCTGATCCAGAGCCCGCTGGTCTATTCCACCTTCCTGCTGTGGATGATGACGGAGCTCTTTGAGAAGCTCCCCGAGGTCGGCGATCTGGACAAGCCCCGGATGATCTTCTTCTTCGACGAGGCGCACCTGCTCTTCTCCGACTGCCCCAAGGCGCTGGTGCAGAAGATTGTCCAGGTGGTCAAGCTCATCCGCTCGAAGGGCGTCGGCATATATTTCGTCACCCAGAGCCCCTCGGATATCCCGAATGACGTTCTGGCACAGCTGTCCAACCGTGTGCAGCACGCACTGCGCGCCTACACCCCGGCCGAGCAGAAGTCCATCCGCGCCGCCGCGAAGGGCTTCCGCGTGAATCCCGCCTTCAAGACGGAGGAAGCCCTTACCGAGCTTGGCGTCGGCGAGGCGCTGGTCAGCTTCCTGGACGAAGAGGGCATCCCGAACATCGTGGAGCGCGCCTTCGTTCTCCCACCCGAGAGCCAGATGGGCATCGCGGACGAGAATGTGATCAACACCTTCATCCTCAGCGATGAGTTTGAGGTCAAGTACCGCGAGAGCTATGACCGGGAATCCGCCTTCGAGGTCATCACCAAAGCCACGGAAGAGCTGGAGGCCCAGCGCCAGCAGGAGGCCGAGGAGGCCGCCGCCGAGAAGGAGCGCCTGAAGGCCGAAGCCGCCGCTGAAAAGCAGCGTCTGAAGGAAGAGGCCGCCGCCCAGAAGGCTGCCGAGCGGGAAGCCGCAGCCGCGGAGAGAGCGGCCCAGAAGGAAGCCGAGGCGAAGAAAAAGGCCGTGGAGAAGGCCGCAGCCGCGGCCACCTCTTCGGTCATGCGCTCGGTGAGCACGAATCTGGTCAACAGCGTCCTGGGCGGAAAGAAGACCAGCGCCAAGACCATCGCCAAGCGCGCGGCCACCAATGCCCTGAGCTCGGTGATGCGCAACGGAAGCAGCTCCATTATCCGTGGGCTCTTCGGCAACATCAAGTAAAAAAGCCCGGAAACCACAGAAGGAAAAAAGCTATGAGCCCGCCCTCAGGCAGGCTCATAGCTTTTTCCGGTCTCATTTCCGTCCGCGTCATAGTCGATATCTTCCATCAGCGCCGGGTCGACACGACTGCGCTTCTTGATGGTCATTCCCTTGCCCTGCAGGTTGAAGACCCAGATCTTGTGCGTGGGGAAATCCGGATCCGGCTTGCGGAAAACACCGGTCTCATTGAGCCGGCAGAACTTCGCCCGGCCTTCGGCCGTGTCCAGCAGATCGCCGGGACCGTTATAGAAGAGCGGGTCACGGGTGGCCTGCTTCTTGAACTCCTCCCAGTCTTCCTCTGCCGCCTTGAGCACATCATTGGGCTGGATCATGCGTGCAAACTCCTTTCGAATCCGTTGTCGGTTCCCATTATGAGCGCTCGGGCGGGAAATTGCAAGGTTCCGCTTTCCTGATTGTCGATTATTCACAAATTGTTCTGAACTGCGGGCTTTTTTTCGGGAAGATATCCATGGACAGGGACCGGAACCCGTGCTATAATGGCCAAACTAAATTGAAAACGAGAGGAGACTGCTGCGGATGCCGTCTGTTGTTATTACGTCTGATTCCACCTGTGATCTTTCCGCCGAGCTGCTGGAGAGATACCAGATTCATACCATTCCGCTCACCATCACGCTCGGGGAGGATACCTTCCTGGATGACGGGAAGACCTTCACCCCGGCGGACATGTACGCGCGCTACCGCAAGGATGGCACGCTGCCCAAGACTGCCGCACCCGGCGTGCAGGATTTTAAGGACTTCTTTGAGCAGTTCACCAGTCAGGGCTGCCAGGTCGTGCATCTGGATATCAGCTCAGAGCTGTCCAATTCCTATAACGCTGCCTGCCTTGCCGCGGACGAGCTGATCGGCGTGCATGTGGTGGATTCCCGCATGCTCTCCACCGGCGTTGGCCTGCTCGCCATCGAGGGGGCAGAGTGCCGTGACCGCGGGATGGGCGCTGCCGAGATTGCCCAGCATCTGCGCGGCCTTACGGGAAAGGTGCAGACCAGCTTCGTCCTCGACACGCTGGAATTCATGTGGAAGGGCGGCCGCTGCTCCGGCGTCGCGGCTCTGGGAGCCAATCTCCTGAAGCTGAAGCCCGGTCTTGAGATGAAGGACGGTAAGCTCGGCATCTATAAAAAATACCGCGGCAACATCAACAACGTCTATAAACAGTATGTGCGCGAGCGGCTGGAAGGCCGGCAGGTGCGCCCGGCGCATGTCTTCATCACCGATTCCGGTGAGATTGACCAGAAGGTCCTGGACGAGCTCGACGCCATCGTGCGCCAGACGATCCCTGTGTCTGAGATCCACCATACCAGGGCCGGCTGCACCATCACCACGCACTGCGGGCCCAAAACCCTGGGCATCCTGTTTCTGGAAGAATAGGCACAGGCAGGTTTCGCAGACATGCAGGTGGAAGAACTGAGACTGGTTTTTGCGGCGAATCTGATCAACCTGCGCACCGAAGCCGGGATGACGCAGGCGGAGCTCGGGGCGAAGCTGAACTATTCCGACAAGACCATCTCCAAGTGGGAGCGGGCCGATGCCATTCCCGACGCCTTTGTCCTCAAGCAGATGAGCGAGATTTTCGGCGTCACGGTGGATAACCTCCTCACCTCCCACAACGAATGGAAGCCCATCCCCACCGGGGACGAGCCCGTGGAGGAGAAGGTCTACAGCACCGGGCGGATTATCGAGATCGTCTTCATCGGGGTCTGGACTCTTGCGCTCACGGCCTTTGTGGCCCTGTGGCTCGCGGGGATTATTCTCTGGCAGATTTTTGCGGTGGCGCTCCCGGTATCCCTTCTGACCGTACTGGTGATGCAGGCGGTTTTCCACAGAAGGGAATATATCCCGCTGACGATCGGGGCCTTTGTGTTTTCGCTCTTTCTAGCGGCCTTTCTGCTTGGCTATCCGCAGTACAAGCCCTGGCAGCTGTTCCTCATCGCGGTGCCGGCAGAGCTGCTGGTCTATCTGAGCTGCAACATCCACACAGAGCCCAAAAAGCTCCTGAAATCGCTGTACTCTACGAATCGTAGAGTGGAAAAAAAGAACGGGTAGAGTCGTTTTCTGCCCGTTCTTTTTATCGTAGGGAGGGGAGTAGCTTGCCAAAAAAACGCGTTTCTTTTATACTAAGAGCACATTGAATTGCCGTGCCCTGGGGGACGCGGCCAGAAGGGAGAAAATCATGAGCTATATCCTGAGCTGCTGCTCCCCGGCAGATCTGAGCAAGGAGCATTTTGAAGAGAGGGACATTCATTATATCTGCTTCCACTATGCCATCGACGGCGTGGAGTATCCCGACGATCTCGGGCAGAGCATCCCCTTTGACGAGTTCTATGACCGCATGGCAAAGGGCGCCGATACCAGAACCGCCCAGGTGAACGTGGCGGAATACGTGGATTATTTCACGCCCTTCCTCGAGGACGGGAAGGATATTCTCCACGTGAGTCTCTCCTCCGGCATCTCCGGCACGGTGAACTCTGCACGCAATGCCGCGGCGATCCTGCGCGAGCGCTATCCGGAGAGAAAGATCCGCATCGTCGATTCCCTCGGCGCCTCCTCTGGCTATGGCCTGCTGATGGACACCGCCGCCACAAAGCGCGACGAGGGCATGGATATTGATGAGCTGGCCAAATGGATTGAGGACAACCGCCTGAAGCTGCACCACTGGTTCTTCTCCACGGATCTGACCTTCTTCGTCCGCGGCGGAAGGATTTCGAAAACAGCGGCCGTGTTCGGCGGCCTGCTGGAGATCTGCCCGCTCATGAACATGGACAATCTCGGCCGCCTGATCCCGCGCTTCAAGGTGCGCACCAAGAAAAAGGTCATCCGCGAGATCGTGAAGAAGATGGAGCAGTTTGCCGAGGGCAGAAAGAACTATGACGGCAAGTGCTATATCTCCATGTCCGCCTGCTATGACGATGCCAGAGCAGTGGCCGACCTGGTGGAAGAGAACTTCCCGAAGCTGAACGGCAGGGTCGAGATCAATAGTATCGGCAACCTCATCGGCTCCCACACCGGCCCGGGAACCGTAGCCCTCTTCTTCTGGGGGGACGAGAGGATCGACTGATCATTATCCTCCGGAATCATACAGGCGCCCCGCAGTGAACTGCGCAGGCGCCTGTATTCTCTCTGTCCGGCCTGTTCAGCCTATTCGGCGGGTGCCTTCAGTGACTGGAAGGGATCCGCCGTGTCGCCCGAGAGGCTGGTAAAGCTCAGGCTCGAGGCGATATGATCCGCCATCGACTGCCGTGCAAGCTCCGGCATGCGCATGCGGATTGCCGACACCACCGAAACATGGTTGTATTTGACGTTGGAAAGCCAGGGGTTGAGGTCGTTTGCCCCTCTGCCGATAAATTCCATCATCGAGGCCTGATACCGCGTCAGATAGGGAAGGATCTCCTCATACGAGCGCACCAGATAGCGGTTGCCGCAGGAATCGATCAGCAGGCGATGGAAGGGCATGTCGGTTTCCTTCATGCCGTGGATATCCCGGAGGGTCACGCTGTCGCGGAAGGCATCGGCAAGGCGCGTCAGCTCCATGATCACGTTGTCCTCGGCGTTGTAGGCGCAGAGATAGGCTGCTTCGCTCTCGATGGCGTCGCGGACCTGATAGAGGCTGATCATGTCCTGCAGGCTCAGATCCAGTACAAAGCTGCCTGCCTGGTCCGGCCGGCTGACGACAAAGCCGCTCTCCGTGAGGCTGGCAATAGCCTCGGCCACAGGCGTGCGCGAGATGCCGAGCTGCGCCGCCAGATGATTGACGTTCAGCTTCTCTCCCGGGGCAATTTTCAGACTGATGATTTCCTGATACAGCAGCTGCATGACCAGATCCTTGAGCTTGGCGTCCGGCTGCTGTTCCATTTTCCGGAGAATATCGTAACGATCCATGGTGTTCCTTCCTTTCAGGTCTGCGGGCTGTGCCCAGTATAACGCGGTTTTCCGGCCGATTCAAGAGAAATACTTCCGCCGCGAAGAGAAAAGCTTGAATAATTGCCATTTTCAGGTATAATAGACTGCAGCAAAAACACGGGGGGATCGCCATGCCGGGAAACGGAAGTCTCCAGATAGACCGCGCGGAAACCAAACAGCGCGCAAAGGAAATCATGCGGGGATCAAAGCCCAGCATCATACTGGCCTCGCTCATTTATGTACTGCTGGCGGTTTTGATCGGCGCGCTTTCCCTGCGTCTTACGGGCGTCAGCAGTGAGACGCTTTCCACCATGATGGAGCTGAACCAGAACGGCAATACCGAGGCGGCCCTCAACCTGATGTCCCAGTCGATGCCGGATACAGGCCCCGGCCTCATCGATCTGCTGCTGCGGGTTGCCCTGCGGGTGGTGGAGATCGGTTTCGTGATCTTCACGATAAACACCGTGCGGCAGTCGGGGGCCGAGCTCGGCAATCTTCTGGATGGCTTTGGCATGCTGCCCCGGCTTCTTCTGCTGCTCTTCCTGGAATATATGATCATATCCGTTCTCTCCCTGCTGTTCCTGATTCCGGGTGTGATCGCGTCCTATCAGTACCGCTTCGCGGTGTATCTGCTGTTGGATCATCCTGAGATGAGCCCGGTTGACTGCCTGCGGCAGTCCCGGTATATGACCAGGGGCTACAAGATGCAGCTCTTCACGCTGGATCTTTCCTTTCTCCTCTGGATCCTCGCCAGCGGCATCCCGGTGGTCGGATATGCCATCCGCATCTATGCCACCCCGTATTTTGAGACAACCCGTTTCCTCTATTACGAGCAGATCCGCCTGCAGAGCGAGCCGCAGGTGCTGTATTTCCCCTGAAGAGAAGGAGGGAGGCTGAAATGAGTCTGACGAAGGAGTATTTTGATTCCATCCAGATTGATCTGGTAAAGCGCAAGTATTATAACGCCAACAAGGTCCACGCCGTCTTCGACGATATCCAGAGGCAGGCGCAGGAACTGATCGAGGAAAACGAAGCGCTGCGCGCCATGCTGGCAGAAAAGGAAGAGGCCACCGCCCAGGCCAGTGCCCGCAGCGGCCGCGAGCTTGAAAAGCTGCAGCAGGTCTACCGCGACACCCTCGAACGGGCACGGGCACGCTCCGACGCCCTGATCCGCGAGACCGAGGACAGCCTCCGCCGCCAGCAGAAGGAGGCGCAGGAATCCCGGGAAGCGGCCAGCCGCCTGCTGGTCGAGGCCGTCAGCATGCTCAAGCAGCGGGAGGAGGAGAACACGGATTTCCTCAACAGGCAGCTGCAGAAGTTCATGAGCGCCTTTGACGGCACCGCCGAACCGGAGCCTGTCCCTGCCCCGGAGCCGGAGAGCTTTCCGCCTGAAGAGTCGGCGTATTTCGTGAAGGAGCCGGAGCTTTCCGTAAAGGAGACGGAGGAAGATCCGCAGGCGGAGGAATCCGGGGTCGGAGAGCAGGAGGAGCTGCAGCGGAAGGTGCAGGCCCTCGCGCAGGAAATCCGGGAGCTGGAAGCCCCCTGAAGCGGAAAACATGAACAGCCGGACAGCCGGTCATCCATATATCCATCCATAAAGAGACAGCCGCGATGAAGATTCAGAAAATCCTCATCGCGGCTGTTTTCCTGTGTGTTTCGCTTATTCGGCGCTGATCAGATTCATGCCCGCGGCATACCAGGTTCCGGCCTCGTTGACGAAGGCCAGCTCGTAAATGCCGGACTGGTTCATGCTGACCTGCTCGTTCCAGTACTGGCTGGTGCGGTCCACGTCGAAGGCCACCGTGCAGACAAAGCAGTTGTCGCCCACGGCGGAGAAGTTGTCGAAGGTCAGGGTTCTGTCATCCGTGGAGTTGCCTGCCCAGAGCATGGTATCCCGGGTGGTCGAGAGATAGTTGTGCAGATACGTGCCCGGAAGAACCTTGCTGATCAGGTTCCAGAAAAGCGTGTCGTCATAGTGGGCCGAGGTATAGCGGATGTAGGCCGAGAAGAAGTCCTCCGCCAGCGGCGTGAAACGCTCCTGCAACGCAGGGTCATTCGGGTGGAAGAAATAAATCGATCCGTCCGAAGTCCGCAGCGGGGTGAGCTCGGCCGTGTCCAGATGGGCCTTCACCTCCGGCTCCAGATACAGCCCGTCTATCGTCCAGGTGAGGGTCTGGTATCCCTGCCCGCTGAGATAGATATCCAGTCCGTTGAGAACGCCCGGAGACCTTTCCGCCGCGGCTTCCGGGTCGACCCTTATCTCGTTCACCCGGACCTGCACATCCTCCGGCGCGAAGATGGAATAGCTGCCCTCGCCGGTGGAGGCGGCGTAATGGATTGTGCTGCCGTCGGTCTCC
>CADBNC010000205.1 GCA_902795885.1 Oscillospiraceae bacterium
AAATTATATGCCGACAGCCGCCCCTTTTTCAAGGGACGGCTGCCGTTATTTTCTCTCTTTGTCAGGGCTGTCTTTTGAGACAGCCCGTTTTTTTAACCTGCAGTTTCTCAGCCTACCGCATGCACTGTGCCGACCATCAGCATAATATACCCGGGGAACTGATGCAGCTGCAGATACATCGGCGCGCCCTTCTGATCGCCGTCAAAGAAAACCGTAAGATAATAGTTGTCCTTGTTCTCCCTCGGCATGTCCTTCAGCAGGGAATCGGCCTCCACCGGATTCCAGACGCTGTCATAAAACACCGTATCCACGGTATCGGCCAGGGTGTATCCTGAAAAGCCCCAGTATTCTGTCAGAAGGCTCAGAAAGCGGTCCACGGTCATATCGGCATCGAAGAGATCGTCAAAGTTGTCGTAATAGTAGAATACCTTCTCCTGGGTTTCCGGATCCTTTGGATCACCCAGCTTCAGGACCTCCGAGCCCACCGGCGGCTCGTCATCATCCGGCCTCGCTTCAAGATTGGCCTGCACGATTTTGCCCGTCAGCGTGTCGACCCGCAGATTACAGCCGTATTTTCTTCTGGGGGCATATTCCGGGGCCCTTCCGTCGTCAATTGCGCCCATAAACCAGCGCACGTCATAGCTGTGGTGGAAAAGCCTGCCATACCAGTAGTCACTGCCTGTTTCCTCCTCAATCTCCACGATGGCATCCGGTTCTCCCTCGAAGCTGATTTCCTTTGAGATCAGGCCCATTTCCTTCCATACCTCAAGCTCCTGCAGGGCCACCTTTCGGGCTGCCTCCGGGCTCGCAATATTGGTTTTGATGCCATAGGCTGTCACCCCCAGCGACAGGATCAGCACTGCCGCCAAAGCGACTGTGATCATGCGTTTCACCTTCACACGTCCACTCCTTTCTGGGGATACCGCATGTCCGTTTGGCGCATATTCCACGCAGGCCGCAATGTGCCGGTCTTCGATGTTCCCGATAATTTCGGAAAGCTGTTTTCTTTTCATGCGATCAGCCCCTCCTCTTTCAGATATTGATGCAGTTTTTCCCGCAGACGGGAAAGGCGGACAGTCACACGGTGCGGTTTCCAGTGCATGGTGGCAGCGATATCTATCACAGAATCGCTGAACCAGTACCGCCGCATGAAGCAGAACCGGTCTTCATAAGGGACGCTGTCAAGAAAACGGCTGATTGCCGCAGAGAGTTCCCCTGCCAGAACCTGGTCCTCCACATTCAGTGCAGAGGGGATGCATTCCTCCAGCTCCTCCAGGGCAACATCGTAGGTATCATTCCGTTTCGCGGCCGTATTCGCATGGTAGCGGTTAATCGCAAGATTGCGGGCAATCCGGCAGACATAGCTGACCAGCGGGTTCGGATGCTGCGGCGGCACGGTGTTCCACACCCCGAGCCAGGTGTCGTTTGCGCACTCCTCCGCATCCTGGCGGTTCCGGAGGATGTTCATCGCAGTTTTTCTGACGGCTTCGCCGTATTTGTGGTCCAGAGCTTCCACTGCCTGCTCCGAGCGCTCCAGGAACAGAGCAATGATTCTGCTGTCCTCCAAAGCAGTCACTTCCTTTCCGTCTCACCTGTATACTAAAGATTCGGGAGCGAATGTCTCAGACGATTTGTATTTTATTGTGCAGGTTCTGTCTTGCCCGTTGCCCCTCTTCTGTGATAAGATAGACGCCACGGCAGGAAACTGCCGCCGGATGGAAAAGAACTGGTTTAAGAGGTCGGAAATATGGAAAACAGCAAGCTGAACCGTATCAACGAGCTGGCAAAGCTCGCAAAGGAACGCAGTCTCACCCCGGAAGAGGTTTCCGAACGGGATGCCCTGCGGAAAGAATACATTGCCGAATGGCGCCGCGGCGCCGAGCTGGTTCTGGAAAGCACCTATATCATCGGCCCCGATGGGAAAAAGCGAAAGCTGCAGAAGAAAGCGAAATAACACCTTGGGAAAGATGCAGGAATCCCCCTTCCGGCAGTGGGACAAAGAGCTGCCCGGAGGGGGATTCCTGTTCATTTTTCGCTCCCGCGTCTAATCCCGCGGCGGAAACTCTCTCGCCATGGAGGAATTCAGATAGCGCGGGTCACCGGTTACCTCCCGGATGATTTCGATCTCAGGCGGAATCCGAAATATTTCTTCTTCACTTTCAAGCTCCACTTCCAGCGTGCTGCGGTCATCATACCATTGCGCGTAATGGTCGATCTCCAGCACATGCCCTTCATAGGGAATACACCAGCGGGTTTTTTCAATCTGCCGCCGCTGCGGATCTTTTTCCTTCAGAAGCGCGCTGTATTCCGCCTCCGTGATTTCGTCCTCAAGCTCCTCCCGCGTGATCCCGGTGAGGGGTCTTTTGATTGTCCGGATATATCGGGTTTTGCCGTTCTCGCTCCACTCACGGATTCTCCGGGTCTCCCCGGGCGGTGAGAGCAGGTAGGTCTGCAGAATGACCACACGTCTGCTGCCCGGCTGTTCATCCAGCCATTGCTTCTCCGGCGCAGCAATCAGAAATTTGCGCTCGATCTCGATGCCGTTCAGATTCACCGCCGTATCTCCTCTGTCAGTAAATCTTCGGAAGGTTCTTCACATCCACGCCATACCGGACGCCAAACTGTTCCAGATCCTGCGCATTGCGTATAAACATGATCTCTGTTATCTTTCCCGTTTCCCGGTTGCGGAAGCAGGCAGTCGTCTCTCCGGTGCAGATGGAACTGCGGAGAACGGCCTCATAACGGTCGGATGGGAATTCATCCGATACGGTAACAGGATTAGATTTTTTTCGAAACAGACCCATTGTGTTTTCCCCTTCTGTTTCCGGCCGGAGGCAGTCAGAACATAATGTCCGTAAATCCACCGTCATCCATCGCCACCGCCGTGATATTCCGGCGGTCACGCAGATCCAGCTTCTCCTTTTCCAGCTGGGCGGCAATAATGGCGGCTTCCTTGCTGCTGCAGGTGCGGATTATGGTGTCATCCGTTTTCTTAATCACCGCATACATTTCAGGCAACCCTCACTCTTCTCACCCGTCCGGCGATTCTTTCCGTGCTCAGGCGACTCTCACGGAGATACTCCGAGCGGATATCGGAATCAGACGGCGCCTCACTGGATGCGCTGAGCGCACGATCCACGGCGGCCTTCCAGTAAATCTGCCCGCAGACAGGACACAGCATGGACCCGTCGCGTCTTAATTCCTTTTTGGTGAGAGTCGTATTACACAGTTTGCATGTAAGCATAATCTTCTCCTCCTTAATTATTCACTCTTTTCAGCCCTGTCCTCTCCGGATGAGCTGACAGTATAAAAATGGCCGGCTGAACTGTTCTTTCGCGGCCGAATCGTTGGTTGTTCCTTTTCCTCTGCTTTTCCTGCAGAGCTATGCCATCTTACCATATCTTGTGGGCAGAATCCATAGGCATACCTGCCAAACCTACAAGATATAGCGATTGCGCGGGCAAATTCAGCTTTCCGGCGGGCTGAAGCCCCGTTTCCGGGCTTCTCCCGCATGATTTTTTGTGAATTATTCCGGGATTGACTTTTCCACCCGCCTGTGTTTAAGCCATATGCTTTCTCCCATCTGATTACGCCGCGTTCTCCTCCACATACTCATAGTAATCCGTCTCATCCGAGAACAGTACATATCTTCCGTCAACATAGCCATAAAAACCCCGATCGCTGTAGTAACCTTTCATTTCCGTACTCCTCCCTGGTCTGTTCATTCAATTCTGAGGTCCATTTTCCGGATTTTTCCTTATTTTCCGGTGTGTCTCTGTGCTTTCATGATTTCATTGTAGCAGAAATGCTGTCCAAAAATCCTCCCTCGCAGAAAAACCTGAAAATTTTTCTTGCTTTATTTCGCTAATGTGGTATTATAGCAGAGTAAATTTTCCTGAAAGAGGAAGGAGAACAGAAATGAAAAAGCTTATTGCCCTGCTTCTTGCAGCCATGATGATTTTTGCGCTGGCAGCCTGTGGTCAGAGCGCTGCCCCTGCGGCATCCTCCACCCCTGCGCCGACAGAAGAACCGGCAGCTGCCGAGCCGGAAGAAGCCGGCAGAACCTTTATCATGGGCATTGACCCTGAGTATCCTCCGTTCAGCTATCTTGGCGATGATGGTGAATACGCCGGTTTTGATGTAGAAATCTGCAAGGCTGTCTGCGACCTGCTCGGCTGGGAGCAGCAGATCTTCGCCGTCAACTGGGACGAGAAGCTCGTCCAGCTTGATTCCATGGAATGCGACTGCGTATGGTCCGGCATGACGATTCTGCCCAGCATGACAGAGGCAGGCTATGTGATTTCGGCCCCCTACTTTGACAACACCCAGGTTCTGGTTGTAAAGGCGGACAGCGGTTTCGCCTCTTCCGGCGATCTGGCAGGCAAGCTTGTCGCCGTTCAGCTTGGTACATCCGGTGAGTCTCTTCTTGCGGAAGACGGTGATCTGGCAGAGCTTGCCGCTACCTTCGGCAATATAATCACCTGCGACAGCTTCCTGAAGTGCTTCACGGAGCTCGAAGGTGGCGCTGTTGACGCAGTCTTCGTAGACGCCCCTGTTGCGGCAAGCTATGTTGCCAAGCATGATGGTCTGGTGGTCATTGATGAGGATCTCGGCGCCGAGCAGTATGGCATCGCCTTCCGTTCCGGTGACGCAGAGCTCTGCGCGCAGGTCGATGCTGCCGTACAGGAGCTTGTTGCCAACGGCACCTATGCGGAGATTGCTTCCAAGCCGGAGTATGCAGAGATTGTCAACAACCTCCTCTTCCTGAGCGAGTAAGTCCCTGTATCCCGCAACATCTTAACAGTTCCAGCCGAAACCCGAAAGCGCGTTCTCCTCTCTTTACGCGCTTTCGGGAAATTCGTGTTCTGTGGCTCTGATTTCGCCATGCAAATTTAGAAAATGAGGTTCTCTCTATGTCGCTGATGACAATGATCGTCAAGATGAGCGAGGGTCTTTCCAGAACCTGCGCCATCTTTTTTCTTACTCTCCTGTTTTCCCTTCCCCTCGGCATGATCGTTGCCCTGCTGCGTATGAGCAAGGTAAAGGTTGTGTCTGCCATCATGCGCTTTGTTATCACGATCCTGCGCGGCACACCGCTTATGCTGCAGCTCCTCGCCGTAACATACGGGCCGTATTATCTTTTTGGTGTCAGCGTTTCGCGCAACAAGCTGATCCCGGTCGTGATTGCTTTTTCCATTAACTATGCCGCCTATTTTGCCGAAATCTACCGCGGCGGCATTGAATCCATCCCTGTGGGGCAGTATGAGGCCGCCGAAGTGCTGGGGTATACCAGGTTCCAAACCTTCATGCGAATTATTCTTCCGCAGGTGATCAAGCGGATTATGCCCAGCGTAACCAACGAGGTCGTCACCCTGGTAAAGGATACTTCCATGGCGTTCACAGTCTCCTATCAGGAGATGTTTACCATCGGCAAGCAGATCGCAAACTCCCAGACAAGCTTCATGCCGTTTCTTGTCGCGGGCGCGTTTTACTATATCTTCAATGTTATCGTCGACTATGTCATGGGACGGGTCGAAAAGCGGCTTGATTATTATCAGTGAGAGGGAAACGGACGTATGACAGATACTATGATTAACACGGGCGAAACCGGTTCTGCCCCCAGCATTCTTGCTATCCGCGGGCTGCAGAAGTCGTTCGGATCACTTTCGGTACTGAAGGATATCTCTCTTTCGGTGGAACGCGGGAATGTTGTCTCCATCATTGGCCCTTCCGGCTCCGGGAAGTCCACGCTGCTTCGCATTGCCACTTTTCTGGAAACCGGAGATGGAGGAGATATCCTCTATGACGGGCAGTATGCCATGCATAACGGCGTTTATGTCTCCAAAAAAGAACTGAATACCTTTCGCACCCGTTTTGGTCTGGTATTCCAGAACTTCAATCTTTTTCCGCACTATTCTGTCCTGAAGAACATCACCGAAGCGCCGATTCTTCACGGCGAAAATAAGGAAGCCGCACGGGAGCGCGGCATGGAGCTTCTGAAAAAGATGGGCCTGGAGGGCAAGGAAAACGCCTATCCATGCCAGCTGTCCGGCGGGCAGCAGCAGCGCGTCGCCATTGCCCGCGCGCTTGCCATGAATCCGGAGATTCTTTTCTTTGATGAGCCAACCAGCGCCCTCGATCCTGAGCTCACCGGAGAAGTTCTGAAGGTTATCCGCCAGCTTGCGGAAGAAAAAATGACCATGGTGGTCGTCACGCATGAGATGCCCTTTGCACGGGCGGTAAGCAACCATGTGATTTTCATGGACGGCGGTGTCATCGTGGAGCAGGGTCATCCGGAGGCCGTCTTCGGCGCGACGACCCAGGAGCGGACGAAGCAGTTCCTGCGAAATTACAAACAATGACAACACAGCTGAAATACAGCCTTCTGGATCCGACGGGGAACATTACCCTCCTGGTTGAAACACCCGTTCCCATCGAGGATCAGCCCGCTGTCGCGCTTGAGCTCATGAAGCAGGAGCCTTCCGCAGAACAGGCTGGCTTTGTCTCTTTTGATGATGCCGGTATTCATCTGCGCATGGCCGGGGGAGAGTTTTGCGGCAATGCCTGCATGAGCGCAGCAGCTTTGTACAGGAAGCGGGCTCACCATTCCGGCTGCAGCACCGCGCAGGAGAGCAGTATGGTCCTGGTTTCTGTCTGGGGAACGGCGGAGCCTGTTCCGGTCAGAATCAACGCCCTGGCTGACAGCATCTGGGAGGGCCGCGTGCAGATGCCGCTCCCCCTGTCCATCGGGCGGGAGCTGTTCCCCGACGGGCAAATGCTTCCTGTCGTGCGCTTTCCGGGCATCACACATGTCATCCTGGAGGAAGAACCGGACCCTGTCAGGGCGGAGGCTCTGGCCGGAGAGTGGTGCCGTATGCTTGATACCGAGGCACTCGGCCTCATGTTCCTGAACCGGAAAGAGCACCGCCTGAAGCCACTGGTTTATGTCCCTGCTGCCGGCACGCTTTTCTGGGAATCCTCCTGCGCCAGCGGCACAACCGCAGTCGGTGCCTTTCTGGCAAGGGAAACCGGCGGCACGGTGGAGCTTCCTCTGGCGCAGCCAGGCGGTACGCTCTTCATTGAGGCTGCGCCCGACGGCAGGCTGTTTCTCTCCGGCCGGGTGCGTATTCTGAAAGAAAACCGCGGCGGTGATCGCAAATGAAAAACTCATCCAAATCTGCCGGAAACTCTGCCGTATATTACGGAATGTATATCCTTTCGATGCTAATTTTCGGTACGAACGGATATCTTGTCGCACATATCTCCGTTGAAAGCAGCCAGATTGTGCTTGTACGAACGTTTCTTGGCGGCCTGATTCTCACGGTGCTGGTACTGTTGCGCGGTGGTTTTGACAGAAGTACTGTCCGGGAAGAGTTCCGCTTCCTTGTGCCCGGCGGAGTAGCGCTGGGGCTGAACTGGGTCGCGCTTTTCACAGCATACCGTCTCCTGAACGTCAGTCTTGCTACTCTGATCTATTATGCCGGCCCGATGCTGGTGCTTCTCTTTTCTCCTGTGCTGTTCCGCGAGAAGCTTACAAAAATAAAGTGTGCCGCCATCGTGCTTGTTGCAGTTGGACTTGTTTGTATTACAGGGAGTATCGCCGCGGCGGGCTTCAGCATATCGGGGCTGATGACAGCAGTTGCTGCCGCCCTGTTTTATGCCTCGCTGATTGTCTTCAACAAACGCATAGAAAAGACCAGCGGCCTTCAGACGGCTGCCATCGAGCTTGATATCGCATTCATAGTGGTTCTGATCTATGTCATGCTGACAGCCGGTTTCCCGCATCCGCAGCGTACAGATCTTCCATATCTGCTCGTCATCGGGCTGGTAAACACCGGGCTTGCCTATCTGCTCTATTTTTCCGGCCTGCAGAAGCTGCCGGCGCAGTCTGTTGCCATGATCAGCTATGTTGACCCTGTTTCCGCGCTTCTGTTCTCCGCTGTCCTTCTGGGGGAAACCATGTCGCCCACGCAGATTGTCGGGGCTGTTCTGATCATCGGAGGCGCCATCCTTGGCGAGATAAAAAAGCGAAAACCATAATCGCCATATCCCCATAATTCTGATTCAAGACCGGAGCAGAGGCAGCCCTCTGCTTCGGTCTTCTTGTATTTCTCTCTGTTCATCCGACCAGTACGGCTTGTAAAAACCGCACAAAGAAGCAGGCCTGAAATTGGACAAAACAGCGATGCTGATTGACAGTATTCACAAAAAGATCTATAATATGATTTGTGGATGCCGGATGATCCGGCAATACAAAAATTTAATGGACAAGGAGAAAACACGTATGAAGAAAAAGTTATTTGCGCTCTTTCTGATCGCCGCACTCGTACTCTGCATGGTACCTGCGGCCTTCGCAGCCGATGATGAGATCACGCTTGATGTCATCATCTGCCAGTACGGCAACAACACCAACGAGTGGTTTGAACGCGGCGGCAAAGGAATGGATGGTTCCAATTTTGTCGAGAAGTTCGAAGCTGCAAATCCGGGTATCAAGCTGAATCTTGAAGTTGTGTCCTGGAACGATGTTCATCAGGAAGTTGATACCCGCATTGCCAACAACAACGCGCCTGACATTCTGAACCTTGACACTTTCTCAGAATTTCTGCCGGATAACCTGCTGCTTCCGGTGAAGGACTACTGCCCGGATGCTCTGTTCGAGGATTTCTTCCCTGCATTCATGGAGGACTTCCTGGTTGATGGCGAATATTGGGCTGTTCCTGATTTGGCCTCTGCCCGTGCACTGTACTACAATGTCGACATGCTGGAAGAAGTCGGCGTAGAAGTCCCGACTACCTGGGCCGAACTGAAGGATGTCTCCCAGGCGATTATCGACTTCTATGATGGTGAGGTATACCCCTGGGGCATTGATATGACCACCGATGAAGGCCAGGCGGCATTTGCCTATTACGCTTGGGGCAACGGCGGCGGCTTTATCGATGAGAACGGCGAATGGGCCCTGAACTCGGACGAAAACGTTGAAGCCATTGAGTATGCCATCAGCCTTGTGAACGATGGCTACACCAACCCGAATCCCGCAACCCAGACCCGTTATGACCTGCAGGATATGTTCGCTGCCGGCAAGCTTGCAATGATGATCGGCCCGAACAGCATTCCGACTTATGTGGCTGAAAAGGGCGGCGAGATCAATATGGCGACAGCCGGTCTGCCGGCCAACGAAGGCAACACTTCTTCATCTGTTGGCGTCAAAGACGTTATGATGGCATTCCGTGATGACTCTGCGCCGGATCAGGCAGCCCGCAACGAGGCTATCGGCAAGTTCATGCAGTTCTTCTATGATCCCGTAAACTATGTTGACTGGGTCAGCATGGAGGGCTTCCTTCCCGCAGTCAATTCTGCAGTTTCTGCTCTTGTCGAAGCAGATCCATCCTTCGAGGCATGGCTCGATATTCTTGCAACCTGCAAATTCTATCCTACCTCAAAAGCAGAATGGGCGCAGGTACGTCAGGGCGTAACCACTGTTGAGCAGGATGCTCTGACCGGAGCAGATGTCCGTGCCGGACTGGATGCCCTTCAGGCCGAAGTAACAAAATAAACATCTCCATTTCCCTTCGCAAATACAGGGCCGGCTGAGATAGTCAGCCGGCCCTGTTCCAAACTGATTTCTTTTTCCGGATGCTAAGCAACCCTCAGGGAGGTGCCGCCATGTCCAGCGGTTTGAACCGTAACAAATGGGAGCCCTATATCTGGCTCCTTCCCAGTCTTCTGCTGATTGCGATTTTTGTAATATTCCCGATTCTGATCGTATTCAAGCTCTCGTTCAGCGAGATTTCCAAGGCCGGTGTGGTGAAGGGATTCATTGGTTTTGACAACTATATTGAGGCTGTGAATCTTCCGGCGTTTAAGACCGTCATGCTGAACACCCTGTGGTGGGTGCTTTCCGTTGTGATTCTCTCCACGCTTCTCGGCTTTATCATTGCTCTTGTCCTGAACCAGAAATTCCACGGCAGAAAGATCGCCCGGTCGATCCTCGTTTTTCCGTGGGCAACGTCTCTGGTCATCCAGGCATCGGTATGGAACTATATCATCAAGGCGGAATACGGAAACCTGAACAACGTTCTGCTCAACCTAGGCATTATTCAGCAGGCGATAAACTGGCGCTCCAGCTATCAGATTGAGTTCGTCTGGGAGTGCTGGGTCGGTATCTTTGTCACCGTTCCGTTTGTAACCTTCTGTGTGCTCTCCGGGCTGCAGTCCATTGATGAATCGCTCTATGAATCCGCCACTGTGGACGGGGCAGGCTTCTGGCAGAAGCTGTGGCATATTACAATTCCAATGGTTCGCCCATCTCTCACGGTAAGCACCGTGCTGAATATTATCTATGTATTCAATTCCTTCCCGATTGTGTACACCATGACAAAAGGCGCGCCTGCGCACAAGACCGATACCATGATCACCTATCTTTACATGCTGTCCTTCTATGAGAGAAAGAAAGGGCCGGCAACCGCGCTTTCGGTGATCGGTTTTCTGATCCTGTGCCTCTGCGCGGGGATCTATATGATATCGGTCATGAGGAAGGAGGAGAACCTGTGAGATTTCCTGAACTCAAACAGCAGAACCGGCGGATGTTTCTCCTGCTCCTTCTCGGGCTGATACTGTCTCTGATTCTGATGAGTCTTCCTCTCTACAGCTTTGACGTTGGCGTCTATACCAAAAAATCCGCCAACACCTTCGTGGGGGATAAAAAATTTCAGGCTGTGCGGCAGGAGGTCGAAGCGGTCGCCGAAGACTATCGCGCGCAGGGCTTCAACGTTGAGATCAGCGAAAATGTTCTGGAGCGCGTCAATTCCAAGGGTGAAACCACCTCTCTGATCACCTTTACCGTCAGCGAGCGTTACAGCCGGAACTTCTTCTCCTTTCTCGGAAAAGGGCTCCCTTCTTCAACTGTTCTCACATTAGTTCTCGCATTGATGGCAGCATCTGTTCTTTTCGCTGTCATCGGACTGCGCAGAACAGAGGATGTTGTGCACTTCAGTCTGGACAGCCGGGCAAAAACACTGCGGGGTCTTGCAGTAGCCGCGGTGCTTCTGGCTATGCTTCTGATTCCTGTTTTCATCCTGATGAACAACGTAACATTCTCCCGCCAGCTTTCTCTTTACAATTCCGAACTGATTACCGAAGGGAAAGAAGCCTTCTTCGGAAAACTGGACCGATTTCTGTTTGACGGAAAAATGGGAGAAGATATCCAGGATGTCCTGGCAGGGCTGCAGATAGCGCATTCCGGGATGATTTGGCTGCTGATTCCCACACTCTTCATCTCCCTGGTCGCGGCAATAGGCCTCCGCAACGGTGAGATCAAAAGTGGCCTGCTTCGCGGTCTGATGTATTTCTTCATCGTGATCGTCTGCCTTATCACGCTCTATCCCTACTATGTCATGACAATCACAGCATTCCGCTCCAATGCTGAATCCCTGGATATGCATTTCCTGCATCTGTTCCCCACAAAGTGGATCTGGAGCAATCTCACGGATATTATCAACCGCGGCGTACCCCGTTATCTTCTCAACTCTGTATTTGTCGCGGGCGGCGCCACAGCATTGGCCATGCTCTGCGGGATTCCCGCCGCCTATGCCATGGCCCGTATGAATTTTGTCGGGAAAAAAGCCTTCCTCGGATTTGTGATCATGAGCCAGATGTTTTCTCCCGTGGTGCTGCTGATCGGCATTTCACAGCTGATGAACACACTCCACCTGAACAACACTCTCTGGGGCCTGATGCTTATCAACGCCGCGTTCAACCAGGCTTTTGCCATCTGGCTGCTGCGTGGAACCTTCGTGTCCATCTCGTCGGAGATGGAACAGGCGGCGATGATTGACGGATGCAACACCGTGCAGGCTTTGACGAAGGTACTGATCCCGGTCGCCATGCCCGGCATTGTCACAGCGCTGATTTTTGTCTTCATCAACGCCTGGAATGAATACACCATCGCAACCGTGCTGATTTCAACCGCGCAGAACCGGCCGATCACAGTGGGCATCACGCAGTTCAGCTCATTCAACATGATCGAATGGCAATATATGTTTGCCGCCTCCCTGCTGGCAACAATCCCGGTGGTTATTCTGTTTATGAGCATCGAGAAACACCTGACAGCAGGCCTCACCTCCGGCGGCGTGAAGGGGTAAAAAATGGAACAGGCACTTGAACACTTTCAGCTGAACGGCAAACCGCTTTCCTGCGTCCCCTATGGGGAGGGGCATATCAACCTCACCTTTCTTGTGGAGACGGATCAGGGGATCCACTATATTCTTCAGCGGCTTAGCAGAGCAGCCTTTCAGAACATACCCGGCCTGATGGGGAATATCATCGCCGTAACGGAATTTCTGAATCAGAAAAGCACGGATGCACGAAGCTGTCTGCATCTTGTCCCGACGACAGAGGGAGCCTTTTTCCACAGGGATGAGGCCGGCGAATACTGGCGGGTATACGATTTCATCGAGGACAGCATATGCCTGCAGGCGGCGGAATCTCCGGAAGATTTTTACCAGAGCGCCCTGGCGTTTGGACGATTTCAGCGGGATCTGCGGGATTTTCCCGCGGATACCCTCTGTGAGACGATCCCGGATTTCCACAACACTCCCGACAGATACCGCAAGTTCCGCTGCGCGATTGAGGCCGACAGGGAAAACCGACTGCGCTTCGTGAAACCCGAGGTAGCCTTTCTTCTGGAGCGGGAAGAAGAGGCCGGCCGCCTGCAGAAGATGCGGGAGAGCGGAGAACTGCCTCTTCGGGTAACGCATAATGATACAAAGCTCAACAATGTCATGCTTGATGCCGTTACCCGGGAAGCACTCTGTGTCATTGACCTGGACACCACCATGCCTGGGCTTGTGGCATATGATTTCGGCGATGCAGTACGATTCGGTGCGTCCACCGCGCGGGAAGACGAGAAGGATCTGTCCCGTGTGGAGCTGAGTCTCGCGCTGTATGAAACCTATGTCCGCGGCTTCATTCCGGCCTGCGGGGGGCTGACCGAAAAAGAAGTGGAAACCCTTCCTCTCGGCGCAAAAACCATGACGCTCGAAAACGGAATGCGTTTTCTGACAGACTATCTTGAAGGGGACCATTATTACCACACCGCTTATCCGGAGCACAATCTTGACCGCTGCCGGACGCAGCTGAAGCTGGTCTCGGACATGGAGCAAAAGTGGTCGCAGATGGAAGAAATTGTTAAGAAGAGGTAAGAAACTATGCTTTATACGAATGCCAGTGTCTTTCTTTCCCATGACTGCTTTGTTCCCTGCGGCTTTCGTGTGGAAAACGGGATCTTCGTCGAAATCGTGCCGCAGGACTGCACAGAGCCCGGGGCTGTGGATCTCGGCGGCTCCAGGGTAATCCCCGGCCTTGTCGATATACACACGCACGGGAATTCCGGTGCGGATTTTTCCGACGGCGATCTGGATGGTTTGAGGCGTATGGGGGCATATCTTGCTGCAAACGGCATAACGAGCTTCTGCCCGACTTCCATGACGCTGCCCTACGGGACGCTCGCCTCTGCCTTTGAGACCGCAGCCCATCTGCGGCAAAACCGCCCGGATGGATGTGCCCGGGTTGTCGGAATCCACATGGAAGGTCCCTTTTTCTCAGAAAAGAAAAAAGGCGCACAGAATGGAAGCTACCTGCGCAGCCCGGATTTTGAAGCATTCCGGAAGCTGTACGATGGCTGCGGCGGGCTGATCCGGATCGTGGATCTCGCGCCGGAGCTGGACGGCGCTGTTCCCTTTACCAGAAAGGCCCGGGAGCTCTGTACCATTTCCGTTGCGCATACGGATGCCAATTATGACGATGCCCATGCCGTTTATGAGGCAGGCGCCCGCCATCTGACGCACCTGTACAACGCCATGCCCTCGATTCATCACCGCAATCCGGGTGTGATCGGGGCCGCATCGGAAGTGGACGCTGTCTTCGCGGAGCTGATCTGCGACGGGCTTCATGTTCACCCCAGTGCCGTCAGGATGGCGTTCCGGCTGTTCCCGGAACGGATCTGCCTCATCTCCGACGCCCTGCGCTGCTGCGGCATGCCGGATGGTGAATATGAGCTGGGCGGGCAGCAGGTTTTCCTGAGCGGCGGCGTTGCCCGGCTTGCTGACGGCACCATCGCCGGAGCCGCTTCAAATCTGTTTCAGGATCTCCGGAATGCCATCGCATTCGGTATCCCGGAAGCGTGCGCAATCCGTGCGGCCACATGGAATCCTGCACGGCAGATCGGGAAAGAGAATGAGATCGGTTCCATCGCCCCCGGCCTGCAGGCGGACTTCCTGGTCTGTGATCCGAATCTGCAGCTGCTTGAGGTCTATCTCGCGGGCGAAAAAATCTGATCTTTCCTCCGTTGTTCTCAGGCTGCCTTCCACCAAAAAGGCTGAGACTCCGTTTTTCCGGAATCTCAGCCTTTTCATTCCTGCGTTTTCTTCTATGAACAGGAGGCCATCTCAGTATCCCCAGGTTACAAGCTCCCAGCTTCCGCCATCCGGGCGTCCGAGCCACCACTGCCAGCCGGTGTATTCTTCATCCGGACTCCATGCGCCGTACGCTTCCACGGGAGAGTGGAACTCACTCACGAATTCAATGCATTCCACAAAGTCATTCCCATCATCCAGACTGTTCAGCCAGTCAATGTTCTCCCGGGTGTTGCAGTCATCCCCGGCATACTGGATTTTGTGCAGCTCGCAGCCTTCCCAAGTGTCAAACTCCTCCCGGATCTGCGCAATGGCTTCCTCCATCTCCTGCCCGGAATAGAGCTTTGAGGAGCCGTAATCAATTTCGACTTCCGTCGTCTCTTCCGTTTTCTTCTCGCTGTGTGCATCGAGCCAGAGCTCATAAATGTTCTGAATCTGTGCTTTCCCGGAGGCGGTATTGATATACATCAGAGCATTATATGGCTTTGCGCCTGGGTAGACAACGGTTGCCTTGCACAGGATGCAGTACACATCCTCCTTCTGCCCCAGCACGGCAATGGGCTCATAACTCACACCGACGAAGCCTTCCATCGCCTCGTCAAACAGGGCCCGGATCTCCTCTGTAATCTCTGTGGGAACAGAGGCATCCCACTCCGCATCGTGAACCGGCGCTGTGTCTTCCGCTTCGTCTTCTGCGGCAAAGGCCTGGATGCCGCCTGCCATCAGGCAGAACACCAGACAAAGGATTACGAGCCAGGATATTGATTTTCTCATGTTGTTCCTCCTTATTATTTCCCCATTTTCAGCTCCACCAGAACCGGTGGTTTTACAAACCCTGCAAAGATTTCTCCGTCCTCTTTCTTTCCTACGGCGCTTCCGTAATGGGTCGGGATCGCCACGGCAGGCTGAATGGTATTTACCAGCTCCGCCGCCTGTTTCGCGTTCATGGTATAGGTTCCTCCAACCGGGACAAGCGCAATATCGCACTTCACCTGCTTTGCTTCTCTGACAGCGTCCGTATCGCCTGCGATATAGATGCGCTTTCCCCCGTCATGCAGAATATAGCCGACCCATCCGGCACCCTTCGGATGAAACGGCTTCAGCGTGTTGTAGGACGCCACGGTTTCAAAGCTAAGCTTGTCGATGGTATAGGATTCAGCCGGTCTGACCGTCTTGATCTGCAGACCGAGGTCTGCCTTCTCCGCCTCATCCCGCATTCCCTCCGGGACAACCAGAATAGTTTCGTCTCTGGCGATTTTCCGGATATCCTCCGGGGAGAAATGATCATAGTGATTATGCGTCACCAGGATATAGTCCGCGTCATGCGCTTCTTCCTCCAGCAGATAGGGATCCAGATATACTGTACCTGCCTCACAGGCAATCCGAATACTGCTGTGAATAATTACCCGAATATTCTCTGTCATGGCTTCTGTCACCGTATTCCTTTCCTTCTTTTTATCAGGCTGCTGCCAGAGGAGCCTGTTCAGCATCATCCTGGAATCTATCATACCAGAAAAATATTAACAGATAAACGAAAAGTTTGAAAAAACAGGAAAAAACGCCCTGCCCCCCTGGGATGAAAATCGCACTCCAAAAATATTTGATAAAAGGTCTTGACAAGATTCCTCTTCAGCGCTACAATGCATTAAACCGTTGAAGAAGAGTGAGTAAGCAGTGCAGGCGCTTCTGCAGAGAGCTGCCGGTTGGTGGAAGGCAGTGTGGCACGCAGTGCTGAATGGGCTTCTGAGGGCAATCAGAAAAGGCTCTGCCTGAGTATGTGCGACGGGGTGATTCCACGTGATCGGGGTCGGCATATGTCAGTATGCTTAAGTGGGCGCAGGTTTGCGTCAAGCCGGGTGGCACCGCAGGATCTTCTGTCCTGTCCCAGCAAAAGCCAGGGGACAGGGCTTTTTTCTGTCCCAAACCAGAGGGCGTTTGCCCCAAACAGAAAGGAGCCTTTCCCATGGCAGAAGAAAAAAAGATCCCCTACAAAATCTATCTCGAAGAAAATGAGATGCCGCAGGCCTGGTACAACGTCCGCGCGGACATGAAAAACAAACCCGCTCCCCTGCTCAATCCCGGCACCCATCAGCCGATGACAGCGGAGGAACTTGGCGGTGTGTTCTGCGAAGAGCTGGTTCAGCAGGAGCTGGACAACGACACCCGCTATATCGAGATTCCGCAGGAAATCCGCGATTTTTACAAGATGTATCGCCCTTCTCCTCTTGTGCGGGCATATTGTCTGGAGGAAAAGCTTCAGACCCCGGCAAAGATCTATTACAAATTTGAGGGCAACAACACCAGCGGCAGCCACAAGCTCAACTCCGCCATTGCGCAGGCCTATTACGCCAAAAAGCAGGGGCTGAAAGGGGTTACGACCGAGACCGGCGCCGGCCAGTGGGGCACGGCCCTCTCCATGGCCTGTGCCTATCTGGGGCTGGACTGCAAGGTCTATATGGTCAAGGTAAGCTATGAGCAGAAGCCCTTCCGCCGTGAGGTTATGCGCACATACGGCGCCTCTGTCGTCCCCTCCCCCTCGGATACCACTGCAGTCGGCCGCAAAATCCTCGCTGAGCATCCCGGAACCACCGGATCCCTCGGCTGCGCGATCTCGGAAGCGGTGGAAGTCGCCGTGTCCAACCCCGGCTATCGCTATGTTCTCGGCAGCGTGCTGAATCAGGTACTCCTCCATCAGTCTGTTATCGGTCTGGAAACCAAAATTGCACTCGACAAATACAATATCAAGCCCGATATGATCATCGGCTGTGCCGGCGGCGGTTCCAATCTGGGCGGTCTGATCTCGCCCTTCATGGGTGAAAAGCTCCGCGGTGAGGCGGATTACGAGATCGTCGCCGTGGAACCGGCTTCCTGCCCGAGCTTTACCCGCGGTGTCTATGCCTATGACTTCTGCGATACGGGTATGGTCTGCCCGTTGGCAAAGATGTATACGCTGGGCTCTGATTTTATCCCGGCTCCCAACCACGCGGGCGGTCTGCGCTATCACGGCATGAGCCCGATTCTCTCCCAGCTCTATGCCGATGGTCTGATGAAGGCGGTCGCTGTACCGCAGACGGCCGTTTTCGAAGCCGCGGAGGAATTTGCCCGTGTCGAGGGTATTCTCCCCGCCCCTGAGAGTTCCCATGCCATCAAGGTTGCCCTTGATGAGGCAAAGCGCTGCAGAGAAACCGGCGAGGAGAAGACCATCGTCTTCGGTCTGACCGGCACAGGCTACTTTGACATGGTTGCCTATGAAAAGTTCCATGACGGCAAAATGGATGATTATATCCCCACCGACGAGGAGCTCGCCGCCTTCCGCGCAAGACTCCCGCAGGTAGACTGAACCCAGGGCAGACAGCCCGAATCCCTCACCGGAGACGTGGTCTGCGGGAGTGCCATAACAACAGAATTCAGGAGCAGGAATATTCATGAATAACACACTTTATGAAAAACAGGCAAAGCTGAAGGAGCTTCTTCTAAGCTATGGCAATCTCGCGGTCGCGTTCTCCGGTGGTGTCGATTCCACCTTTCTCCTGCAGACAGCACACGATGTTCTCGGTGACAGAGCTCTCGCGGTTACGGCCGCGCCTGTTTTCGTCCCCCCGCGCGAGCTGCAGGAGGCGAAGGATTTCTGCTCTTCGCGCGGCATCCAGCAGATCGTGATCCCGGCAGAGGCACTGAATATCGATTCTGTCCGCCACAATCCGCCCGACCGCTGCTATCACTGCAAGCATGAAATATTCGGGAACATTCTTCGTGTTGCCGGCGAGAATGGAATCTCTTTTGTTGCTGAAGGCTCCAACACCGATGATGTGGGTGACTATCGGCCCGGCATGCGTGCCATCCGCGAGCTTGGCGTGAAAAGCCCGCTTCTGGAAGCCGGCCTCAGCAAGGAAGATATCCGTGCGCTCTCCAGAGAGATGGGGCTCCCCACATGGGACAAACCCTCCTTCGCCTGCCTGGCCTCCCGCTTTGTCTACGGCGAACAGATTACCGATGAAAGGCTCTTCATGGTCGACCGGGCAGAGCAGCTGCTGATGGATCTGGGCTTCCGGCAGTTCCGCGTCCGGATCCATGGGGATCTTGCCCGCATCGAGCTTCTGCCCGAGGACCTGGAAACGCTGATCCGGCAGGATCTGCGTGAGAAGGTCTATCGTTCCCTGAAAGAATACGGCTTCTCCTATGTCACGCTGGATCTGGCAGGCTACCGCACCGGCAGCATGAACGAAACTATTCTGCGAAATACCGCAGAACAGGCCTGAAACCTATTCCCGTTTTCCACTTTTTCTGCTATAATGCTTTAATCAACGCGCCGGACAGGCACAGCTCCCGTAATCTGCGTATACAAAGACCGGGTTCTGTCAGTTGCCCGGCGCCGGGTTTTCTGCTAATCTGTCTTCATATACGACGCAAAACCACGGGAGGAATTGGGTTTCATGGATAAAGTTGAATTGTCAGTAATCCTGCAGCAGGTGGCATCCGGAGAGCTTTCCCCGGACGATGCCGCGCTGAAGCTCAAAATGGAGCCGATCAAGGAAGTCGGCGAATATGCCAAGGTCGATATGCACCGGGGCATCCGGCAGGGTGTGCCGGAGGTTATCTATGGCGCGGGAAAAACAAAGGAGCACGTTCTCGGCATTGCGCGGACCATGCTCCAGAACGGGCAGAAAACCGTTCTGGTTACCCGTATTACCCAGGAAACCGCCGATTTCGTCCGGGCAGGTCTCCCGGAAGAAGTACCCCTCGACTATAACACACTTGCCCAGACCTGTGTGATTGGTGAGATGCCAAAGCCCACCGGTGTGGGAAAGATTGTTGTCGCCACAGGCGGCACTAGCGATATCCCTGTTGCCGAGGAAGCCGCCATCACGGCAGAGGTGCTCGGCAATGATGTGAAACGGCTCTATGATGTGGGCGTCTCCGGAATTCATCGCCTTCTCTCGCACATGGATGAGATCATGAGCGCCCGCTGTATTGTCGCAGTCGCCGGGATGGAGGGCGCACTTCCCTCTGTGATCGGTGGTCTTGCCGACTGCCCCGTCATCGCGGTGCCGACCAGCGTGGGGTATGGCGCTTCTCTCGGCGGTATTGCGGCCCTGCTCTCGATGCTCAATTCCTGCGCCAGCGGCGTCTCGGTTGTGAACATCGACAATGGCTTCGGAGCCGGTTATATGGCCAGCATGATCAATCACCTGAAATAAGTCTGGAGACTGCCTGATGAAAACACTTTATCTTGATCTGAGCATGGGCGCTGCCGGGGATATGCTGACCGCTGCCCTGCTGGAGCTGCATCCCTCTCCGGAAGCTGTTCTGGAGTCACTGAACCGCGTCTTTGCGGGAAAGGCCGTCCTTTCTGCCTCAAAGGAGCAGAAGCGTGGCATCACGGGGACGCATGTAACCGTGAGCATTGACGGTGAAGTGGAAGGGGAAGAGCATCACCACACGTGCGAACTTGAGCAGTCCCACGACCACGGGCATGCGCATCACCATCACCACATCTCTCTCGCCGAAGTACGCGCCTTCATCAGCGGCCTTGATCTGCCGGAGAACGTCATCCGGGATTCTCTCGCGGTCTATGACCTGATCGCCGGCGCGGAGGCGAAAGTACATGGCCACCCGATCGAGAACATTCATTTTCACGAGGTCGGAACCCTGGATGCCATGGCGGATGTGGTATCCGTGTGCTATCTGATCAGCGAACTGGCCGTTGACAGGATTGTCGCTTCCCCGGTGCATGTCGGCAGCGGCACGGTGCACTGCGCCCATGGCGAGCTGCCCGTCCCTGCCCCTGCCACGCAGGAGATTCTGAAGGGCGTCCCCATCTATTCCGCGGACATCCGGGGCGAGCTTTGCACACCCACAGGCGCCGCGCTTCTGAAGCACTTTGTCACCAGTTTCGGCGCCATGCCGCTGATGCATGTCTCCGGAATCGGATACGGTCTCGGAACGAAGGAATTCCCACGGTTTAACGGACTGCGTGCCCTGCTTGGGGAGACGGATGAGAGCGCCTCCGAGCAGATTCTGGAGCTTGCCTGCAACCTGGACGACATGACTGGCGAAGAGCTCGCCTACGCGCAGGAGCGTCTCTTCCAGGCCGGCGCGCTGGATGTTTACTTCACCGGCATCGGGATGAAAAAGAGCCGCCCGGCCGTCATTCTCTCCTGCATCTGCCGTGCTGAGCAGCGGGATGAGATTCTGGCCTGCATGTTCCGCCATACCACAAGCCTTGGGATCCGGGAATATGTCTGTAACCGGTATACGATGACCCGCGAGTTTGAAACCCGCGAGACCCCATACGGGCCCGTACGGATCAAGAGGGCATCCGGCTACGGCGTGTTGAGGGAGAAGCCCGAGTTCGATGACCTGAAGAAAATCGCGGATGAGCAGAAGCTCTCCCTCCGCGAGGTAAAGAAGCTGCTTGGCTGAGAACAGCAATACGAGTATTCCTCCCTTCTTTCCGGCTTGTGTGTCAGGGGAGAAGCCCCGTTTTTTGAGGCCTCTCCCCTGTTCTGCCTGTATCATAACATGGGTTTTTCGGATTTCAAGTACGATCAGGTACGAACTTTTGCCTTGGAAGGTACGATCTTTTTCTTCGTCTGCATTTTTTCACATGTGTCCTCATGCGAAGGCGCCACTCAGGTTTCCCCGAATGGCGTCTTTGTTTTTCGTCAGCTTAATACTACCACATATCGGGAGGGATAAAAAGTGACATACCGTGACAACTTTCGGAAATTGGAAAATGTTTTTCATTCACGGCCTTCTGCGCCTGCCCGTCCCATTCCCATTCTCCCTGCGAGTGGGAACGTTCAAATGAATGCATGCGGAGCGCAGTGGAGACAGCATTCAGGAGAACGTTACCGCTCGCAGCTGAGTCCCGTTGGTCGGGGTAACTCTCTCCTAAACACTGGCTTTGCTTTGCGCCGCATGTGTTTATTTGAGAGTTCCCCCTCCCGTATGGGCTCGCTACACCCCCTCACGCCTTTATTCCGTTTACGGAATCACTTGTTAATTGATTAACGAGCGATAAATTTGGGGGGTTCCGTTCCTTGTGGGGAAGGGCGGGCTTTTGAGCCCTTCCCCCACACGGAACGGGTGAAGGAACGGAAGTGACTTATATAAGGCGCTTTTCCTCTCACGACGGAAATACGGTTTTTCTCGCTTTTCCGTCGTCTAAGGAATTTATAAAATTTCCGTCCTTTGCGGAAGTCATTTTTTCCGTTTTTCCTCATTTCCCTTCCGAAAAACACCCCCGCCCTTGATGCTGTATTCGTCCTTAAACTCGCGAATCCGGTCCCGGGCGCATCGCGTGGTGACCTCCATGAATTTCACCATCGCATCCGGCGTTACGGGCGGGTCGAAGCCAATGTCGAAATCGATATAGCCTTACGCCCATCTCTTTCTGTGGTTCAATCCTTTTGTTGCACATCCGGCTTCTTCTGTGTATACTGTGAATACAGCCTGTTCGCTGAGGGGGTAAGAGCATGGCCAGCACAGTAAACACCAGCACCCTGATGAAACGCCTGTTCAAGGCAGAGAATCTGGATTCCTATCTTCTTGGAAATGAGCGCTACCTGCAGATGCCGGATTTTGATAAGATGCTGAAAGATTTTTGCGACCAGCGGGGAATACTTCCCGCTCATGCAATTGAGCAATCTCAGATTGAGCGCACCTACGGATATCAGCTTTTTAACGGAACCAGACGGCCTTCCCGTGATAAGGTCATTCAACTGGCAATCGGCATTGGGCTGAGTGTAGAAGAGGCCCAGCAGCTGCTGCGTTCTGCAGGTAAAAGCCAGCTTTATCCCCGGATAAAGCGTGATGCCATAATCCTCTATGGTATTCAGAGCGGTCTCTCCATTCTCGCCATACAGGAAAGCCTTACAAAATACGGACTGACTCTTTTGGGGGGACTGAAAAATGAGAACGACTGAAGGGAATTCGTCGTTAATCCCTGGTCTGCCCGATGAAGAGGAATATCCCTCAGAGCTGACGGAGTGCTATGAGCTCCTGGAATGCCTTTCCGAGCAGGAAGACAGCCGGACGCTTCTCGCCCGGAACCGGGAAAGCGGTGACTGTTGCATAGTAAAATGCTACATGCAGGGGAATGTCCTCTTCGAACGAAGTGAGCCCATGGCCCTGCGCAGCCTTGACGCTGCGCCGATGCCATGTTTTCTGGCAGAATACCGCAATGATCTGATGCGCTGCGTTCTGCGGGAATATATCCCCGGAGAAACACTTGCTGAGATCGCAAAACGAAGAGAATTCTCAGAGGAAGACGTCATCGGTATCGGTTTGCAGCTCTGTGAACAACTGCAGATTCTTCACAGTCAGCAGCCTTCTATTATTCACCGGGATATCAAGCCACAGAACGTGGTCATTCTGCAGGATAATACAGCTGTTCTGATTGATTTTGGCATAGCCCGCGAACATACGGAAAACGAGACTGATACCGTTGCGTTCGGAACACAGGGTTTTGCACCTCCGGAGCAATACGGTTTTTCCCAGACGGATGCCCGCTCTGATATCTACTCTCTGGGCATCCTGCTGTACTGGCTTCTGCATAGGGAAACAAAAGTCGCCCCGGGCAATCATACAGCTTTGGAAAAAGTGATTGCCCGCTGTACACAATTCGATCCCGGCAAACGCTTCACCGATGTGCGGCAGATGGAACGCGCCCTGCAAAATGCGAGGCCGTCTTCACAGCGGAAAAGGAAAGGGCTGCTGGCGCTGGCAGCCTGCCTGATCCTTGCGGTGCTGGTCTTTGGAATCAGTATTGCAGTCCGCTTTCATCCGAAGGAAGCCGTGTTCTCGCAACCTCTGGTTGAGAAGGCGGTGCGGGCAAACCTCGGGCTTTCAGACAGCACTGTTATCACAGAGGACATGCTTGCACAGGTCACGGGAATTTACATTGTGGCGGATGCAGCTTATCCGGATGCGGACAGCTTCTATCCCGCCATCAGCCAGTGGTATGCCGAAGGACTCCCGACACGCGGGCCGATCACGGATTTATCCGATCTTGCCCGGATGCCCGGTCTGGAGCAGGTCTGCATTGTCGCCCAGGAGCTGTCAGATATCTCCGCTCTGAGCAGACTTCCAAAGTTGAACAAAGTGGAGTTCAAGCATAACTATCTTACAGACATATCCGCGCTCACAGGAATGATTCATCTCACCTCCGTAGGGATCAATGACAATCCTGTCCAGGATATTTCACCTCTGGCACAGTGCCCGAACCTCGCTTTCCTGGATCTCTGTGATGTGCGCAGTTATGATCCATCCGCGATTTCCCAGCTCGGAAATCTTGATTTTCTGGATATCTCAAACCCGACTGAAAGCTATCGTTATCTTGACGGCAAAAGTATCCTTGATCTGCGCATCGCCTGGACCGGACTCAATGATCTGCATGTTTTGGATCATGTGACCCGACTTGAACGTCTGGAGATCGACCACACCGATATTACAGATCTCTCCCCTCTGAAAAAACACACAGGTCTCAGGGTATTGAAGCTTGCAGGGCTTCCGGTCAATGATCTGCAGGTTCTGCTTGAACTTCCACAGCTTGAGGAAGTTTATGTCAGCGAAGAACAAAAGCCTGCCGTGGAGGCCCTGGGTGGGGTCCCTTTTCGGGTGTTCACAGAATAAAAAACGCATAGTCTGAACGTGTTTCAAAAAACGCCGATGTGTGCTGACTGCACACCAATCGGCGTTTTTCTTTTGCTATAATCATTCTGGGTTAGTGTAACTATTCCCGGCCTGTGGATTGAGCATCATACAAATCCCGGACATCGAAATAATCTGAAATCCGCAGTGCTGAGAGTCCTTCACAACCACTGCGAGGATCTGTGTTTCAACGCAGGTAGGGAGAAAAAGAGCAGGAAGACGGATCATGAAAAACTGGCAGAAAAAAATACCGCCATATGAGGGCGATGAGCCTTATCTGTATTTTGCTTTTGCCGAGGCAGACAGCCGGAAGGTGTGGTCAATTCTACGCCCACTTCTGGAGCGTGGCTGCAGGGTATGGTACAGCCATGGCCCATCCGGCAGTGCCGGGGAACTCCGGCATCGGCAGGCACGATCGAGCGGAGCGGCACTTACCATCCTGTATCTGACAGATGCTGCATGCTCTGACAAGGATACAAAAAGCAGTCTTCTTGCCAACCAGAATGCCGGCAGGCCTCTCCTCTGTCTTGACCCTGACGGAAAGGATCGCCGTCTATCCATGGGGCTGCATGAAAGCATTCCCCATGTCCCGCTCTATCTGCTCGCCGGAGAACGGGAAATCGAGCACGCCATTCTGCACGCGGAAGGCTTCTCACAGGAAATTCTTGGAGAGCCGCTGAAAATCCATGAGAACAGCATACTCCGTGCTATGTCTCTTCTGTTCTGCGTACTGGCTTTGCTTCTCGGGGCTGTCTCGTTTGCGGGTTACCGGTATCTGAACTGGTTTCAGCCATCCGTTCAGGATGAAGTTGAATTCATCGATCCTGTAATTCAGACTGCTGTACGGGCGGCTGTTCATGGTAAAGCCATTACGAAGGAGTATCTGTCGGAAATCATCTTTCTCCGGTTGGAATCTGCACCTGAAAGCTGGGATGATCTCAGTATGCTTCCCTCCCTGAAACGTATTGTGCTGCCGCAGCAGGCGCTTCTGAACGGAGAGGGCCTGCCTGCCGGCGACTATATCATCGAGTTGAGCGGAGGCGGCCCATGAGCACCTTTTTCAGGCCATATGAGGGGGCCCGCCCTTTCCTGTTCATCAGCTATGCACACCTCCAGTCTGCTGTCGTTGTCGACACAATCCGTATTCTTCATGACAAAGGGTATCGCCTGTGGTATGACGAGGGAATCCCCGCGGGGAGCGACTGGCCATCCAATATTGCGCAGCATATGCAGGCATGTGACCGGGTTGTCTTTTTCCTGTCGGAACGGGCACTGGAATCCCCCAACTGCTTCAGCGAAATACGCACTGCCGTTCGCCTGGGAAAGCCCGTTCTGATTGTCAGACTGGAAGAAAGAATTCCGGATGAACGATGGCGGGAGCTGCTGGCGGGCAGGGAAGAGATTCCCACTCTGGAAAGCCCGGAGGAGCGTGCGGAGGCGATTCTGCGTTCCGGCTTTCTCTCCCGGCGATTTCATCACAGCTGGACAGAGTGGATACCCTGGCATGTGGCCGGATTTGCGGCATCCCTGCTTTTCTTTCTGGCTGCCGCAGCAGCACTCGGGGCTTTGGCCTCCGGGCGCTGGAGCCCTCTCCCGCCAGCACCGTCTGTTACATCGCATTTTGAAGAATCCATCTCGACAGTACCGCCCGCTGTCGTTGATCTCGGTGAAGCCGAGCGTTATTTTGCCGTCAGCTTCCCTGACAGGCTGCAGGAGAAAGGGATCCGTTCAGCTCTGGGAATCAGCACAGGCGATATCTACCGGGGCCAGCTGGCAGAAATTGCCCGACTGTATTTTTGCGGCAGCCTCGTAACCGGCAGTCTGAAGGGCGTGATTTTCGATGCCGGTGGTACCTGCCGGGTCAATGGTGCACCGGTAATCTCCGGGCCAATTTCAAATCTTGCACTTCTGCAGTACTGTGTTCGCCTGGAGAGTCTTGCGCTGGTCTGCCAGCCTCTGGGGGATCTCTCTGCCCTGAATGGGCATACGCTTCTGCGGGAATTGAGTCTCGCAGGAAGTACAGTGGAATCTCTCACCGCTCTGCAGGATCTGCCGAGTCTCGAAACCCTGCATCTGGAGCATACGGCAGTCCATGATCTGACCCCGCTTTCCTCTCTCCCAAATCTGAAAACCGTAACCGTAAGCCGGGATATGCTGCCGATAGTCTGGGACGAAAACGCTGCCTTCAGCGTTATCCTGGCTCCTGAATCATAAACAATAATACTTGCGAAGGAGGACACGAAATGAGTACAAACAAAAAGATCCATTTGCTGTGCACAGATGCCGACCGTGCAGCACTGGAATCCGTACTGAAACATCTGCAGGAAAAGGGTCTGCGAGTGTCGGAAGAGGGTAATGTGCAGAAAGATGACATTGTCCTCGCGGCTCTCTCGGAAAACCTCTATGCCGACCGTGACAGGGTCGAGACGCTTCTGACCCTGATCGGCTCCGGAGCGGAAAATATTCTTCCGCTGCAGCTGGATGAGGCGGTGATTCCGGATACACTCAAAACTGCTCTCTACGCCCGTAATATCATCTCTGCGGCCGGACGGGATGATTTCCAGATTGCGGAGAGAATTCTCTCCGCAATGCCGCAGAAGAAGAGCCGCCTGCCTCTGATTCTGGCTACAGCCGGCGTTATTCTGCTGGCGGTCATCGGTTTTGTGTTTCTGCGTCCGGCGCCGAGTGTGGAAAGCATTCCTGTCGAGCCGGAAGTGACAGAGCCGGCTTATGTCCTCCCCGCAGGCCTGACGGAAGAGGATCTTGAAAAAATCGTCGACGTCATCATCGTTGGGGAACAGGTTGCGTTCTACACGCAGGACGATGTGAAAAACGGCTTTCAGTATCCCGACTGGGATTACTACGCCTATCGTGATTTTGACAATGAAGGTGCACACTGGTTCAGCCGGGAAGACGGCCATGAATACTCCCTGACACGCCATGAGGATCTGCGCTTTCTCCAGCTTCTGCCAAATCTGCGTTACCTGACGCTCGCCAGGGTTGAAGCCGGGGAACTTCCCGAGCTGGGTGAACTTTCAAAGCTCTCGAATCTTATGCTGATGGACAGTGTTATTCCGGATCTGGAATGGGTGCGCGACTCATCTATCCGTAAAATTGATCTCCTCAACAGCACAGGTTCGGTCACGGATTTCAGTCCCCTGACGAGCTGTGGGAAACTGAATGAAGTACATATTGATCTTGTCGGCACAGAGCAGGCGGATATGAGCAGCTTTGCCCCGCCCGTGCTCAGCTGGTTATGGATCAACAACGCGCAGGATCTCCGGGGAAATCTGGATCTCTCTTCTCTGGAAGCCTGCACAAATCTGACCAGCTGCCAGCTGGAGTTTGTTCCCGTCGAAGATCTTTCCTTTCTCCGTACCGCAGTCAAACTGACCAGTCTCCGGCTGGAAGGTCTCCATCAATTACGGGATATTTCCGTGCTCTCGGGGATGGATAAGCTGCATGATCTGACCGTATCCGACTGTGACGCCATTAGGGATTTTTCATCTGTCGCCGGCTGTACCTCGCTGAAATCTTTCTGGTATCGTACCGAAGAGCCCTTTGTCTTCCGGGATGCCTCGTTCCTGGAAAACCTACCGAATCTGAGTGATATCTCGCTGCAAAACGTTGATCTCCCGGATGTGGATTTCCTTCGTGGGATCGGTACGCATCAGGATATCATCAGTCTGGATCTGACCGGAAACTTCGGCGATTATTCTGCCCTGGAGACCTTCACGCGGTACTCCCGGCTGAATCTGGATCCCGGTGACAACACCCCGCTTGAGCGCATCCTGCCTTATCTGGAGAACGCAACCATACAGGACCTGGCTCTTCGCCGTTTCTCCGCTGTTGATCTGTCCTCACTCCCGAAGGTAACCATGAGACTCGAACTCGACCGCTGCGGCATATCCGATCTCTCCTCCATCGCAGAAAACTGGACTGCTTCCCGTCTGAATCTCAACAAATGCTCTGTTCTGCACTCCCTGGATGGCCTGCAGAACCAGTCCCGCATTCAGGAGCTTGAGATCTTCAACTGCCTCCGCCTGACTGACTGGAGCGCGCTGGAGGGATATAGCCTGTCTTCCCTGTCCATCACGGGAGGCTATACGCTTCCTGCACAGATGCATTATCATACCGGAGTCCTGGCGATTGACAGCGTAGCCGATGTATCTGATCTGAGCTTTCTCGACACAATGGATACCGAAAAGCGCTGCAGCTTTGCGCTGGTTGGGCTTGACGAGCTGGATAATCTTGAGCCGCTCAGGCGATTTCACGGCGCTTATCTTGCCGTTTCACCGCAGCTTGCCGAACAGGCAGAGGATCTGGTAAAATCCGGCAATTTCGGCGAGTACCGCATTGAGTTCCCGAAAGGCGGCTGGGAGCAGGATAACTCCGAATTCTCGCTCCTGAGCCTGGATGAGCTTGAGACCCTGCCTCCCGCCTTGCTGCGCAGGGTAACATCCGTCTGTATTGCAGGTGATCAGGTTGTCGACAGGGATCGCTTCGACCTGAACGAAGACTGGGAACACCGGAATTCCTACGGGCATCCGACGCTGCTGCTCCACAACCGTGAAACCGATGAGCAGACTCCTCTTTCCAAAGGTGTTATTACAGATCTCAGCATGCTGTCGGAGCTCACGGGACTGCGCCGGCTCTTCCTCTACGGGCAGCCCCTGGAGACTCTGGACGGAATCCAGATATTCAGCTCACTGGATGAGTTTTCGGCGCAGGGCTGTTCTCTGCTAAAAGATGCTTCTGCGCTATTTGCCCTGCCTGATCTTACAGGGGCAGATCTGAAGTTCACCTCCATCGACTCCATACAAGGTGTGCAGAACCTTCATGAGCTGAACTGGCTGGATATCTCCAACACGAATGTCAACGATCTGACTCCGCTTTCCGCGTGTGATTTTTCCGTGGCGTATGAACACGGCGGTCTGGGGCTGGCTTTCAATGAACTTGAGCTCTCTGATGAAGATTTTGCCGCGCTGGGCTCTGTTCAGCGCTACCGCACTCTGAATTTCACCGATGCCGATCCGGCTGTCTGGATCCCTGCACTTGCGGATTGTGATATTGAGAGCTTCGGCGCTGCGGGAGATCTTCGCAGCAACGAGGATCTGGCAGCCCTTGCGGAAGCACATCCTGAGCTCCGAGAGCTTTGGCTCGGCTGGATGCCGGGAATCACTGACCTCAGCCCTCTGGTCGCTATGGAGAATCTGGAACGCGTTTCGATTCAGCATGATATGAAGGAGGCTATCGCCAGTCTGGATGGGCAGAGCTATGCCTTCCGACTGGAGATTACAGGATAACCAAAGTTGATAAAAAATAATTTATCCGATTATCAAGCCGGAGGGAGATCCAGCTATGTCATACACTGCTTTGGAGAGCATGCGGAAGTACAACAAAAAGCGCTTTGGCTTCGATGTCGGCCCAGGGCAACCGCCGCTCTATACAAATCCCAGACACCGAAATAATCTGAAATCCGCAGCGCTGAGATTCCTTCACAACCACTGCGAGAATCTGTGTTTCAACGCGGATATGGAGAAAAAAGAGCAGGAAACGGGTACCTGTCTCGGTACCAGCATCAAACCATGTCAGATTCCCTATAACATGCAGATGGATCTGAACCGTCTCTGTCTGGAAAAGTCACTGGAGACCTTTATTGATTCCGGTGCGGCCGACGATGCCTACGCCGTATATTACTGTTGGCTGGAAATCTTTTTCGGGCAATACGGCAAGTCCAAAAAGATGGTAGAGCTTCTGTCGGAATACGAGTCAAACGGCAGCTCCCTACTGTTGAAGCACCGCGATCACTATTCCCATTCGGTGTATGTGTTTACGCTGGGTCTCGCCATCTACGAGACCAATGAGGAATACCGAAACAGGTTCAAAGCCTTTTACCGTCTGGAGAATGCAGAACACTTTGAGACTGCGAATCTTTTTCTGGAATACTGGGGGCTGACTTCTCTGTTTCATGATATCGGTTATCCCTTTGAGCTGCCTTTTGAACAAGTTCTCAGCTATTTTGAAGTGGACAATCAGGAGCGCGGCAGAGGCAGTCTGTATCTGGCATATCATGATGTGGAGGCACTGACCGCCCTGGACGAAACAGCAAAAGTCCATTTTGAAAGATTCTTTGGAAAACGCTTTGATACCACAACAGAGCTTCTCTCTCATGACATCACGCAAAAACTTGGCAGGGAATACAGCTTTACAGAAGAGTATCTTCTGGATGTGCTCAATGCCAAGCCAACAGAACCAAACCGGTTTGGTTATTTCATGGATCACGCTTTTTTCAGCTCGGCAAGGCTGTACCGGGAGATGGCAGAGGAACTTGGGCCGGAAAATCTCACGAGGATGCATGTCGATGTCCTCTCGGCCATTCTGCTGCACAATAGTCTGTATAAGTTCTCCATCGCTTTCTACAAGGACAGGGAAAAATGCAAAGCGCCCCTGAAGGCGGAACTACACCCACTGGCCTGGCTGCTGATGCTCTGTGATGAGCTGCAGTGCTGGGATCGCACCGCATATGGGCGCAATTCGCGTACAGAACTACATCCCATGTCGGCCAGGTTTGATTTCTCCGGGCAGGCAATTGAAGCCATATATGATTACGACGCCTCTGAGAGCGCAAAAATCGAGGCATTCCACAGGAAATATAAGGAATGGGTTCTTGATCCGGATAAACAAATAGAACCCCGTCTCAAGTCCTACAGTGATATGGTGGGGCAGAAGCAGCGATTCACCACGGACATTGAGAAGATTGTGAACACGTCTTTCATCCCTCTGACCGTGAAAACGAACATGAAGAAAGCGGAACGGAAAAACAAGCACACCTACCTCTCAGGAAGCAGTTTCCTCCACCTCTATGATTTTGCAGTCGCACTGCACGCCAGAAGCATGCCGCCGGAGACAAGCGCTGAGGCGATGGAAGAGAAGTTCACCTCGCTCTCACTGGAGTATCAGCTGTCCACCCTCAACCGCGCCCGTAATTTTGCAAAGTATCTGGACGCAATCCGATGCTTCTATACGGACAAACCCGTAGATTATGAGCTGGTAACTCACTTCGGGAAAAAGGACGCTGCCATCTTCGCCCCTATGGAGCATGAGCGCTGGGTGCGTGAGCATCAGGCCATGGGCTGGCGCTATGGGACCGCGTACGAGACACTGCCTCTGGATGTGCCGAAAGCAAAAGACAAGGAAGTCCGTGCCTCACTGAGGGAGCAGCTGCGCTGTCACAAGCTGATGATGGACGGGAAGCTGACGCATGAAGAGATACGCGCGCATTACAATCGGCTGCCGGAAGCTGATAAAGGGAAAGACTGGAAACCCTTCAACAAACTGCTGGAACTGCTAAAGAAATTTGACGGGCTGCGGATCTATCGACTTTGAGCAGGAAAAAAGATCATGAAATACTGGCAGGAAAAACTATTGTATGAAGGAGACTATCACCAGCCTGGATGGGTAGAGCCATACCTTCCAGCTGGAGAGTACAGGAAAAATCCATGAGTGCAGATGTTCAGCATACCATTCCGATTGTAATCGGTGTAACAGGACACCGAGAGATCCGTGAACAGGATCTCCCGGCAATCCGGCGTGCAGTAAAGGCGGAGCTGAAAAAGCTGCAGACGCGTTATCCGCATTCCCCGCTTCTCATGCTCAGCAGCCTCGCCCAGGGCGGTGATCTGCTTTGCGCCGATATTTCTGAGGAGCTTGGCATTCCTCTGGCTGCGATCCTGCCAAGAGAACAGAAGGATTATGAACAGGACTTCAGCCCGGATGCGGCCGCCCGTTTTTCCCATCACTGCTCTCGTGCCGGGCAGGTCTTTGTTGCCCCGTGTATTGAAGAAGTTCCGGTGGCGGGCATCAGCAGGGATTACCAGTTCCGTCAGGCGGGAATATATGTTTCCACTCACTGCCATATTCTCCTGGCTCTTTGGGACGGCCATCCGGGCACACATGGCTGCGGCACGGGAGACGCTGTGGATTTTGTGCTGAACGGAAGCTATAAGCCTGTTTCCGGTGCTGTTCTGCGCTCCGGAAGTAACGAAGCAGTAATCCATATTTTTACACCCCGTAGTGATGCCCCTGAAGAAGCTGCCGGTACAGTTCACATTCTGGGAAACCAGGACGCCGTTCAGGACATACTACACAGAACAGACGCCTTCAACCGCAGCGCCGCTTCTGTCTCTATGGAGGCAGGTTCCAGACTCCCTTCCGGTTCTTCCGGCGACCCTGTGCTGAACAGGATGGAGACAATCAGCCGTCTTGCCGGCAGGCTCAGTCGGCAGGCAGCGAAGCAGTATCGGCTTGTTCTGGTGTTTCTGGCAGTGGCAAGCGCTTTGCTGACTTTTGCATTCCTCATGTACGACGAAGCACAGGCTATCTGGATGATCCTTGTCTGCGGTGCCATGCTGGCCGCTGCCTGGATCTGCCGGCGTTATGCCGTACATTCTGACTGTCATCGATGTTATATAGAATATCGTGTGCTGGCAGAATGTTTGCGGGTTCAAACTTACCTGCGCTATGCCGGAAGTCATTTGCAGGCGGCAGAGCTGTTCTCATGGACGCAGCAGGAGGAAACTGCCTGGGTTATGAATGCCCTTTTTGTGCTTACAATCGGTCCTCCACAGGAGACAGAACACGAAATCCGCACCTGCTGGGTTCAGGAGCAGCGTGACTATCACAAGGCTGCTTCCAGAAGTGCCGGGAAAAAGCTTAAGATAAGTGATAATGTCGTTCATTTTGCGCTCATTTTGAGTGTAGTACTCTATCTTGCCGCGGTCGAATATGAAATTCTGTGCGGAGGACTTCTTTTCCAGCCTTCTGTTCTCGTTGCGGATGTGGAGTTCTGGCGCACAATTCTGAAAATAGTCCTCGGGACAATTTCCGCTGTGACACTGTTTATTGCTGGCTTTTATGGACGCCTTTCCCTGCCGCGCACCTTTTCTGATCACCAGAAAATGGAAAGGTTTTACAGCAGCATAGATACCCGGCTTGAAAAATATGGGCAGACAGAAGATCTGCTCTCCATTCTTGCCCGGGAAGAGCTGATTGAAAATGGAAACTGGTGCTCTTATCAGCGGGACAACACTCCGGATATAAGCATATAAACAGCATTGATGCCCGGCATGCGAAAATGATCATGCCGGGCATTGTTGTTGCCTGAGGTTATATTCCTGTGGTAAAATGAGATCGAGTACCGTATTCGTAGATCTTTGACGAAAGGAGCCGTTCGATGAAAAGGATAATGGTTTTGCTGCTGATTGTATCCGCCTTCGTCTTTCCCCTTTCCGCTCAGGCAGAAAAAGCTCCGCCCCGTCCCATCCTGTACACCTGTTACCGGCAGGCTGGCTGGGGCGACCGGGTTGAAATCGGTTTTGTCGACAGCGAAGGAAATCTCTGGAGTCTGACCGGCCAGGACGGGAAGCTTCAGTGGCCCTACAGCACAGAGGATCAGCTCCGTTTTATGGAGAACCCGGAAGAAAAGGAATTTGAGAAAACCGGCACTCTCAGCCACGATGATCTCTTCAATCTGGAAAGTCTCATTGCCGCCGTGGAAGAATCCAAAGATCCCATACAGCAGGCTGCCAATGACGCAGGAGAGGAGAAAACATATGCCGTTCGCTATAACCGGGAAGGGGAAGCAGGCACTGTTCTGCTCGGCATATCCGGAGACAGTCTTTTTGAAAACCTGGATTACAATGCTCAGGGCCTGTATCTTGCAGCGCGCACCCTGTTTCCCCATGTCACCAGCTATGCCGGAGACGAGCTTATGGGGCCAAAGGGCTTCATCCCGGTAAACATTACGGAGTTCTGCGATCTCGGCAACCTCGCGGGCGCATCGGTAACAGCGTACCACAACGATTGTGAGGCAGGCCCGCGCAAAATTGAGATGAGCCGCGAAGAACAGGAAAAACTCATCGGAGATGTGATGAACAGTGTGGTAATCGGAAAGGTCAGCGCTGTGGAAACGACCGGCGGATTCAACGATTACTATTTCTCAATGGGGGAGCAGTCTCTAGGCCGTATTTCTGTTTATGAGGGTCTTCTCTACTGCTCCGACGGGATGTATGCCATCGAGCGCACAGAACCCTAAACTCACAAAAGCTCAGAGATATTCTCTCAGGCGGGAGAGTCTGCGGATTACTTCGTCAAGTGTGTCTTTCTCGCGGGCGAAGTGCAGGCGGATCAGATGATTGACCGGCTCCCGGAAGAAGCTGGATCCCGGTACGGCAGCAACACCGATCTCCCGGATCATCCATTCGCAGAAAGCCAGGTCGCTCCAGCCTTCAAACTTTGGCCTGGAAAGGAACTCCCCGATATCCACCATCACAAAGTAGGTACCCTGGGGAATATTGTGGCGCAGGCCGATTCGGTCGAGCCCGGCCAGGAAATAGTCCCGTTTTTCCTGATACATGCGGTTGAAGTTCTCGTAATAGCTTTCATCGAATGCGAGGCCCACCGTCGCAGCCTCCTGCAGCGGCGAAGGCGCCCCGACCGTCAGGAAATCATGGACCTTCTTCGCCGCTTCGAGCACGGTTTCCGGCCCGATCATATATCCAAGACGCCATCCAGTGATAGAGAAGGTTTTTGAGAGGCTGTTGCATGTGACTGTACGCTCTGCCATGCCGGGCAGGCTCGCCATCACAGTGTGAACATGCGGCTTATATACCATATATTCGTATACTTCGTCTGTCACCACATAGGCATCATAGCGAATTGCCAGTTCTCCGATCTGCGTCAGTTCCTCCCTTGTAAAGACCTTTCCGCAGGGATTTGAAGGATTGCAGATCACAATGCATTTTGCCCCTGCGCGGAACCCCTCCTCTATGAGAGACAGGTCGAAATGATACTCCGGCGGCACAAGGGGAACATAGATCGGCTCAGCCCCCGAGAGGATGGCATCCGCCCCGTAGTTTTCGTAAAAAGGAGAAAAAACCAGCACCTTGTCCCCCGGGTTGCAGATGGCCATCATCGCGCACATCATGGCCTCCGTCCCGCCGCAGGTCACCAGTACCTGTTTCTCATAGTTCACAGGGAGACCGGTCTGGCGTGTAAACTTCTCCGCCAGCGCCTTCCGCAGATTCGGCGCGCCAAAGGTCACAGGATACTGATGCGGGCCTTCGTAGGCCACCCGGGCAAGCGCATCCATCAGTGGCTTCGGCGGATCAAAGTCGGGGAAGCCCTGGGAGAGGTTGATGGCACCATATTCATCGCTAATGCGGGTCATACGACGAATGACGGAGTCTGTAAAGAGGCCGACGCGGTCACTCAGTCTATTCATCACATGCCCTCCTTTTCCAGGATCCGCAGAAAGCCGCTGAGCGCCTTCAGACCATCCCGGAGAACCTGGGGATCACTGGCATAACCAATGCGCATGCTTTTCGGCTGTTCAAAGCAGTCGCCGGGTGTCACGAAAGCACCGGTCTCGTGATACATCCGCTCGCAGAACGTATAGGAATCCAGATCATAATCATAGTAGACAAGGGCCGTCGTGCCTGCCATGGGCTTTACATAGTGCAGACGCGGCTCGCTTCGAACCCAGTCGTCCAGAATTCTCAGATTCCCGCGTACAATCTCCCGGCTGCGCCTGAGCAGGGCTTCCCGGTTTTGCAGTGCGATGGACGCAATCGCCTCGTCAAACATGCCGCAGCTGATCAGGTTATAGTCCCTGTGTGAAAGGCAGCTCTCGATCACTTTCTGATCATGGGTCGCAATCCAGCCGAGCCGCAGGCCAGCCAGTGAGAAGACCTTGGACATGCTGCTTACCGAGATGCCCTTTTCATACAGGTCAACGATAGATTCGCACCAGATATCCTCCTGTGCAAGATGGCGATAGACTTCGTCACATAGCACATAGGCGTCCACCGACCTGGCGATTTCAACAATCTGCCGGAGGAGCTCGCCGCTCATCAGCGCGCCGGTGGGGTTATTCGGGTTGTTGATGCAGATCATCTTCGTCTGCGGCGTGACAAGCTTTTTGAGCTTTTCAAGGTCAGGCAGATAGTCGTTTTCCTCGCTCAGGCTGAGGATGGCAAGATCTGCCCGGAAAGACTCGGGGATCGAATAAAGCTGCTGATAGGTCGGCATAATGCTGACCACGCGGTCGCCGGGATTAATGAGGGAATAAAACACATGATGGTTCGCGCCTGCCGCTCCGTGTGTCGGGATGATGCTTTCCGGTTTCAGCGTATGGTACAGGCCACAGATTCCCTCCCGAAAAGAGGGCAGCCCTTCGATATCGCCATAGGTAAGGCGCCTGCCGCAGAAATCAGCCCAGAACGCGTTCCCGTCAACACCGGAGAGCTCCCACAGCTCCTGCAGTGAAATCGAGTCCACGCAGGTTTCGGCAATGTTGTACCTGGCGCCTGCCTCGTATCTGTTCATCCATTCTTCAACCAGAAAAGGTTTGATATTCATTGCTGTACCTCCTGAAAAAAGTTTAAAAGGGCATACGGAATTCTGCCTTATAATGTGCACGCACACCGTACCTACGGCAAAATTTCGCATACCCTTTGCTTCGCCCACCCGGTGGTGAGCGAGGGATTTATTTTTTTAGGGATTATAGCAGACCGGCATGCTTCTGTCAACAATTTGCTCTGCAGGATGCTTGTTAACAAAAACATGCGATTCTTGTTCATAGTTTGTTCATAGAAATTAGCACTCTCATCTTGACAGTGCTAAAAATCGTGCTATAATGATAATCGAACAAAGGAAATAGAGATCGAATGAATGACCTCCTTCCCCTTGCTCAGGTAACAGAAATGAAAGAATGCAAAAGGAGGCATGACTTATGTTACCGAGTATTTTTGGAGAGAGTTTGTTTGATAACTGGTTTGACTTTCCGTTCAGAGGTTACGAATCCGATGTGGATCACAAACTGTATGGCAAACACGCGGCACGGGTGATGAAGACGGATCTGAAGGATCACGACGATCACTACGAGCTGGCGATTGATCTGCCGGGCTTCAAGAAGGATCAGATCGATCTGCAGCTGCAGAACGGCTACCTGACCATTACGGCCAGCAAGGATCTGGAAGAAGACGGCAAGGACAAGAAAGGCAAGATCGTTCACCAGGAGCGTTATGAAGGTTCCATGACCAGAAGCTTCTATGTCGGCGATCATGTTACGGAAGAAAACGTGAAGGCCAAATTCGAAGACGGCGTGCTGAGACTGGAGTTCCCGAAGGAGGAGACCATCAAGCTGCCCGAGAAGAAGACCATCATGATTGAAGGATAACATACACGAAGGCAGAAACAAACATCTGATATAAATGCTCCCGGATTCTTTCGGGAGCATTTTTTATCGTAATACAGTCTGGTTTTATTCCGTCATCTCGGCCACAATCGCAGCCAGATCCATCTCTCCAAAATGCCCGACTTTTTCCGGGTATTTTGCCTTATACTGGAGGATGATATCCCGCAGCATTGTCTGCTGCATAACCTCCCCATCACCGGTAAGCAGGCAGAACAGTTCCCTGCTGGTCATTTCCTTCAGGGACTTCATCTTCTGCGCGCTCTCCTGCAGAGGCAGAACCTGTGATGGCGCATTGGCATTCTCGTTCCGCTTACTGCGGCGGCAAGCACACGTCTGTGTTCATAGATAAACACTCCCATCAGGCCGGCCCCGCAGAGAAACGACAATGTCATCAGCGCGATGGTTCTCTTCGTACGCTTAATGTCCTTTTTTACCTTTTTTTCGACTTTTTTTACCCCTTTTCCGGCAACACCTGCCGCGGCCCTGCCGAGAAACAATTTACCAAGCAAACCCATACTGCCACCCTTTCCTTTTTTAAGTTTCCGGTGATTTTATAATATCACAATCCTGCAAAATCGTCTACCACTTCTTTATACTTGACAGAATCGCGTAAATGTGATAAAATAATATTTGATTAAATCTATAATATATGATGATATTAGCTTTTATAATGCTCAACCGAGGTGATGCGCTATGTCCGAACCAATCGATCTTCAGCAGTATCTTACTGTCGGCGTTGAAACAATTGTGAAAGACGCCCTTCGCGCTACGCTGAAAAACCCGAAAGAAAGCCTCTTCATGGCACGCTTTGCCAAAGCTTCCGAAAAGTCCTCCGCACGAAGAGAAGAGAATGAGAAAAAGGGCCTTCATGTCCCATCATATCTGATTGCCAGCATTACTTCCAGCTGCAATCTCCACTGCGCCGGCTGCTATTCCCGGGCCAACAATGCAACAGAGGACTGTGCCCCTGTCCGTCAGCTCACAACGGAGCAGTGGGAAGATATTTTCCACCAGGCAGAAGAGCTTGGTATCAGTTTCATCCTCCTGGCCGGCGGAGAGCCTCTCCTGCGCTATGATGTTCTGGAAACTGCCGGGAAGGTGCAGAATATTCTCTTCCCGATTTTCACAAACGGCACTTTCCTGAATGACCGCTGCTTTGCACTTCTCGATCGCTGCAGGAATCTGATTCCAGTAATCAGCATCGAAGGCGACCGCGAGCACACCGACACCCGCCGAGGGGAAGGTGTGTATGACAAGGTCGTGGGGAACATGGAACGCATGCAGAAGCAGGGCATTCTCTTTGGTTCTTCCATCACGGTCACAACGGAGAACCTGCAGGAGGTTCTCTCCGATGAGTTTGTCTCGCTGCTGGCGGCAAAGGGCTGCAAAGCCGTGTTCTATATCGAGTTCGTGCCTGTTACGGATGAAGCCGCTTACCTTGCCCCCGGCGATGCCGAGCGCGAGCAGATCCGGGAAGGCATCGACCGCCTGCGCCGGGAGCATCCGGAAGTTGTGTTTGTCTCTTTCCCCGGGGATGAGAAAAGCTCCGGCGGATGTCTTGCAGCGGGACGCGGGTTCTTCCATATCAACTCGCACGGCGGCGCCGAACCCTGCCCGTTCTCGCCCTATTCGGATATCAACGTGGCTGAAACTTCCCTGCGGGAAGCGCTCGATTCCGGACTTTTCCACGCTCTGCGGGACAACGGCCATCTCCTGGAGGACCATGTTGGTGGCTGTGTGCTCTATGAAAAGAGAGATCTGGTTGAGCAGCTTCTTATGCAGTCGGCAAAAGGCTGAAGCTGACAGATACTTTATTGTAGTCCTGTCGAATCGAAACGGAGGAGCAAAAGCTCCTCCGTTACGCATTTATCGCTTTCTATTCGGTTCTGTTTTTCTATTTTCCTGTTTTGACGTCTGATCCTTCGCTGATATTCGCGATTGAAGAGTTTCCTGCCCCCGCTTCGGTTTTTTTATTCCGGATAACCGCGTATACCACGCACACGATTCCGCCGAGTACTCCGATGGTGAACATGATATTGCTGAAGGTTATTCTCCCGTGTGCATCAATCGCATTCAGCATATTGAAGAAAAGAGCAGCATCCACGCCGAGAATAATCGCAAGGCGATTGGTCTGTCCAATCAGTTTTCTGACCGGGCCTGCCTTGACCAGAAACGGCAGGAAAATAACACTGAGTCCAAAAAGCACAGCGCTGGCGGCAATCCAGAACCAGTCTCCATGGGAGTAGAGGCAGGCGGCTCCGAGCAGCATAAGCAGGCTGGCGCAGAATGCGCAGAATGTCCAGAACAGCTTATCCTCCTGCACAGTAAGCGGTACGATAATCAGGGAAGCCGGAATACAAAGAGAGACCAGAACCAGCGAGACCCAGTTCAGCGAAGGTCTGAAAATCAGATTGGCCACGAGGCAGATCAGAATCGGGATCATCAATGCACCCGAGACCGCCGAGCCAACAACTGCTGAGCGCCGCCGAAATTCCCGCACGCCGTATTGAAGCACAGAATCCCTTTCCGCCTGCAGTCTGTTCTCTATCTCTGTCTCCAGCAGCATGCCAGCCACACCTCGGCAGTCCGGGCATTCCTGCAGATGTTCTTCCACTATCTGCCGGCTGTTTTCGCTGCAGACTTTATCGGCATACAGAGGCAGAAGATCACGGATCACGTCACAATCGTATTTCATTCTAACCCATCCTTTCCTGAAGCTTCAGTCTGGCACGGTGATACGTGACACGGGCCCAGTTTTCTGTTTTTTCAAATATCATGCCTATTTCCCGGAAGCTCAATTCGCCGAATACGCGAAGTTCAAATACTTCCCGGTATGGTTCTTCCAGTGCATGCAGCGCAAGATGAATCCGAAAAGAGGAATCCCGGTCAGACGCAGCCTGCTCAACACTTTTTGCTGTATCGGGCATATCTTCTGAAATCGGTTCATGCCTGTTCTGTCGCCTTTTTTCATCCAGAAAGAGATTCTTTGCGATGGCGCAAAGCCAGGTTACCTCATTGGATTCTCCTCGGAAGCTGCTCTGTTTGGAGATCGCCCGGAAAAAAGTCTCCTGGGTAATCTCCTCCGCGTGTGTCTGGTCTCCTGTCAGCGTCATCGCATAGGAATACACGCGCATGTAATAGGCTTCATACAGTTTTTCCCTGTTATCCTGTGTCACATCTTCACCTCCTCTCTCCAGACTCATCGGTTAGACGGGCAAAAGAGGATTTCGTTACAGTATTTTTCCCCTTTTTGCAGATTTTTTCTCTGGGATCATATCATATCTCATTTCTGCTGTAAACAAGGGCAGATTGTTTCTGTTGTCAAACGGAGGAATCTGGTGTAGTATACCATTTGCAGATATTCATCGCGAGGTACCAAAATGAAAAAGAAACTGCTCATCCTGCTCTGCCTGGGGCTGGTCATCCTCATTCTGAGCGCATGCGGACCAAAACAAAGAAATCGTGGGGCCTCATCTTCTCCATCTCCGACGCCGGATCCCACACCCACGGTAATCATCTTCTCAACGCCTGCACCGGACCCCACACCTTCTCCCGCACCCACAGCAACGCCAAAACCCATTTCAACACCAAAGCCCTCGGCGAAGCCTTCTCCCAAAGCATCTCCTTCGTCCACGCCGACCCCGGAACCAACAGAGGAACCGCAGCCGCCTGTTGTAACCAAGAATCCAACGGGTGAAGTCGTTCCTGTCGGCGGAAGCTGCACATTCATCGCGAAATATGAGAATGCGGTCTGGGCAGTCTGGCATTTTGTAAGCCCGGACGGGTCGCGCGATCTGGCATACAACGACATTCAGAATATCTATACCGATCTGAAAATCATCAATGGCTATGCGAGCACCATGTCGCTTGAGAATATCCCTGCCCAGCTGAACGGCTGGAAAGTATACTGCCACTTCAGCAATGATGCCGGCTCTACCGACACCGCCATGGCACAGATCACCGTACAGCAGAATTAAGCAGAAACGCTGCCCGAAACAGGAAGCCGGTTCTTGTGAACCGGCTTCCTGCATCTTATTCCGTTTTGTTGATGGAGTTCCTTTTTAAATCAGCCCAGGGCTGCCAGGCCGGCCTCGGCCACAGAGGTATCTTCTGCCACACTGCCGCCGGATACACCAATGCCGCCAATCTGTACGCCATCCTCATTATAGATGGGAATACCGCCGCCGAATTCCACAATGCGGCCGGCATGCTGTACGGCAATGCCCTGCAGCTCGGCACCCTCAATGGCAAGATCCTTTACATCCGCGCTCGGCATTTTCAGCGAGACTGCGGTAAAGGCCTTGTTGGGGGAAATCTCGAGGCTGGCAAGGAGGGAATTCTCCATTCTGTGGAGGAGAACCAGGTTGCCACCCATATCGCACACGCTGATAACCATCGGGACGTTGATCTCAACAGCCTTTTCCTGTGCCGCCTGCACCATGAGCATGGCCTTGTCGAGCAGTTCACCACCGGAAGCCGTCAGTTCGGGATCTTCGCCCGCTTCATAGGCAGCCAGACCTGCCTTCGCAACAGAGGTGTCCTCTGCTACACTGCCGCCGGATACACCAATGCCGCCAATCTGCACACCATCGGGATTGACGATCGGGAAGCCGCCGCCGAATTCCACAATGCGGCCGGCATGCTGTACCGCGATGCTCTGCAGCTCAGCGCCTTCAACAGCGAGATCCTTCACGGTCTCACTGGGCATCTTCAGCGCGACAGCCGTATAGGCCTTGTTCTGAGAGATTTCCATGCTGGCAAGCAGAGAGCCTTCCATTCTGTGGAACAGGACAATATTGCCGTCCATATCCATGACCGTGATGACCATGGGGACATTGATCTCTTCAGCCTTGTTCATGGCAGCCTTCACCATGACCTGGGCGATGTCGAGAAGCTCACCATTTGCCACAGCGGGTGCATCCGCAAATGCCGTGACAGAAAGCGTCACAAGCATCATGCAGACAAGGATCATTGCTAGCAGTTTTTTCATCTTTTCTTCCTCCTTTAATTATTGCCGATATGGCTGATTTAAGGATAGCACCAGTTTGAAACAGATGTCAATTATCATTTTTTTGTCATGTCGTTTTTGTACTGTTTGTATAAATATGGCATATGTTTTTGCGCAATATGACGGAAGCCCATTCGACCAGATTAAATGGGCCAGCAGAGTTTCGGTCTAAAGCGGATGCTTCCAGGAACAGCCAACTGTTCTGATATTTCCCGCAAAAAGAAGTCAGGGGCTTTCGGATTGTTTTCCGAAAACCCCTGTGTTTCTTAAAATTTTGCGTTTTTCTGGTGCAGCTTTATATGTACTTGCGCTTCAGCAGGAGGGCTCCTGCCAGAGTGGTCATCAGTCCTCCGAGCAATGTTAAAACATGAGTCCCGACACCACCGGTATGGGGCAGCTCAAGCCCGGCATGATTCTTGATTATTACAGCATCCCCCGCTCCGTTCAGACTGGCACTATCATTTGCATTATCCCCTGTTCCTTCCTCGTCCGTCAGAGACACATGCCCGTCCTGGTCAATCTTGAAATAAACAGACTTTGTCCTGATCACATATCCGGTCGGTGCCTGGGTTTCATCCAGCCGGTATCGACCTACTGACAATCCTTCCAGCTTTATCTCCGATTTATCAGCCATGTCGATTTCGCTGTATTCACTTACGGCTTCCCATGTCGTATTACCGTATTTCCAGAGCTCAAATTTTGCTCCAGTCAAGGGCTGATTGGTTTCATTTACTTTTTTGACAATCAGCGAAGCATCTATATAATTTCGAATCGTCAGGGTATAGGCCAACTCTCCTGTATCATATATCTCGCTGGTCTCTTCAAGCCATTTCGCACCTTTCATTGAAGGAAGCAGGCTGACTGTCCCCGTTTTGCTAACATTAAACTCAATATATCCGGGCAGCGGCTTATAACCCTCCAGCGGCTCTTTCTCTCGCAGCTGATATGTTCCTGCGGATAAGGTGTTGTCGATTCCCGGAATGACACCATCCTCTCCGGTAATCAGATCCTCATACCCCTTTAATGGACTGTTGTCAAAGACCGTTATGCCGTCAACCGTCACCTGCTGGTGTAGTTCAAAGTGAACACCTTCTAATCTGACCGCCGTATCACCATCCTGCTTTATAGCCTGGAATGTGCTGGGACGGTTTTTGATCGTCAGCACTGCAGGGTTGGTTCCGCTTGCCTGTTCAAGAGAATAGTATTGTTCATCCGGGCCACTTACATTCAGGACACCGTCGCTGGCACATATTGTTATCGTAGCTTCCAGACCATGGTAACCCTGCGGCGCTGAAGTTTCCGTCAGCTTATAGTTTTTACCCTCGCCGAGGAAAGCAGTTGTGATATTTCCTTCAGAATCTGAAGTAAAAGTGCCGATCAGGGTTCTGCTGTTCTCCTCTGTCATGGTGAACGTGGCACCTGAAAGAGGGTTACCGCTCCAATCCTGTTTTTTCAGGATAATACCGGGACGGTCATTTGTCACTGTATCCACTCGTACATTGGATTCTGTCGAGAGTTCCCCTTTATTATAACGTACAGTGTAGGTAAACTCAGCATGCTCTGTTTCGCTCTTCTGTGTTCCGTTGAGTTTCAGTTCTCCTCCATCATCAATCGGCTCAATCTTCAGATCCATCTGGTTGACAGATACGCCATTCTCATCAAATTGCGGCTTTCCGTCGAGGATTTTCACTTCACGGATTGCATAGTCTTCAAATGCCACTTCGCTTACCGGCAGTTTCAGCCAATACCAGTAAAGTGTGGTCAGCTCGTAAGGAAGCTTCCGTAAGGAATCCTTTACAGGAGTCAAAGCTCCTGTGCTGTCTTTGGTGAATACGGCAAAATATGTGTCATCCCGGCCTGACATATAATCGGAATCTGTCCAGACTTTGTTCATACGCAGACCCCAGCCCTTCAGATTGCAAATGTCTACATGCGGGTCTTTGCCGGTAGCGATAACATTATATACCGTTCCGTTATGATCGTTGCCATCCGGTGCTCCTGCTGTTGCAGCAGAATCTCCTCCGGAGTAGGATTCCGTTGGTATTGGATTAGTTGGATCATAGTCTTCATAGTAGACATATTTTTGGAAGGAATAACCATCCGGGATCTCCTCTGGCCTCTCCTGTATCATATATTTTGTACCGGCCAGGATCTGACGGACTTCCACAGTATGATCCACCGGGATCTTTGAAATAGACCCGTTCATGGATGTGCTGAAGCTTGCTGCGGCTTTCTGTTGCTCTGTGAGACTGCCGTAGTCTGTAATTCCCGCTCCTATCTTTACAAACCGTTGAGCAGCAGCATCCCAGCCACAATAGTATCCGTCCGCATCCTTCACATGATATTTATACATATTTGCAGGGGACAGCTCCGGGTCAGATTCCGTTCCAAAATACAGGCGGAAGTTAAAGGCGGTAGAATCCTTCGTAATTGGCGTTTCCCCATCTGCATCAAACAGCTTTTTG
>CADBNC010000206.1 GCA_902795885.1 Oscillospiraceae bacterium
AGAGATGAGACTTGAACTCACACGTCGGTTGACACACGCACCTCAAACGTGCCTGTCTACCTATTCCAGCACTCTCGCATCTGCCCTAAAGGCAAAAATGATTATACACATGGCAGGGGTAATTGTCAAGAATTAATTTTCACTTTCCGATTTTGCATTCGGATGCACAAACAGAGGCCTTCCCGGCTGCCGTAATTTCATGCAGAATTGCCGGAAAACAGGCCTCAGGCGAGGTTGAAGACACCGGAGGAATCTGCTATAATCACAGAAAATACTCCCACTGGAGGGGGCGCAGGATGGAAAATCTCCTGCTTTCGGTAAACGCGGTAATGCCGATTTTCCTCCTGATGGCCTGCGGCTATCTTGCGCAGAAGCTCGGCGCAGTCAGCCGCCAGGATGTCCCGAGGATCAATCGCGTTGCATTCCATGTCTTTTTGCCGATGCTGCTTTTCTATAATGTCTATACATCCGATCTCAGCTCGGCGGTGCAGCCGAAGCTGATTCTGTTTGCCGTGTGCAGCGTGCTGCTGGTGGCGGCTGCCGCTCTCTGGGGCGTCATGCATTTTGTGGACAGGGACGACCGGCGCGGTGTCATCGCACAGGGCATCTTCCGCAGCAACTATGTGATTATGGGCCTTCCGATCGCAGAGGCACTTGTCGGCGCAGATAATCTGGGGCCGGTGACGGTTTTGATTGCGATCGTGGTGCCGATGTTCAATTTTCTCGCGGTGATGGTGCTGGAGAGCTTCCGGCCCGGCAGGACAAAAATGAGTACGGTGATCCTCGGAGTGATCAGAAACCCTCTGGTGGTCAGCTCGCTGGCCGGGATCGTGTTTGTCCTCTGCGGCATCCATCTTCCGCGCCTGCTGGAGAAGACTGTACAGAGTCTCGGCAGTATCGCGACGCCGCTTCAGCTTTTTCTCCTGGGGGCCTTCTTCCGTTTCGGCGGGCTGAAGCGCTACAGGAGGGAACTGGCCGTGGTTACGTTTATCAAGCTTATTTTGACGCCCGCCGTGTTCCTTTCAGCCGCGGCTTTTCTGGGGTTCCGCCACGTGGAGTTTGTGGCCCTGATGGGAATCTTTGCCTCCCCCACGGCGGTCAATTCCTTTACCATGGTCCAGCAGATGCACTGCGGGGATGACGAGCTGGCAGGCGACATTGTGGTATGCACGTCCCTGTTCTGTACGCTCAGCTTTTTCCTCTGGATCTGGACCTTCAAAACCCTCGGGGTTTTCTGATTTCATAACAGTTTTTACGGAGAAATGCCTATGAGGCAAACAATCAAAAACCGGAAAAGGACAGCCGCGCTTCTGCTTGCCGTGCTGTGCCTGCTCTGCCTTTTCCCCGCGGCCGCGCTTGCCGAAGAAACGGGGGAGACCGCCGATGGGGCCATCGAAGAGACACCGGGCAGCGTCCCGGCCGAGGGCAGCCGGCCCACGGAGGAAGAGGCCGCGCTGCAGGCCGAGTGGGAGAGGCAGCTGGTCGCCATGCTGGAGAGCTTCGATGCCGACCCGGATACTGTCACCGCCGGGTATTATAACTTCGCCACCGGGGAGGAGCACTACTTCCACCCGGATGAATACCGCATTTCCGGCAGCATGTACAAGGTTCCGCTGAACATGCTTTTCTTCGACTGGATCGCCGAAGGGGAGCTGGAGCCCGATCCGATGATCGGCGCCTACAGCTATCAGCAGCTGCTGGAGGGGACGATCATCCACTCGGACAACGACATGGCCAAGATCCTCTGGGACTATGCTGGGGCGAAGCTGGAGGACGGACCGGGTACGCTCTATCATCGCTACCGGATTCTGATTGCCCCGCTGATGGGAGAGGACCCGGATACGGTTGATGAAAAATTCTATGAGAACAATTTCTTCACGGCGCGGCAGATGCTGCACTGTCTGAAGGTGCTGTATGAAGGCGGGGAAAAGTATGCCCCCCTGATCGAAACCATGCAGCGTGCCGAGCCTGAGAAATACTTCAAGCTTCGCGAGAGACGCTTCAACATCGCCCATAAATACGGGTGGTTTGCCGAGGGCGACACGCTCTACATGAACGACTGCGCCATCTGCTTTACCGATGACCCGATTGCGATCGTTCTCTTCACCTCCGGGACAAACAACGCCTATGGCGTGCTCACCCAGTTCTGCACGCTGATGTGCGACTATACCCAGGAACAGCATGCCCTCCGCCTGGCCAGAGAGGAAGAGGAGGCCGCCGCCCGCGAGAGAGCGCGGGAAGAAGAGCTGCTGGCCGAAGAAAAGGCCAGGCTGCAGGAAGAGATCGACAGTCTCTCCCGCGAGGCTGCTGCCCAGTCCGGTGAGGGCAATGACGGGGCGCAGCCCGCCTCACTCCCGGCCGGAGAAGAAGAGGAAAGCGCAGGCGGGCTTTCGTCGCTGCCGGGGGCTGTCAGAAGCTTTCTCAGCCGGCACAGGCTGCGCGTGGTCTCGCTCCCGGGGACGGTCGCGCTGCTCTCGGCGCTCTGCCTGGCCGTTGCCCTCGGCACGGTGATGAAAAGAGTCGGCGCGCGGGGTGGGACGGCGTTTCTGGTTTCCCTGCTGCTGGCGGCTCTTGCCATGGGCTTTGTGCTGGCGGCAAACGGTCTGGAGCTGCCCCTCGTCCTGGAGAAAACGGAGGATCCGCGGGCTGTGGTGATCCGCTTCTTTGATGCCATGAAACGCGGGGATGAGGCCACGGCTGAGGAATGCCTTGTATATGACGGGGAGACGGGCGCCTTCCCGGTGCAGGCTGCGCCCGGTCTGGAGAGCGAAGGGGAGCTGTCCCCGGAGAGCACGGGTCTTGTTATGAAGGCCCTGCGGGAGAGCTGGGACTATGGCTTTGCCGGGGCGTGCCGGACCGAAAAAGAAACAGCCCGGCAGCCGGTTCATCTGCGGACCATCGATTTTCGAAAGATGGAGACCGTGATGAAACGGCAGACCAGGCTGGCGCTCCTGGAGATGGCCCAGACCATGACAAGGGCGGCGGTTTACGAAGCGAACGGGGACCCGAAGCCCGAGATGGCGGAGAGAGCCTATGAACAGGCCCTTGCCGCCCTGCTGGAAAAGCCGGAGATTTATTATACCGTGCGGGAAATCGGACTTGACCTTGCCGAACAGGAAGGCAGCTGGAAAATCGTGTATACGCCGGCGCTTCGGGATGCGCTGGCCGGCGCTATTTCCGATGCTTCAGCTTCATGAAGAGATCGGGGGCGCGGTCGCCGACGATAGCCACCGTGTGGAACACATTCATGATCGTACGGGGGCTGCCCGTGCGCAGAATATGACAGAGCGTGTTTGCCGGGATGCCCCCAGAGGTGTCCCGGCAGCGTTGCTGTACGCGCGGGTTTGAGCGGATTTCGCGGATATAGATGAGTCTGCCCTCGTCAGAGAGCGTGCAGGAGGGCGTGAACATGGTTGTCAGGCACGAGAAAACGGATTTTGCGAACATATAGCGCAGGTCGGCATCGTCTTCAATGCCGTAGTGCCGGCAGAGATCCTGCGCACGCATGTCGGCCTCCAGACAGACGGTGAACTTTTTCGGATAGAAGCGCGAAATCAGGCTCTCTCCGGCATGCATGATATAGCGGTACTTGCACTCGCTGCGCACGGCGATCAGCTGGCACTGCTCAAGATAATCGAATACGAACAGACGGTCTTCTCCCCAGAGATAGTCCTTGAAGCGGATCCCGCTCTTTCGCAGCAGCGGGGCGGAATAGAGCTTGGACCAGACCTGGTTGAGAAGATTTGCCTTATACAGGCGGGAAAAGGCGCTCTTCATATCCTGCGGCCTGACCAGACAGTCAAACTCGTTGTATTCCCGCTC
>CADBNC010000207.1 GCA_902795885.1 Oscillospiraceae bacterium
ATTTGATCCCGGTATTCTCAAGCTTGAGCGAACCCAGATTTGGAACACGTCCGATGGCGACGAGAATGTCATCCGCGGCAACAGACATTGGCTGCCCGTTCTTCTCGAAAGTGACCAGCCCTTTCTTAATGTCGGTAACCTTTGCGCCGGTATATACTGCAGCGCCCTTCTTCTTCAGAATTCTCTCTACAGCTGCACTGATTTCCGGATCCATGGCGGGTACGAGCCTGGGCATCATCTCCAGGATGGAGACCTCCGAACCAAGGCAGCTGAAGAATTCCGCGAACTCAACGGCTACTACACCACCACCGATAATGCAGATTCTGCCAGGAACATGGTCGATCGAAAGGGCGTCGTGGCTGTAGATCACACCGGCCTCCTCCAGTCCGGGCAACGGAAGTTTTGCGACGTCAGAGCCAGCGGCGATAATCAGGTTTTCAAATTCATATTGCTGATCCCCCACGGCAATTGTGGAGTCATCCACAAAGCTTGCTTCGCCGTTGATAACTTCGACTCTGTTCTTCGCCAGCAGCATGGTTACACCGCCGACAAGCTTGTTAACCACCGTATCCTTGTATTTAATGATCTGGCGGATATCGAAGTTCGCATCATCCACAGTTATTCCGTATCTGGCCATCTCATCGCATTCAAAGAAGCTGTGCGCTGATTTGAGGAGGCATTTTGTTGCCATGCAGCCTACATTCAGGCACGTGCCGCCAACTCTCTTTTTCTCCACCAGTGTTACTTTTAATCCGGACTGTGCTGCTTTGATCGCAGCAACATATCCACCCGGACCGCCACCAATTACAATTAGCTGGCGTTTATTCAGGTTTTCTGCCATTTTGAACCTCCAATCCTGTTCTTTCAAAACTAACAATGAGAACGCTTCAATATATAAACAGCTCCGTTTTCGTCCGTATAATTACTTCTAATTCTTTTAGTATTTTCAATTTTATTATAGGCCCCTTGTATCTGCATTTCAATAATTTGTTACAAATTCGGGATATTAGACTATACACACCAGCGGAATTTGTATATATTACACAAAATATTTCATAAAACTATATTTGCAGTCTCATTTGTCTCAGTTTGTGTCTCAACTGCTCCAACAGATGAAATGAGTCAACGATGCCCCATCTCCGGCAGAACAGCCAGAGATGGGGCATCGATTTCTGTTATTCGATTTCTGCTTTCTCAGGATGGGTGGGGATGGGCAAATCGCTCACCCCGCTTTTCAGCGCACAGCATCTGTATGCTTCGGGACCGCGGGTTTTGAACAGTTTGATGATGCTTTATTGTCCCGCGCTGATCAGAATCGTCACGGCGCCGTCGCCAAGCAATTCTGCCATTTCCCGGGCGGTTTTTCCGCTGATGTGTCCCAGCTTTGTATATGCCCAGGAATTCGAGCCATAAAAAACCACGATCTGATTGCCGGCGTACAGCACGATATCCCCCGCCTGCGTGGTCATCTGTATATCATCTTCCGGGAGGCTCTGCCCGATAGAACCGACCTGTTCAAAGCCACCGTACATGGACATCCGGATCGTAAGCGGCCCATCCTGACACAAATCCTTCAGCGCCTTTACAGATTCGTTGTCTTCCCAGTCTACGTCTACTGGGATATCGCCGATTTTCATCCGCAGCATCATTTCTTCATCCTCAATGCTTTCTTCCGTGTGATCCTGCAGCTGTGGTTTCTCTTCGTTTTCCAGAACCGGCGATGTACCTGACGGAGAGACATTGCCACCGCCGCTCTCTGTACCGGCCGCACCGCATCCCGCAAGGATGAGGCACACGGCCAGACACAAGGGCATGAGTATTTTCTTCATTTCAGATACTGCTCAAAGAAGCTCTGGATCCTGTCAAAGGGAATGATATCCTTCCGGTCATACAGATCCGTGTGAACCGCGCCGGGGATGATCATCAGCTCCTTGTTGTCACCCTGCAGAAGCTTGAAGGTGTCCCGGCTCAGATAGCAGGAGTGAGCCTTGTCGCCATGGATCATCAGAACTGCGCTCTCGATCTCGCCGGCATAGGTGAACAGGCGCATATTCATGAGCGAGGTCTGCGTGTTGACCGTCCAGCCATCGTTGGAGTTGAGAGACCGGGGATGATAGCCGCGAGCGGTTTTGTAATAATCATAGTAGTCCTTCACGAAGAAAGGCGCGTCCTCCGGCAGCGGATCAACCACTCCGCCCGCTCTTGCATAGCTTCCGTTTTTATAGTCTTCCGTTCTCTGGGCGTTGACGGCCTCACGGGCTGCCCTGCGCGCTTCTCTGCTGTCGGCGGCATCGAAATAGCCATTTCCGGCCACACGGGACATATCATACATGGTGGAGGTCACAGTCGCCTTGATACGGGTATCTATGCAGGCCGTCTGCAGCGCCATGCCACCCCAGCCGCAGATGCCAATAATACCGATGCGCTCAGGGTCGACCAGCTCACAGCAGGACAGGAAATCCACTGCCGCCTGATAATCCTCCACATTGATGTCAGGAGAATGCATGGCACGGGGAAAACCACCGGACTCGCCGGTAAAGGACGGGTCAAAGGCTATAGTCAGAAAGCCGCGCTCCTCCATCTCCTGGGCGTACAGTCCGGAGGACTGCTCCTTGCAGGCGCCAAAGGGTCCGCAGACGGCAATTGCGGGAAGCTTTCCCGTCACGTCTTTCGGAACATACATATCCGCCGCGAGAGTAATACCAAAATGGTTCACAAAGGTCACCTTGCTGTGACTGACTCTGTCGCTTTTGGGGAAAGTCTTGTCCCACTCCTGTGTAAGCTTCAGTACTTCTGTCTTCATCATGATCATAGCCGCCTTTCTCTGGTCATTTTCATTTCTTTTTCTGTCTGCCGGATAAGATAGTCGAGGCAGTCAACTCTCCGCTGACTTTGATGGAGTTCATCCATCAGGTCACAGCGGATTACCTTCATCTCATGGAGCGCGTCTGAGATTCTGCCCGCCTGGTAAAGCCGATCCACATAATCAGCGGATTCATTGCTGCATCCGGCGTCCAGCAGATTGCGCTTCACCGCATTCTCATATTCCACAGGCGGTTCCTCCTCTCAGATGTCTGTAGTCCGTATTATAGCTGCTTGACGACAATTGTGCTAATGGTTATAATGAATATCATAATATTCGAAATTGGAATATCACTACAAATGAACAGAGGTGAATCTTACATGGAGATAAGGACACTTCGGTATTTTCTTGCGGTGGCAAGAGAGGAAAACATGACACGGGCAGCGGAGGCACTCCATGTGACACAGCCTACGCTTTCAAAAGCCCTGAAAGCGCTTGAGGATGAACTGGGCAAAAAGCTGTTCACCCGGCACAGCTTCAGCATCAAATTGACAGATGAGGGAATCCTCCTGCGTAACCGCGCAGAGGATCTGGTAAGCATGGCGGACCGAATTGAACAGGAGTTTATCACTCTGGATGATATCTCCGGCGGTGATCTTTACTTTGGACTTGCGGAGTCCTACCAGATCGGATTTCTTGCCCGTGAGATTCACACCTTCAAGCAGGCTTATCCCGGCCTGCACTACCACATTACCAGTGGAGATACGGAACAGGTCATGGAGAAGCTGGATAAAGGCTTACTGGACTATGCTGTCCTTGCGGAAGCACCGGACACCGGCAAATACAATTCCCTTATCTTTCCGGAATCCGAGGTCTGGGGGCTGGTCATGCCGGAGGATGATGCACTCGCAGAAAAAAAGGCCATCCAAGTGGATGACCTTATCGGGCTTCCCTTATTCTGTTCAGAGCAAAGCTGGGAGAATGACATTCCGCGCTGGGCAGGCGCCAGAATGGATGCCCTTCATCTGGAGGGCTCTTTCCGGCTGGCCTATAACGCTTCCATTTTTGCAAAAGAGCACCTGGGATACCTTCTGACCTTCGACAGGCTGGTGAACACATCTCCGGGAAGCGGCCTGACATTCCGTCCGCTCACTCCCCGTCTGGAAACCAGGCTCTATCTCGTCTGGAAGAAATATCAGACCTTCTCGCCGATCGCAGAGAGGTTTCTGGAGCAGATCAGAACGGTATTTTTATCCGACGGGGAATAAACTGTATAAGCGCACAGGCTGCCCCTTATCATGAGGCCGCCTGTGCGCTTACAGGTTTATCTGCTTTACGATCCGTCTGATCAGTCGATATGGATAACCTTCTTCGTCAGTTCATCCGCGGTAATGGTCGGGTTCGGGAAACGCTCACGCTTTTCGGTGATTGTGCCGATGTTCAGAGCCTGGGTCGGACACATCTGCACACAGCTGAGGCAGCCAATGCAATTGGTGCCAAAACTGGGCTTTCCGCCGACAAGCTGGATATTGTTACGGGGACATACCTTCTCACAGGTGCCGCAGCCGACACATTTATCATTGGCAGCGAAGGTCTTCACGCGTTTCACGTTGGTCTTGGCAAGGCCCTTGCTCATAAGCTCGAAGACAGGCTGTTTGGGCGGTCTCTTCTCGCTGCGCACACCGGCAAGCACGTTCTTCGCGACCTCGGCGGCCTTTTTGTCGATTCTCTTCTGGGCCATTTTTGGCGTTGTGGGAGGAATGGTCAGCTTATGAGGCATCAGCCAGATGGCCGTGGAGTGGTTGGAGATGCCGGTCCAATAGTCCAGATTCACAATGTCATCAATCTTCCGCATGCCGCAGCCGAGATAGCCGGCATACTGCTCGACGGCAAACTTATAAGTGCCGGGCGCAATCTGGATGGATTTGACATAGCTCTCCACATCGCCGGGCAGACCGCCTGCCATGCAGGAGAAGATGAAGCCAACGCGTTTGGCACCCTGGGTATTGGTGACAGCGGGGAAGCTGCGCATCATGACGATATCCGTATCGCCAAGAGCCTTCGCGATGCTCTTGGCCATATTCAGACAGTGGCCGGAGCCTGAGTAGCAATAGATAATGTTCTCGCTCATGGAAATTCCTCCTCATGAATTGTTCTTTCTGTGCGATGGCTTTATTGTATCAAAAACAGATTGCCCTGTAAAGCATACAGAACTGGCAGAATGTATAACAAAAGCTGCCTGCGGATCGGTTGATCACAGGGTGCGGAAGCACCCGGCAGGCAGCGATGCATTTTTTCAGGATTGCGAAACTGCGTTATCCCGGGAGTTGGAATAACGGGATCGCAGGCCTGCGGGCTTTACGCCAGACAGGACTCGGTCTCGTAGACTTTTCCTTCCTTCATGACGAAGGCACAGTCAAGCAGAGCCTGCGGGTCGTGCATGATGTCCCGGCTCCAGGCAGAGATATCTGCCGACTTGCCGGGCTCAAGAGAGCCGATCTCGTCTGAAAGCTCCAGAATCTGGGCGTTGATGCGGGTGGCAGCCTTCAGCGCACGGAAGGGCTCCATCCCGCTGTTCATCCAGGCCATGAACTCGTAGCCGCTCTCATAGTTCTGATGGTTGGCCACAAAATCGGTACCATAACCCAGTTTGATGTTACTGCTGCAGATGACCTCGCGGCCGGCCTGAAGGGCATCCTTGTAGAGCTCCAGCTTCGCGCGGAACTCAGGCTGCTTGTCCTTGATGGCCTCCGGGTCATAGTGGACTGCCTCCTCATAGGGCGAGAAGGTCGGTACAAGATAAAGGCCCCTGTCCTCGATCATGGCTGCAGTCTCACGATCCATAAGTGAGCCGTGCTCCATGCCGTCAATGCCAAAGCGAATCAGCTTCTGCATGAGCGCCGGGGTATAAACATGGGCGGTCACCTTTTTGCCAAGCTCGTGGGCTGTGCGGATGATAGCTTCCAGTTCCTCATCGTTCAGCTGCTGCTGGACGGGAGTATCATTCGGCGTAAAGAAGCCGCCTGTGGCCATGATTTTGATAAAATCACTGCCGTACTTGATCTGCTCACGCACGGCGCCGGTGAAGAAGTCCTTTCCATTACCAAGGGTCGTACGCTGTGCCTGCAGCATGGCCGAGAGCTC
>CADBNC010000208.1 GCA_902795885.1 Oscillospiraceae bacterium
AAGGAGGGATTTGAACCCTCGCGTGCTTTTTAGACACCTACTCCCTTAGCAGGGGAGCCCCTTCGGCCTCTTGGGTACTTCTGCAAACCGAATGCTTGGGTATAATAGCACATACAGTATACGATTGTCAAGAAAAATGTTGTGTTAGGACGGATGTGTATGAAACATGTCGTTGTATTTGGCGGGGGAACCGGGCTTTCCCGCCTGTTGACAGGACTGAAGCAGTTCCCGGTGGATGTGACAACGGTCATCTCTGTCAGCGACAACGGTAGCAGCACGGGTGTTTTGAAGAAGGAACTCGATATTCCGGCAGTGGGAGATATCGGCAAGGTCCTGATCGCCATGGCAAATGTGGACGAAGACTTCACAGAACTGCTGAGCTACCGCTTCGCCAAAGACGGAAGCCTGCATAACCATCCGGTGCGCAATGTGATGCTGGCCGCTCTGATCGATCTGAAGGGCAGTCTCACGGAAGCCACCAGCTATATGACAAAGCTGCTGAATATCAAGGGAACCATTCTGCCGCTGACGGAGGAGAAGGTTGAACTGGTAGGGAAGAATGAGAACAAGGAATACTTCGGGCAGGTGGCGGTCAGCGCGAATGTGAAGGATATCCGAAAGCTTGACTATGACCATCGGATTCATGTGAGTGATCAGGTGATCCACAAGATCCTGCAGGCAGACCTGATTGTTCTCTCACCGGGCAGCCTCTATACCAGTATTCTTCCTCATCTGCTTTCTCAGGAAATCCTGGACGCGCTTGCGGCCACATCTGCAGAAATCATGTATGTCTGCAATATTGTAACCCAGCCCGGGGAGACGGACCACTATCAGGTCAGTGATCATGTGCGGGTGCTGAATCAGTATCTTCGTGACAGAAAAGTGGATATTGTCCTGGCCAATTCTGCCATGCCGGATGAGGAAACAGCGCAGCGATATTACGAGAAGGAAGGAAAAGAACCTGTCCGACTTGACCATGAGGCTCTTGCTGGCTTTCCGGTAAGGGTGATTGAGGATAATCTGCTGAGCCTGGAGGCCGATGGCGCTGTCAGGCACAACGCACTGAAGACAGCGTTTCTGATCTTCTCGTACCTGATGAGAATGGAGGACGGGTTCCAATAAGCGCTTACAAACATGCAGCAGGATGAAACATGGGCATATCCGCAAACTTTGGGCAGAATCTGCTTATTTTCATGCAGATTTCACCTTGCAAAGCGGGTATGCCTATGTTAAAATGCTCTGCATGGCAATCGGCCGGAACGAAAACAGCGGATTGAAACTGGCTTTTGAGGAGATTTGAGCGCATTATGTATCTGAAGGCCCTGGAAATCCAGGGGTTTAAGTCTTTTGCAGATAAGACCCGTCTGACTTTTGAAAAAAACATAACGGCCATCGTTGGTCCCAATGGTTCCGGCAAGTCCAATATCTCGGATGCCATTTTGTGGGTTATGGGGGAGCAGAGCAGCAAAACCCTGCGCGGAAGCAAGATGGAGGATGTCATCTTCGGCGGAACGCAGAGCAGAAATCCACTGGGGTTTGCGCAGGTTTCGCTGATCCTGGACAATGCCCAGAATACCTTCCCTGTTGAAGGGAGCGAGCTTGTATTAACCCGACGGTATTACCGGAGCGGCGAGAGTGAGTTTTTCATAAACCGTCAGCCTGTCAGACTCAGGGATATCCACACGGTTCTGATGGACACTGGCCTCGGCCGCGATGGGTATTCCATTATCGGCCAGGGGAGAATATCTGAAATTGTCTCTTCCCGGAGTACAGACCGCAGAGAGGTATTTGAAGAGGCCGCAGGCATTTCCCGCTTTCGCTACAGAAAAGAAGAAGCCGAACGTCGTCTTGAGAAAACAGAGGACAATCTTCTCCGTGTAAACGATAAGATTGAAGAGCTTGAGATGCAGGTCGGCCCGCTGCGTGAACAGGCGGAGAAGGCAAAGGAATATCTGCTGCTGCGCGATGAACTGCGTGTGAGGGAAGTCTCGCTCTGGATGACAACGCTTGAGAAGCTCCGCAGCCAGTCGGAGAGCATACGGCAGGAATATGAACAGCTTTCCGAGGAACTGAGCCGCGCCAAGGAGGCCCTGGAAGCGCTGTATGCCTCGAGCGAGGGGCTTGCTGAGCGCATGCATCGAAAGGATATTGAAGTTGACGAGGCCCGGGAACGCCTCTCCGCTGCGGAGGCGAAGCTTTCTGCAAGAGATGCGGAAATTGCCGTTATCCGGGCGAATATCGACAGTACACTGGAAAACGCCCGCCATATGGAGGAGGAATTCGAAAAGCAGAAAGGAAGGCTTGACGAAATCCGCTCCGAGATTGCCGGAGGCGAATCCCGCATTAAAGCGCTGGACGAAGAAGAGCTCAGCCTGCAGGACGAGATGAAGCGTTCTGAGAATATCCTGAAGGGATATTCATTGAAGATAGAGAGCCGGCAGCAGATTCTGCAGCGTGACACGGCTGCAGTGAATTCTGCGGAGGTTGAACTCAGCACACTTCAGGCCCGTATTCGGATTCTGTCCGACATGGAGCGCTCCTATGAGGGCTATTCCAAGGCGGTTAAGAATGTGATGCGGGAGGCAGCACGCGGCATGCTGCGGGCTGTACATGGCCCTGTATCCGGCCTGATTCGTACTGACGGGGAGCTGGCCCTTGCGATTGAGACTGCGCTCGGAAACGCCGGGCAGAATATCGTTGTCGATACCCAGCAGGATGCCAGACTCGCCATTGAGATGCTGCAGAGGCAGGATGGAGGACGTGCAACATTCCTGCCGATTGATACCATCCGCGGCAGCAGAATCCGCGAGATTGATGACCCGGGCTTTGTCGGCATAGCGTCTGACCTTGTGCAGACGGACCCGCAGTATGAACAGATTGTGCTGAACCTGCTTGGACGTACGGTTGTGGCGGAGCGCCTGACAGACGCAATCAGGATAGCAAAGAAGCATGACAACAAGCTTCGGATCGTGACGCTGGACGGCCAGATGATCAACGCCGGCGGTTCGATGACAGGCGGAAGCAGCAATCACGGCAGCGGCGTTCTTTCCCGTGCTTCCGAACTGGAATCACTCAAAGAGAAGCAGAAGTCTGCAGAGAAAAAACTGCTTGAAGCACGAAGCCGCCTGGAGGCTACCGAACGGTCGATGGACAAAGTCCAGTACGATCACAGGATGGCCAGAGAGGATCAGGAAGAGCTGAAGCGGAAGCAGGTCTCCATCGAAGCTGAACGAAGATCCACAATGGCCTCCACAGAGCAGTTCCGTGCCCTTTTACAGGCTATTACGGGCGACAGCGAAGCAAGACTGCGCACTATTGATGCTGTCAGACGCCAGACGGAAAGCCTGCGGGAGAGAGAGGCAGAAGAGCAGAAGAAGAGAGAAGAGCTTCTCCGGAATGTGGAGATGGAGAAAAGCGCGATCCAGCAGCTTACACAGGAAAAGCTTGAGCTGGAAGGGCGCAGAACACGTACCGACCGGGAAGCACAGAAGCAGAATGCGGATATAAACGATCTGGAACGCAGATGCTCGCGTGCGGAACAGCGCAAGGTGACAGCGGATCTGGAAGAAAAGCAGATCGTGGACAAACTGTGGGACAGCTATGAGCTGAGCTACAGTGCAGCTGAGGCGGTACGCCAGCCAGTGGAGAGCACGCAGAAGGAAGGCAGGGCCATCACAGAGCTCAAGCGAAGAATGAATGCACTGGGTAACCCAAACCTCGGCGCAATCGACGAATTTGAGCGCGTGAACAGCAGATATACCTTCCTGACCGAGCAGCGCGATGATGTGGAGAAAGCCAGAAAGGAACTGCTAGACATCATCCGGGACATCACCCGGGATATGGAGAAAATTTTTGTCGAACGCTTTCACGAGATTGACGCCTGCTTCCGTGAAACCTTTCAGGAGCTCTTCGGAGGCGGAAAGGCAGCACTCGTTCTGGAAGACGAAACCCGTGTTCTGGACTGCGGGATCGATATACGGGTTCAGCCCCCCGGAAAAGCCCTTTCCACGATCAGCCTGCTTTCAGGCGGTGAGATGGCCTTTGTCGCAATAGCGCTGTATTTTGCCATTCTCAAGGTTCGGCCTACACCCTTCTGCGTGATGGACGAAATTGACGCTGCGCTGGACGAGGACAATGTCACCAGATTTGCGGAGTATATGCACCGTTTCGCAGACAGAACCCAGTTTGTGGTGATTACACACCGCAGAGGGACGATGGAGAGCACAGACATGCTGTATGGTGTGACCATGCAGGAGCGCGGCGTTTCCCAGGTTTTGAGTCTTGACCTGGAGGCAGCGCGCAGAACACTGGAGGAATAAGATGGGCATATTTGATAAACTGTTCGGCGGCCTTGGCCGTACACGGGAAAAAATCGATCTGGAAGAGCTGTTTCAGGGTTACGCACCTGACAGTGAAGACTTTTACGATCAGCTGGAGGAAACGCTTGTCATGGCTGATGCCGGCATTGCGACTGCGGAAAAAGTTGACTACCTCATGAGAAAGAAAACATGGGAGGACCGCTATCGCAAGGGTGAGGAGGCAAGAAACGGCCTGATACAGGTTCTGACCGGCCTTCTGAACGTGGGAGATACCGCACTGAAGCTGGATACCAAGCCGTCTGTAATTCTGATGGTGGGTGTGAACGGCGTCGGCAAGACCACCACAATCGGCAAAATTGCCCATCAGCTGAAGGACCAAGGGAAAAAGGTCCTGCTTTGTGCAGGGGATACCTTCCGTGCTGCTGCCGCGGAGCAGCTTGGCATATGGGCTGAGCGGGCCGGCGTCGACATCGTGCGGCATGAAGAGGGAAGCGATCCGGCGGCCGTCGTGTACGACGGGATCAGCGCTGCCAGAGCCAGAGGGACTGACGTAATTCTGATCGATACAGCCGGGAGACTGCACAACAAGCAGAATCTGATGAACGAGCTGAACAAGATCCGCAGAATCATCGACCGGGAACTCCCTGATGCGGATGTTGAGACCCTGATGGTGCTGGATGCGACGACCGGGCAGAATGGACTGCTGCAGGCAAAGCAGTTTCTTGAGACAGCCGGGCTTACCGGTATCGTGCTTACAAAGCTTGACGGAACGGCAAAGGGCGGAATTGTATTTGCCATTGCCAATGAATGCGAGCTTCCTGTCAAATTTGTCGGCGTCGGGGAAGGTATTGACGATCTGATTCCCTTCGATCCAAAGACCTTCGTTGAAGCACTCTTTAAGTGATGCTCTGTATCCGGGGGAACTATCCCCAGCATCGGGAGAAGCCCCGTGAGAGCGGCATGAAGGAAGAATCAGCACAGAACAGAAACAGAGGAGAAGCATGAACAGTAAAGAACGTGCAAGGCTGCGCGGCCTTGCGTCAACACAGGAGACAATCATCCAGGTTGGCAAGGGCGGCATCACACCCAATGTGATCGCCTCCGTTGACACGGCATTGTCAGCCCGGGAGCTTATCAAAGGAAAGGTACTTGAAAGCAGCATGCTGACCGCCAGAGAGGCCTGTGAGCAGCTTGCGGAGGCCTGCCATGCGGAACCGGTTCAGACAATCGGTACCAAGTTTGTCCTGTATAGAAAAAATGAAGAAAAGTGAAGCGGATATAAAGAACCTGGTTATTTACGGCGGCAGCTTTAATCCCCCGCATCTCGGGCACCGCGAGGCAGTGCATACCGCACTGGAAGAGCTCCAGCCGGATCTGCTTCTCGTGATCCCGGACTGCGAACCGCCCCATAAACAGATGGAGACCGGAAGCCCTTCTCCGGAAGAGAGACTGCGTCTGTGTGAGCTGAATTTTGCAGGCCTCGACGGCGTACAGATCTCGGATCTGGAGCTGAGGCGAACCGGGAAAAGCTACAGCTATGACACGGTGCTCCAGCTGCAGGAGATTTATCCGGACGCCAGGCTTACGCTTATGATCGGCACAGACATGCTGCTGAGCTTTGAGGAGTGGTATCACTTCGAGTATCTGCTGCAGCACTGCACAATTGCAGTACTCGCCAGAGAGCTGGACGATGAGGATGCCCTGCGGCAAACGGCAGAACAGTTCCAGAATCAGTACGGTGCGGATATCTGCCTTGTACAGCACACGCCACTTCCGATGTCTTCCACGGATATCAGGGGAAGACTGCGTGCCCGGGGCGGGACAGATCTCCTGCAGGAGGATGTCTATCGTGAGATTATCAGAAAACGTCTTTACGGCGCACAGCCCGAGCTCAGATGGCTTCGGGAGCAGGCATACACGATGATCAGTGCAAAACGCATTGCCCATGTTGCCGGGTGTGAGACGGAAGCAGTCAGCCTTGCAATGCATTGGGGAGAGGATCCGGAGGCTGCTGCAGAAGCCGGAATTCTGCATGATATTACGAAGGGACTTTCATATAAGGAACAGTTGAAACTGTGCGAAAAGTATGATATTATCTGTGACACCGACGAACTGAAGGCTCCCAAGCTGCTTCACGCACGTACAGGTGCTGCAATGGCGAGGGATCTTTTCGGTATCCCGGATGCGGTATATGAGGCTATCCGGTGGCATACAACCGGGAAACCGGATATGACGCTTCTGGAGAAGATCATATATATTGCTGATTATATCGAACCAACGCGCGATTTCCCGGGCGTGGAGGCTGTGCGGGCCATCGCATATACTGATCTTGATGCCGCCATGCTTACAGGCCTGCGCCAGACAATCGAAGAAATTCGGGAAGGCGGAACAGAGCCATATATCGATACGCTCAATGCCTGCCAATGGCTGGAAGCGCGCATGAATGAAAGGAGACAATGACATGCTGACACCGGAACAAATCACAGCGGTTGCCTATAAAGCGCTGGATGCGAAGAATGCCAAAGACGTAAAAATCCTGAAGACAGCCGAGCATACCGTGCTTGCAGACTATTTCGTTATCTGCAACGGCACATCGCCCGCGCATATCAAGGCGCTGGTGGACGAAGTGGACAGGGAGCTGTCCGAAGCCGGCGAGCCGCCCATGCGCAGGGAAGGCCTTCGGTCCGATATCTGGGTTCTGATGGATTTCGGCAGTGTCATTGTCCATATCTTTACGGACGAAGCCAGAAAGTTCTATGATCTGGAGAGACTCTGGAGTGATGCAGAGGCGGTGAACCCCTCATCCCTTCCGAGCCCCTGATTACAGGGGCTTCAGGAATACAGGAATAAACGAAATGCCTGACAGGCGTTCATTTAAAAGGAGTGGTTTACTGTTATGCCAAAGTATGATTTTGCTGCCGTTGAGAAAAAATGGCAGAGCATCTGGGAAGAGAAGAAACCGTATGCCGCCGTTACCGGCGATCCCCGCCCCAAATTCTATGGGCTGATTGAGTTCCCGTACCCCAGCGCAGCCGGACTGCATGTCGGACATCCGCGGCCGTTTACTGCCATGGATATTGTTACGCGCAAAAAGCGCATGGACGGCTACAATGTGATTTTCCCGATCGGTTACGATGCCTTTGGTCTGCCGACGGAGAACTATGCCATCAAGAATCATATTCATCCGTCTATTGTTACAAGGGATAATATTGCCAATTTCACCCGCCAGCTGAAGATGCTGGGCTATGGCTTCGACTGGGATCGCTGTGTCAACACGTCGGATCCTTCGTATTACAAATGGACACAGTGGATTTTCCTGCAGATGTTCAAGCATGGTCTGGCCTACAAGACCACGATGCCCATCAACTGGTGCACCAGCTGCAAGGTGGGTCTCGCCAATGAAGAAGTCGTGGACGGTGTCTGCGAGCGCTGCGGCGGCGAGGTTGTCCGGAAGGAAAAGAGCCAGTGGATGCTGCGCATTACCAAATACGCGGACAGACTGATTGACGATCTGGATGATCTGGATTATATCGAACGTGTCAAAGTTCAGCAGAAGAACTGGATCGGCCGCTCAACCGGTGCCGAGCTCACCTTCGATGTGAACACCGGCGATCAGATCACCGTTTATACCACCCGTGCGGATACGCTTTTTGGTGTGACATATATGGTCCTTTCTCCTGAGCACCCGATGCTGGAGAAGTGGAAGGACAAAATCCAGAACTGGGACGAGGTGCAGGCCTATCAGGCAGAGGCAGCCCGCAAGAGCGATTTCGAGCGCGGTGAACTGAACAAGGAGAAAACCGGCGTTCTTCTGCAGGGTATCCGCGTTATCAACCCGGCAAACAGGGCAAGTGTTCCGGTCTTCATCTCGGATTATGTCCTGATGAGCTACGGCACAGGCGCAGTCATGGGCGTGCCCGGACACGATCAGCGCGACTGGGAATTTGCCATGAAGTTTGGCCTGCCCATTATCGAGGTTGTTGCCGGCGGTGATATGACCAAAGAAGCTTTCGCTACGAAGGATGACGGGATCATGGTCAACTCCGACTTTCTGAACGGCATGACAGTCAGGGAAGCCATTCCTGCCATGAAGAAGCATGTTGTGGAAGCCGGATATGGCCGGGAAAAGGTCAACTACAAGCTGCGTGACTGGGTCTTCTCCCGCCAGCGCTACTGGGGCGAGCCGATCCCACTGGTGGAGTGCCCGAAGTGCGGCTGGGTGCCTCTGGATGAAAGCGAGCTGCCGCTGGTTCTCCCGAATGTGGAGAGCTATGAACCCACCGACGACGGTGAAAGCCCGCTCGCAAAGATGACCGACTGGGTCAATACTACCTGCCCGTGCTGCGGCGGCCCTGCCAAACGCGAAACCGATACCATGCCAAACTGGGCAGGCTCCTGCTGGTATTATCTGCGCTATATGGATCCGGATAATGATCAGGCGCCCTTCTCGAAAGAGGCTGAGGAATACTGGGGACCGGTTGACTGGTATAACGGCGGAATGGAGCATACCACGCTGCACCTGCTATACAGCCGTTTCTGGCACAAGTTCCTGTATGATATTGGTGTGGTGCATACCAAGGAGCCTTACCAGAAGCGTACATCACACGGCATGATTCTTGGCCGAAATCCGCATTATGTCGGTTATGCGGAGACAGAGGAAGAGAAGCAGGCGCTGATTGCCCATTACGGGAATGAAGCGCTGCGTACATCGGTAAAGATGTCGAAGTCCCTTGGCAATGTCGTGAACCCGGATGACGTTATCAAGGAATATGGCACGGATACCATGCGTGTCTATATCATGTTCATCGGTGATTTTGAGAAGACCGCGACATGGTCCGATGAGGCCGTGAAAGGCTCCAAACGTTTCCTGGACCGCTGCTGGAATCTGCTCGATTTGGTAACGGATGATCTGGCAGCCTCGCCAAAGAACGAAGCCCTGATCCACAAGACCATCAAGAAGGTCGGCGATGACATTCTTGACCTGAAGATGAATACTGCAATTGCCGCGCTGATGTCACTGGTGAATGCTTTTTATGCCAATGGATGCACCAGGGGAGACCTGAAGAACCTGATTCTGATGCTAAGCCCCTTTGCCCCTCACATCGCTGAGGAAATGTGGGAGCAGACCGGTTTCGCGTCCATGGAAGGCAAAATGGCCATGCAGATGTCCTGGCCGGTATATGACGAGAGCAAGACCGTCGATGCCGAGCACGAGATGGCTGTCCAGGTCAATGGCAAGCTTCGCAGCACGATTGTGGTAGCCAACGATGCGGATGAGGATACCATCCTGAAGACCGCGCTTGCGGACGAGAAGATCCAGCGCCACATGCAGGGCATGCAGCTGGTCAAGACTATTGTCGTGAAGAATCGCATTGTGAACCTTATTCTGAAGAAAGCCTGATTTTGACGGTCCTGCATTTTCACACAGAAGAAAGCAAACTGCATATTGACAACGGATATTAAATCCGGTATAATATCTCTGTTAAAAGCCAAATTGATTGGCCCTTGAAGCGTCATATTGGACGTGATGGAGGGAGGGAATAAGTGTGTCGGAAATCTATGTGAAAGAGAATGAAACTCTGGACAATGCGTTGAAAAGATTCAAACGCAGCTGCGCCAAGTCCGGTGTTCTGGCTGATCTTCGCAAGAAGGAGTACTACCAGAGCCCGAGTGTGAAGCGCCGCAAGAAATCAGAGGCCGCTCGTAAGAATAAGAATAAGCGCTATTATTAATCCTGCACTCATAAAATCCCCCAGCTTTTTGCCGGGGGATTTTTGTATACGCACGGAGGTACAGTCATGTTAATCAAAGTTCAAAAAGTGAATCCCGATGCCTGCCTGCCGGCAAGAGGAAGCCGGGAGGCGGCAGGATATGATCTTTATGCCTGCCTGCAGGCGCCGGTTGAGATCCCTCCGCATGAGACAAGAACCATCGACACAGGCCTGCGCTTTGAGCTGCCGGAGGGATATTTTGCCGGCATCTTCGCCCGCAGCGGCATTGCCACCCGTGAGGGCCTTCGCCCGGCAAACTGTGTTGGGATCTGTGATTCTGATTACCGCGGGAATTATATGGTTGCCCTGCATAACGATTCGGACGTGGTTCGCGTAGTTTCACCGCGGGAGAAGATCGCCCAGATGGTAGTGATCCCTTTCCTTTCGCTGGAGTTTGAGCTGACGGAAGAGCTTTCAAAGACTGACCGGGGAGCGGGCGGATTCGGTTCCACCGGCAGATAAAACAGGACAAAAAAATGCCCCCGAAAAAACGGAGGCATTTTGTGTTGGGTATAGTGTATAATGGATCAGCCTACGATATCGCGGGTATCACGGGCGATGACCAGTTCTTCATTGGTGGGGATGACAAAGACCTTTACCTTGGAATCCGGGGTGGAGATCATGATGTCTTCGCCGCGCTTGCTGTTGGCAACCGGGTCGATGGTGACTCCGAGATAACCGAAATACTCGCTGATGGCAGCACGGGAGGACTTGCTGTTCTCACCAACACCGGCCGTAAAGACGATGGCGTCAACGCCATTCATTGCAGCAACGTAGGATCCGGTGACCTTAGCAACCCAGTAGTGGAACATATCCAGGGCAAGCTGGGCGCGCTCGTTGCCCTCGGCAGCAGCGTTGTCAAGATCACGGAAGTCAGAGGAGACGCCGGACACGCCGAGAACGCCAGACTTCTTATTGAGGATGTTCAGCATCTCATCAATGGAATAGCCGTATTTGTTCATGAGGAACTGGATAACACCGGCGTCCAGATCGCCGCAGCGGGTGCCCATGGGCAGACCGACCAGAGGAGTAAAGCCCATGGAGGTATCAACGCACTTGCCACCATCAATAGCCGCGATGGAGCTGCCGTTACCCATATGGCAGGAGACGATCTTCAGCTCTTCAATGGGCTTGCCCATAAGTTCTGCGCAGCGGGAAGAGACATAGCGGTGGGACGTGCCGTGGAAACCATAGCGGCGTATGCCGTCATTCTGATAATACTCATAGGGAACAGCATACATGAAAGCCTTGCCGGGCATGGTCTGATGGAAGGAAGTATCGAAAACGGCAACCATTGGGACATCACCCATGACCTTGCGGCAGGCATTGATGCCGGTAATGTTGGCGGGGTTGTGCAGAGGCGCAAAGGGGATGCATTCTTCAATTGCGGCCATGACATCGTCATTGACCAGAACGGAGCTTGCAAACTTCTCGCCGCCGTGAACAACCCGGTGACCGACAGCATCGATTTCCTTCATGGAAGCAACCACGCCGTATTCTGCGGAGGTAAGCTTCTCGATAACTGCGGCAATGGCTTCGGAATGAGTGGGCAGGGGGAGATCTTCATCGAATACAGGCTTTCCGCCGACAAGGGGGCTGTGCTTCAGATGGCCATCAATACCAATACGCTCGCAAAGGCCCTTTGCGAGGACAGATTCGGTGGTCATATCGATCAGCTGGTATTTCAAAGAAGAGCTTCCGGCGTTGATAACTAAAATTTTCATAGGTTGGTTCCTTTCATAAAATCATTCGTGCTTATTGTAATCATTCCAATGCAAAAGCGCAAGTATTTTTTCGGAGAAGATCATGAAAATCACAGGAATAGCAGCAGAATATAACCCTTTCCATCTCGGACATGCCTATCATCTGCAAAAGAGCCGCGAAGAGGATCCGGAGCGATGCATCGTTGCCGTCATGAGCGGGGACTTTGTTCAGCGGGGAGAGGCGGCATCCTATAACAAATATGCCAGGGCAGAGGCTGCCTGCCGATGCGGGGTAGATCTGGTCGTGGAGCTTCCGCTGGCCTGGGCTCTTTCCTCGGCAGAGGGGTTTGCACGGGGAGCCGTCCGGATCCTCTCGGGCATCGGGGCAGATACCATCGCCTTCGGGGCAGAGTCAGAGAAACTGTCAGAACTGGAGGAGATTGCTGATGCGCTGCTGCAGAAAGATTTTGTCCATGCGGTGCGGGAGAGGCTGACCCGGGAACCGAAACAGAGCTTTGCAGCCGCCCGACAGAGGACGGCAGAGGAGAGACTGGGCAGACCACTTCCGGAAATGAAGCAGCCGAACAACATACTGGCGATCGAATATCTGAAGGCGATCCAGGAACTGCAGCCTGCCCTGCGGCCTCTCGCTGTCAGGCGTTTCGGCGCAGAGCACGACAGCGCCGGAGAGGGCGGTATTCTTTCAGCAAAGGCCCTGCGGACTCTGCTTGCGGAAGGGAACCCCATCGACAGATGGATACCGGAAGAGGCCGCAATAATATTCGGAAAGGAAACCAGAGAGGGACGACAGGTTTATGGGGGAAACACTTACGAGCGTGTTCTTCTCTCCCGCCTCCGGAGCCTTCAGTGCGGGGATTTCTGCGAACTGCATGATGCAGAAGGCGGCCTTGGGCAGAAGCTTTTCAATGCATTCAGAACAGCAGGCAGCATGGAGGAGATTATTCGTGAAGTATCCAGCAGCCGGTATGCCTCAGCCCGTGTGCGCAGGCTATGCCTCTGCGCAGCGCTTGGAGTGCAGCCGGCAGCGCGTGAGAATCTTCCAGGGTACGCCAGAATCCTGGCCTTCAATGGCAGAGGGAGAGAGATCCTGAAGAGCGTAAGAGGGATCCCGGTTCTGACGAAAACAGGGGACTACAGAATACTTGACGGGGAAAGCAGGATACAGGTGGAACTGGCGGCAGCTGCTCATGATTTTTATACTCTGTGCTACCCGCACGCCGGCCCGTGGCCGGCCGGGGAAGACTGGCGAAAAGGACCAACACGCTGTTGAGAGAGTGAATATGCCGCCTGTTTTGTGTAATCGGTCAAAAAACATGCTGTTCCATAACAGCATTTCGGCAAAATGCGCAAGTGCATTTTAAAAAAAGATGTTGTATAATGCTTGTATCGTCACGGGAAACGTTTGTCTCCAAAGTGCGGACATCTATCCCTGATTGACGAAAATAAAAACAATTAATGGAGGAAGAAAAATGAAAAAGATTCTAGCAGTTGCGCTGGTAATCTGCCTGGTATTTGCTCTGGCCCCGATGGCCTTTGCCGATGACAACCCGGTAGTGAAGATCGGCGTATTCGAGCCGCAGTCCGGTGATAACGGCGCCGGCGGCAAGCAGGAAGTTCTCGGCATGCAGTATGCCAACTACCTGACTCCGACTGTCGAGATTGACGGTGTTGAGTATGATGTTGAACTGGTTTATGCAGACAACGCATCTTCCAATGACAAGGCCCCGACTGCCGCGCAGGATCTGATCTCCAACGGTGTTTCTCTGGTCCTTGGCTCCTATGGCTCCGGTGTTTCCATTGCGGCGAGCGATACCTTCTCCAATGCTGGTGTGCCTGCCATCGGCGTCACCTGCACCAACCCGCAGGTTACCTCCGGCTGCGATGTGTATTTCCGCATCTGCTTCCTGGATCCGTTCCAGGGTACGGTTCTTGCCAACTTCGCCAAGAGCGAGCTCAATGCCACCAAGGCTTACTGCCTGGCCAAGCTCGGTGATGACTATTCCGGCGGTCTCTGCAACTTCTTTATTGAAGCCTTCGGTAAGGAAAACTGCGTGTATGAGCAGTTCCCGGAAGGCACCTCTGATTTCTCCACCTACATCACCAATGCCCAGAATCAGGGCTGCGATGTCTTCTTCTCTCCGGTGAGCACCGAGGCAGCAGCGCAGATTATTGCAAAGGCTGATACACAGGCTCTCGGAATGCCCATCCTCGCCGGCGACACCTGGGATTCCAATGTTATCCTGAATGCCGCGAAGGGTACGGATGTTCAGATCTGTGTTACCACCTTCTATCAGGAAGGCGCAAATGAAGAATTCGATAAGGGTATCAAGGAATGGATCAACAGCGACAAGACTGCCCTTGCCAACAACGGCGGCAATGACGAACTTGCTGCAGTAACGGTCATGGGCTATGATGCCTACTATGTGGCTCTGGAAGCCCTGAAGGCTGCCGGCTCCACCGATCCCGAAGCTGTTCTGGAAGTCCTCCCCGCACTCTCCTATGAGGGCGTAACCGGTGCGATTGCCTTTGACGAGAACAAGGATGCTATCCGTGACAGCGCCTTCGTCAAGGAGTGCAACACCGAGACCGGTGTCTGGGACTTCGTTACGGTTGCAACTGTCGGCTGATTTCGGCTGTGAAACCGTAATCAGCCAGAGCTAAACCAGAAATGCGGGTGGGGTGAAGAGCCGGGTGCTCTTCACTCCACTTCGCGGTGAATTCCCCGGTGCGGGAAATTCACCGCTTTCATTTATTTTTCGAAGGAGGATTCCTCCATGGCAAAAACCATATTGCCCTATATTATTTCCGGTATCTCTGTAGGCGGTCAGTATGCTCTGATTGCGATCGGTTATACCATGGTTTACGGCATCCTGCGCCTGATTAACTTCGCTCATGGCGACGTGTTTATGGTCGCCGGGCTGATGATGGTTTATATGGCGGCCTCCATGCCGCTCTATATTGCCATTCCTCTGATGATTGTTCTGACCGTGCTGCTGGGCTTTCTCATCGAGCGCGTGGCATACCGCCCCCTTCGTACGGCGCCGCGTATGTCGGTTATGATCTCGGCAATCGGTGTCAGTTATCTGATTCAGAACCTTGCCCTTTATATTACGGGCGGACTGAATAAAAACTATCCCACGATCCCATGGATTTCTGATCGTGTGACGGTCTTCGGCATGGAGACTTCCCGTGTCACGATTATTACGCCCTTCCTCACCATTATCCTCGTGGTACTGCTGGTACAGCTGATCAACCACACGAAGATTGGTATGGCGATGCGGGCGGTTTCACTGAATTTTGAAACATCACAGCTGATGGGCATTCGGATTAACAACGTAATCTCTGCCACGTTTATCATTGGAACTTTCCTGGCAGCGGTTGGCTCGATGCTGTTTTTCACCAATTATCCCGGTGTTGTTCCGACTTCGGGCGCCATGCCCGGCCTGAAAGCTTTTGTCGCGGCAGTTTTTGGCGGCATTGGCTCGATTCCCGGTGCTGTGATCGGTGCCTTTATCATCGGTATTGCAGAGAGCCTGATCAAAGGGCTTGACACGATCCTGATTGTACAGGGGACCATCTCGGAGCAGATCGGATTTGCAACATTTTCCGATGCGTTTACGTTTATTCTGCTGATTATAGTTCTGGTATTCAAGCCCACTGGTCTTTTCGGCGAAAAGACCACCGACAAGGTCTGAGAGGAGGGAGTTGCAGTGAAACAGGAATACCGCAAAAAAACCTCCTGGGGAGCCCTGCTCGCGGTGCTGGTTTTCCTCGCCGTGGTTCTGTGGCTTGACCAGATTATCAAACCGACGAACAAAATGTATATGCTTCTGACTGTTCTGCAGAAAGGTTCTGTCTATGCCCTTGCGGCAGTTTCCATGAATCTGCTCAACGGCTATACCGGGCTCTTCTCGCTGGGGCATGCCGGGTTCATGCTCATTGGTGCCTACACCTATGCTATTTTTACGATTCCGTCTTCGGCCCGTGATGCAGTCTATCAGTATTTTGATGCCGCGGTGCGTTTCTCCTTCCCGGAAGCACTCTCCGGTGTAATGGGGCCTGCCGGCACAGCTGTTGGCGTGCTGATCGCTGTGATTCTTGCGGGCCTGATGGCAGCATTCTTTGCCTGGCTGATTGGCCTTCCTGTGCTCCGTCTGAAGTCTGACTATCTGGCAATCGCTACGCTTGGCTTTGCTGAGATTATCCGTGCGATTTTCCAGTGGCAGAAGCTTGGCCCTATAACGAATGGCTCCAACCTGCTGAAGAACTTTGCCAGAACCAGCAAATTCAAGCTCGAACTTGGCGATACCAAGCTCGTCCTGTCCACCTTTGTTCCTGTTCTGATCGCGACAATTTCCATCATTATCATTGTCAAGCTTGTAAATTCTACCTATGGCCGGGCTTTCAAGGCAATCCGCGATGATGAGATTGCCGCAGAGGCAATGGGTATCAACCTGGCGAAACACAAGATGCTTTCTTTTACTGTCAGCTCTTTCTTCGCGGGGGTTTCCGGTGCCATGATGGCGATGGTCCTTTCCATTGCCCAGGCGAGCAACTTCAAATCTGCCATGACTTATGAAATACTGCTGATGGTGGTTCTGGGCGGTATAGGCTCTACATCCGGGTCTGTAATTGGATCATTCCTCTTTGTTGCCGCGTCCGAATGGTGGCTGCGCGGGCTTGATTCCGGATCCTTCCTGGGAATCAGTGCGCCGGGCATCTTCCGCAACGGGTTCCGCCTGGTGGTATTCTCCATTATCATCATGATCGTGGTGCTTTTCTTCCGAAAAGGTATTATGGGCGAGCGTGAGATCAGCGATGTTCTTCGCAGCCGAAAGAAAAAAGCAGGGGGGACGGCAAAATGAGAAAAGACAGGCCCTGTGTCCTCCGGGTAGAGGATGTGACCATGCAGTTTGGCGGCGTAGTTGCTGTGAACGACTTCAGCATGGAAGAATATGAGGGGGAAATCGTTGCCATTATCGGCCCAAACGGCGCGGGAAAGACAACGGCCTTCAATGTGATCACCGGTGTGTATGCCCCCACAAATGGCCGTGTAAGCTTCAATGGCAGCAAGGTGATCGAGAACTTCCCAAAGGGGAAAATGAAAAAAGGCTATCTCGGGGAGAATGCGGGTAAATATACCGAGACTCTTGAGCCGACGCCGGACAAACTGACAGCGCTCGGCATGGCGAGAACCTTTCAGAATATTCGTCTTTGGCCGAGCATGTCGGTTTTTGAAAACGTCCTGATCGCAAAGCATATGAAACGTACCAGCAATCTGTTTTCTGCCACCTTCGGGGCAAACCGGGCAGAGGAGATACGACAGCGCGAAGAGGCGGATGCACTTCTGGAGACAGTTGGCCTTTCGGATGTGCGGAATGAGCTGGCAACAAGTCTTCCATACGGCAAACAGCGTCGCCTGGAGATTGCCCGGGCACTTGCGACCGAACCGAAGCTGCTGCTGCTCGATGAGCCTGCAGCAGGCATGAACCCGCAGGAGACTGTGGAGCTCACGCGCTTTATCGCAGAGATTCGGGATCAGTTCCACGTGAGCATTCTGCTGATCGAGCATCATATGGATCTGGTTATGGATATTTCCGACAGAATATATGTGCTTGACTTTGGAAAGATGATTGCACATGGCACGCCGACGGAAATCCAGGCGAATGAAAAAGTCATTGACGCATATCTGGGGGTGGCTGACGATGCTTGAAGTAAAGGATCTGCATGTCTCCTATGGAGGAATCCGCGCACTGCGCGGTGTCAATCTGGAAGTTCCCGATGGCAAGATTGTCACGCTTATCGGCGCAAATGGAGCAGGGAAATCCACGATGCTCCGTACCATTTCCGGTCTCGTGAAGGCGGAGAGCGGGTCGGTTCTCTATAACGGGAAGGAACTGATCGGAATGCCGATCAACAAGATCCTGGAAGAGGGGATCGCCATGGTTCCGGAAGGACGGCGTGTGTTCACGAACCTGACGGTTCTGGAGAACCTGAAAATCGGAGCTTATCTGCGCAATGACAAGGCCGGGATTCAGAAGGATATCGAGTGGGTGTACGAGCTGTTTCCGCGGCTTCAGGAGCGGTCCTGGCAGATGGCCGGCACGCTCTCCGGCGGCGAACAGCAGATGCTGGCTGTTGGCCGTGCTCTGATGAGCCGCCCGAAGCTCATGATGATGGATGAGCCTTCCCTGGGCCTTGCACCGCTGGTCGTAAAGGGTATTTTTGACATCATCCGTGAGATCAACCGCCAGGGTGTTACCGTGCTGCTGATCGAACAGAACGCCAACATGGCTCTGAAAACCGCGGATCTTGCCTATGTGCTGGAGACAGGGGAGATTACCCTGCAGGGAAGCGGCGCAGAGCTGCTAACAAATGAGGCAATCAAGAAAGCCTATCTTGGAGAATAGAAATCATCTGGTCTGATAGAAGGAGACAGAAAATGAGAGTTGTCATTCAGGATAATTATGAAAAGATGTGTCTTTGGGCTGCGAATTATATTGCAAAGAAGATCAGGGGCCATAAAGAAAATCGACCGTTTGTTCTCGGTCTTCCCACCGGTTCCAGCCCGATCGGTGTGTATAAGGAGCTTGCCCGCATGAATCAGGCCGGAGAGCTTAGTTTTGCGAACGTCGTGACTTTCAACATGGATGAGTATCTTGGCCTCCCTCATGAGCATGACCAGAGCTACTGGTATTTTATGCACGACAACTTCTTCGACCACCTGGTGGATATGAAGCCGGAGAACATCAATATTCTCAATGGCATGACCGATGATCCGGAAGGGGAATGCGCACGATATGAAGAGAAAATTGCCTCTTACGGCGGGATAGATCTTTTCATGGGCGGCATCGGTGTTGACGGGCATCTGGCCTTCAACGAGCCTTTTACTTCTCTCTCGTCCAGAACCGGTGTGCGGTATCTTACCACCGACACACGGATTGTGAACTCCCGTTTCTTCGGCAACGACCCGGAAAAGGTACCCTCTATGGCTCTTTCCGTAGGGATCGGCACGGTTACGGATTCCAAAGAAGTGCTTGTGCTGATCAGCGGACACAACAAAGCCCGCGCACTGGCCGCAACAGTGGAAGGTGGTGTCAGCCAGAAGTGGACCTGCAGTGCCCTTCAGCTGCACAATGCGGCGATTATTGCCTGCGATGAGGATGCCTGCGGCGAGCTTACGGTCGATACGTACAAGTATTTTCTTGATATTGAGCGCTCTGAGCGTATCTGACGGAAAAAACAAATATATATTGTGCAGAGAAACGGCCGATTCGTTGGCCGTTTCTCTGTTTCTGAGGACAGTATTCCGAGTATACGGATGCTTACCGCCAGAAAGGGTATGCATCTTCGGGGAATATGGGATTGCACAAAAATGCTACCTATGTTATAATGTATATACATTTATTGCGAATTGTCGAAAATGCAATTGGATTGCCTTCAATATACTATTGCTTCACAGGCGCAGAAGAGTTAAAGGGGGAGAGAATATGGCAAACGGTACAAAGGAAGCACTGGCATCTGCACTTAGGCAGATGATGACAATCAAGCCGATTGACAAGATTACGGTCAAGGATATTGTGGAGATCTGCGGCGTCAACAGGCAGACATTCTATTATCATTTTGACGATGTGGACGATCTCCTGGAATGGGTATTCGAAGATGACGCGGACCGGGTGCTGCCTCATGAGGTGGTATATGATCGCTGGCTTGAAGATGTAATGACCTTTATGGATTATCTGGAATCGAACAGCGCCTTTACTCTGAATGTCTATAACTCTAACAGCAGGCTTTATATGCTGCGTTATCTGAAGGAAAAAATGAAAGCCTGCATACGCAGCTTTGCGGTGATTGTTTCGGAGGGCAAGAGCATCAGCCGGCATGATTTTGAGTTCGTCGTGGAATTCTATGCGGAGTGTGCCATCGGCTTTATTTCTCACTGGATGGATTACGGTATGACGCTTCCAAAGGAACTGACCAAGGAGCGCATTCTGAAGGTTATGAACAACAGCGTTGAGAATCTTCTGGAGAGATTCGAACTGCCGGAAGCAGATCACAGCTGATCATAACACATAGCCCTTATCGCGGCAGAAAAAGCAATTCGGGAAACAGAGCCAGACTGCTTCCCGAATTGCTTTTTGTTCTTAATCGCCGAAGGAGATCCCAATATCACGCGCAAGTTTGATAGTCGGGTGGTCAACAGGCAGAAACTTGGTTTTGCTGGCAGCGTCCTCCAGCGGGATGGAGGTGAGCTTTCCATTCTGGATGGCGACCATCCTGCCATATTCCTGCTTGATAATCATATCGGCGGCAGCTGCCCCGAACTGTGTGGCAATTGCCCGGTCGTAAGGGCAGGGGGGACCGCCACGCTGATAATGACCCGGGACAGTTACACGGCATTCCTGCCCTGTCAGCTTCTCAAGCTCATCCGCAATTCTGTAGGAGACCGTCGGATAATGGCTGTTCTCTTTTTTCTTTCTGCTGGCCTCTTCGTCAAGAACTTCGTCGTTAATGGAGCGGGCACCTTCGGCGCAGGCAATGATGGAGAAGGAACGACCGGATTTCCTGCGCTTTTCCACAACATCGGCAACCTTGCTGATATCATAGGGAATCTCGGGAATCAGAATAACATCAGCACCACTGGAAATGCCAGCATTCAACGTCAGCCATCCGGCATCCCGCCCCATCAGCTCCACAACAAAGATCCGACCGTGGGAGCTTGCGGTGGAATGGATATAGTCGATGACGTTTGTCGCGATATCCACAGCGCTCTGAAAACCGAAGGTGATATCCGTGCCGTAGATATCGTTGTCGATGGTCTTGGGCAGGGTGATCACATTCATCCCATAGTCTGAGATCAGCTTGGCACTTTTCTGTGTTCCATTGCCGCCCATGATCACGATACAGTCGAGGTTAAGACGGTTGTAGGTGTGCAGCATATCCGGCAGAACGCTGTTTCCATTGTTGTCAACGATGTCTTTCCCCGGAATATAGCGCTGTCGCGAAGTACCGAGGATTGTCCCTCCGGTTGTCAGGATACCGGAAAAATCCTTTGGTTCCATGAACTTGTAATCGCATTCGATGAGACCACGGTATCCGTCGTACATACCATAGATCTCAACCTTGTCCACTTTTTCATAGAGGGTTTTCCCAACGCCGCGTAAAGCAGCATTAAGACCCTGACAGTCACCGCCACTTGTAACCAGGGCGACACGCAGCATACGTTTCATGTTCAACGCCTCCCATTCATTATTGAATCCATTCTACAAGCTGATGATAGCCTACTCGGGGAGAATTTGCAATTGACAGAACTGACAAAATCGGGAAGCGCAGTTGCCCAATCAACCGCTTACAGGTTGTGCCTGGCTGTAGAGAGCATCAGCTTGATTCTGTTGAGCTGATTGACCTCGCTGGCTCCTGGGTCATAGTCCACTGCGGCGATGTTTGCGTGGGTGTATTGTTTGCGGAGCGCTTTCAGCATCCCTTTTCCGACAACGTGATTCGGCAGACAGGCAAAGGGCTGGATGCATACGATGTTTTCCACACCATCGGTCAGAAGCTCGGCCATCTCACCGGTTAAGAACCAGCCCTCTCCATACTGGTTGCCAAGAGAAAGAAACGGCTTTGCCAGCTCTGCGATTTTCTCAATCGGCATTGGAGCGGCGAAGCGGCGGCTGCTCTTCAGCTCGCGGAGGGCAGGAGCACGGAGCATGCGGATTGCATGAACGCCAAGCCAGGCAATGGCGGAAGCACTCCAGGGCTTCCCGAGAAAATGATGACGGTAGTCGTTGTTATAGACACAGTAGTTAAGAAAATCCATCAGATCCGGGACAACGGCTTCGGCACCCTCCTGTTCGAGGAGCTCCACAAGATGATTGTTGGCCAGAGGCATGTATTTTACAAGGATTTCCCCAACGATGCCGACTCTGGGCTTGCGCAGTCCTTCCACAAGAGGAAGCACGTCAAAAGAGCGGACGATCGTACGGCAAAGTGATGAATAGCTCTCGGAGCCGCGTCGATGCGTCAGGGAAGCGATGCAGCGATCCTTCAGTTCAGCATGAAGACGGTTTGCGCTGCCTGGAATCAGCTCATACGGACGAACCCGGTAAAGGCAGCGCATAAACAGGTCACCAAAAACGATGGCCCTGCCCGCGTCCAGAATCATCGGAGGGGTAAATCGGAACCCTTCGTTTTTTTCCATGCCGTTGGCATTGAGAGAAATAACCGGAATCTGGGAAAGATTTGCCTTGTCCAGGGCGCGCCGGATGAAGCTGACATAGTTGCTGGCCCGGCAGCATCCGCCTGTCTGTGTCATGATGATGGCAAGCCTGCTGGTATCGTACCTGCCGGAAAGAACTGCGTCCATGATCTGGCCGACAGCTGTCATGGCGGGAAAGCAGGCATCGTTGTTCACAAACCGGAGCCCGGTGTCGATCGCCTGACGGTTGTCATTTGACAGAATCACCATATTATAGCCGTAATGCCGGAAGACCGGGGCAAGAAGATCAAAGTGAACCGGGCTCATCTGAGGCGCGAGAATCGTATAGCCTTCCTGCTGCATGGCTTCAGTGTATTCGGCACGGTGATAGGTGATATCTCGTGGCTGAGCATGAATCTGATGCTCCTGGCGCATGTTCATGGCAGCCAGGAGACTGCGGATACGGATTCTTGCAGCACCGAGGTTATTCACTTCGTCGATCTTCAGAACTGTATACAGCTTGCCGCATCGTTCGAGTATTTCACTCACCTGATCGGTTGTAACGGCATCGAGTCCGCAGCCGAAGGAGTTGAACTGTATCAGTTCCAGATCGTCCCTGGAGGCAACAAATTCCGCGGCAGTATACAGGCGCGAATGATAGACCCACTGGTCATTGACACGCACCGGCCTTTTGGGGGTAAAGCTGACAGGGAGGCTGTCCTCCGTCAGGACAGTCAGACCGTAGCCGGCAATCATCTCGGGAATGCCGTGGTTGATTTCAGGATCAATGTGGTAGGGGCGCCCGGCAAGCACAATACCCCGGCCACCGGATTTCTCCATTTCCGCCAGTACACGGGCCCCCTCCGCCCGGATATCAGCTTTGGCCTTCAGTTGCTCTCCCCATGCTTCTGAAACGGCGTGCCTTACCTCAAACTCGGGAATATTCCAGATTTCGCGGCAGAATTCCACCAGACGGTTTGCAGCGGTATGCTCGTCTGTCAGTGCGATAAACGGCCGCAGATAGAGGATTTCCTTGTCTGCAATGTCTTCAATATTGTTCTTCAGGTTCTCCGCATAGGAGACCACGATCGGGCAGTTATAGTGATTCTGGGCATTTTCTGTCTCCTGATGTTCATAGAAAACACAGGGGTGAAAGATCGTCCGGATTCCGCGATTAATGAGCCACTGTACATGCCCGTGCGAGAGCTTCGCCGGGTAGCATTCGGACTCAGAGGGGATTGAATCCATTCCCAGTTCATATATTTTTCTGGTTGAGAAGGGGGAGAGCTCCAGACGGAATCCGAGACTTCTGAAGAAAGTAGCCCAGAAGGGATAGTCCTCATAGATGTTCAGCACACGCGGCATACCGATGAGTCCACGTGGGGCTTTTTCGGGCTTCAGAGGTGCATAGGAAAAGAGACGTCTGCGTTTGAATGCCATCATGTCCGGCGCACGACGGGGCCGCTGATCCTCGCCGAGGCCTCTCTCACATCGGTTTCCTGTGATATGCTCCTTCCCACCGGGGAAGTGATTTACTGTCAGCAGACAGTTGTTCTGACAGCGGCCGCATCGCCTGGTCTCAGATTGCACTTCAAGATGAATGATTTCCTCCAGCGGCCGCATATCAGTTGCCTGCCCGGCATAGCGATCCCGGGCAATCAGAGCGGCGCCGAAGGCCCCCATGATGCCGGAAATGTCCGGGCAGACAACCTGAACACCGGCGATTGTTTCAAAAGCCCGGAGCACTGCCCGGTTGTAGAACGTGCCGCCCTGCACGACTATGTGACCGCCCAGCTCGGAAGGATCTGTAAGCTTGATCACTTTGTACAGAGCATTCTTGATGACAGAATAGGCTAGACCGGCGGAAATATCACTCACATCGGCGCCTTCTTTCTGTGCCTGCTTTACGTTGGAGTTCATGAAAACCGTGCAGCGCGTACCGAGATCCACCGGGTTCGGCGCGAACAGAGCTTCGGCTGCAAAGCCTTCGGCAGAATACCCGAGGGAATTGGCGAAGTTTTCCAGAAAAGAGCCGCAGCCGGAAGAACAGGCTTCGTTCAGAAGAACATTGTCAACCGAGCCGTTTTTCAGGCGGATGCATTTCATGTCCTGGCCGCCTATGTCCAGAACACAGTCCACATCCGGATCGAAGAAGGATGCCGCAGTGCAGTGCGCAATGGTTTCAACCTCTCCTTCATCGAGGGAGAAGGCAGTCTTCAGAAGCTGCTCACCATAGCCGGTTGAACATGAGCGGCGTATAACTGCATTTTTCGGAAGCGATTCATACAGCCTATACACCGCCTCGCGGGCTGTGCGGACAGGATCCCCCTGATTGCCGGAATAAAAGGAGAACAACAGCTCACCTTTGCTGCTGATCACGGCGAGCTTGGTCGTGGTAGAACCTGCATCAATCCCGAGGAAGCAATCACCGGAATAGGAGGAAAGTTCCCGCTTGGCCACAACAGCCTGATTGTGCCTTTCACAGAAAGATCTGTATTCCTCTTCAGAGGAGAAGAGGGGAGCGAGGCGCTTAAGCTCAAACTCTGTATGGGTACCGGTTTTAAGCTTTTCGATAAGCTCCAGAACAGAGACTGGTTTGCTGTCCTCGGGCAGTTCCATCGCAGCCCCCTGTGCTGCAAAAAGATGTGAATCTTCCGGATCAATTACCTGCTCAGGCTCCAGCTTCAATGTCTTGATGAAGGCATTTTTCAGTTCTGTCAGAAAATGGAGCGGACCGCCGAGAAAGGCAACATTCCCCCGGATTGGCCGTCCGCATGCCAGCCCGGAGATTGTCTGATTCACAACGGCCTGGAAAATAGATGCTGCCAGGTCTGAAATTGCAGCGCCTTCGTTAATCAGCGGCTGAATATCTGTTTTGGCAAATACACCGCATCTTGCCGCGATCGGATAGATCTGGACTGCCGATGCAGCGGCGTCATTCAGACCGACGGCATCGGTCTGCAGCAGAGAAGCCATCTGATCGATGAATGAACCTGTGCCTCCGGCACAGACGCCGTTCATCCGTTCCTCCGGAGATCCGGAGAAATATATGATCTTCGCGTCCTCTCCGCCAAGCTCGATCGCCACGTCTGTCTGGGGATAGCGGGACTGAATTGCGGTGGCTACCGCAACAACTTCCTGAACAAACGGGATCCCGAGGGCCCTGGACAGACCAAGTGAACCGGATCCTGTTATCCCCACGTGCAGCATGCATGCGCCGACTGTCTGCATTGCCTCTGTAAGAAGCGCGGCAAGCGTCTCCCGGGTATGGGCACAATGTCTCCTGTATTCCCGGTACAAGGGATTCCCTTCGTCGTCCTGAATAACCAGCTTTACAGTTGTAGAACCTATATCGATACCAGCCCGGTATATCTCCACCATGATCCCTCCGCTTTTCGTCGTAAAGTTCCAAACGGTATTTGACCGTAATAAATGGCAGATCGAATTCATAAACAAATTCAGTCTGCCATTATAATTCAAAAATCTGAAGTGTCAAGCCTGGAATACAGCTATGCAATCAACCTTAACATATTCTTGTCAGACAGGCTTCATATACCGGTCTGCTCGGATGATGGTCTGGAGAAACTGACGATAAACACAGTCCCCCTTGGCTTGTTGCTGCCGACCGTAATGGTTCCGCCATAGGCCTGAACCACATCATGAACGATGCTCAGCCCCAGACCGCTTCCGCCGCTCTCCCGGGAACGTGCCTTGTCCACACGATAGAAACGGGTGAAGATATTGTACTGATCTTCCTCCGGAATACCGATCCCGGTGTCCCGAACTGCCAGTTTCACGCAGCTTTCGTCGGAGGAAAGCGAAATAGCAACTGAACCTTCCGGAACATTATATTTGATCGCATTCTCCACAAGGTTATAAACAACATGTCTCATATCCTCGGCGTTGGCCATAATGACACAGCCTTCGATTAATTCGGTTTCAATTCTGACAGTTTTCTGCCTGGCGAGATGTATCAGGGACGGAAGTGCGTCCAGCGTGATCTGCTTGAGATCGACCGGCTCCGGTACAATCTGTACATCATCATCCAGACGGGAGAGATCGAGCAGCTTCTCTGTCGTCCCCTGAAGTCTGACTGCCTCATGTTCAATATCTGAAAGAAATTCCCGCATGGTTTCCTGATCCATGTTCTCTGTCTGCAGAATACTGTCAGAGAGCAGGCGAATGGAGGCAAGGGGCGTCTTCAGCTCATGGGAGGCATCAGCGACGAAGCGCCTGCGCTGAAGCTCGTTGAGCTCCAGGTGTTCAGTCAGCTGGTTGAACTCCGTTCCGAGTTCGCTGATCTCATCCCGGCCGCGCACATTGTGCCGGAAAGAATAGTCACCGCCTGCAACCACATGCATGCTGTGTGTCAGATCATTCAGGCGCCTGAGCACAACATAGGAAAAAATAACCGCAATCAGAATGGCGATACATCCGATCACAAGTGAGAGAAGCGTAAGCTGGCGCTGCATGGTGATCAGAATTTTGGCAGGCTCCGCGTCGGTTTCAAAGAGGCAGACAGCACCCTGAATGCTATTCTCCGTTCCGACAGGGAGAGTGATGGAGCTTAAAAAAGCTGCATCGGAAAAGACAGAACGAAAAACCGCCTTCCCCTCCAGCGCGGGCATAATATCCGGGATCTCTCTGCCGTCTGTACCGTCATCATAGATCGTCTTGCCGGCGGAGTCCGTAACAGCCAGGCGGCTATAATTTCCGAGCTCCAGAAAACGAAGTACGTCCACAACACCGGCTGTGCTCAGACTATCCAGACTGCTGAGTGCAGAAGAAACCTGCGAACCCTGGGCAGACATCGAGCTTCGCTTCTCCTCGAAGATGGCGTCCCTTGTGGAGATGATGGGATAGGTGTTCAGCAACAACAGCAGAACAAACAGAATCGAAAGAATAAAGGCAATAAATTTCAGGCGAAGTGAATGCATGGCCTATCCTCACGGAGCAAAATAGTAACCAACGCCCCATTTGGTAAGAATATATTCCGGAGAGGCCGGGTCGCGCTCCAGTTTTTCCCTCAGCCGGCGGATATGGACATCCACGGTACGCGAATCCCCAAGATATTCATATCCCCAAACAAGATCCAGGAGCTTCTCCCGGCTGTATACCTTGCCGGGATTTTTCATGAGGAAGAGGATGAGATCAAATTCCTTCATCGTCAGATCTACTTCAACGCCGTTTTTGCGGGCGCAGCGCTGTGACTCGTCCAGACTGATCTGCCCGCGAACCAGGAGATCGTCCTGTGGGCCGGCGCCTTCACTGCCGGTGATGGCAGCACGGCGGATCAGTGCCCTCACCCTTGCCTTGAGCTCAAGAATGTCAAAGGGCTTGGTGATATAGTCATCTGCGCCAGACTCAAACCCGAGCAGAAGATCAGACCGCTCACTTCGCGCCGTCAGCATGATGATGGGGACTGTTGAAAAGCTTCGGATTTCCTGGCATGCTTCCAGCCCGTCCTTCCCGGGCATCATCAGATCAAGAATGATCAGATGATAGTGCTCCTTGCGTGCCATATCAACTGCCGTGGCACCGTCATAGCAGCAGTCGACTTCATAGCCCTCATTTTCCAGATTAAACAGGATCCCTTTGACGAGGGGGCGTTCATCATCAACTACAAGTATTTTCATGAATTACCTCCAACTCTGATATAGTCGCGGATAATGAAAAAAGTCTTCTCTCCGATCCCGGGAACGCGCATGAGATCTTCTGGTCTGAGATAGAACCCTTCCGTCTCACGGTGATGTATAATCTGTTCCGAGAGCGCCGGCCCGATGCCTGGCAGACGCTGAAGTGCATCTGCATCTGCGGTATTGATGTTGATGGTCTCTCCGGACAGAAGTGTTCGGAGCTGCCGCGTATTCTCTGTCTGATCTCGCCCGGCATAGAGCAGATTTTCCTGGATGGCGCGGGTCTGCACCCTGTAGCCATGAACCGGATAGAACCAGTGACTGGAGATGGCAAAGTAGGCAATATAGGTGCCCGCAAGCAGAATGCTGCACAGAAATGCGATTTTCCTGTTCATCATGGCATCAAAAGAAAGTTATAAAAGAAAGCATTGCAATTCTCCACCACAAACCTTATAATATTATAATCTGCAGATGAAAGCAAACGGGCAGTTGCAGTGCTGCTGGTTTCCTATGATCAGGTGTATTTGACCTTTTACGTAAGATACTTTATTTTACCATAAATCCTATCGGAGCGGGAGTCTAAAATGAAAAAAATTTGGTTTTTACTGGCGGTATTTTGTATGAGTTTTGTGATGTCGATATATGCACCAGCCGCTCATGCTGCCCAGGCACCGGAACTGAACGGCAAAAATATTGTCCTTGCGGATTTGAATACGGGACGTATAATATACTCCAAGAACCCCGATACGGTTGTTGCACCTGCCAGTCTGACAAAGATTATGACTGTACTTCTGGCAGTGGAAGCTGTGGAGAGGGGAGAGCATACCCTGGATGAGATGGTCACTGCCGGCGAAGACTGCAGAGCAGGGCTTGATGACGAGAGCAGCAGCGGAGAAATTGTCCCTGGCGAACAGTTGACCTACAGGGATCTCCTTTACTGCTCCATGATTCAATCTGCAAGCGACGCCTGCAATGTTCTTGCCTCTCTGCTTGGCGGAAGCATCAGCGGTTTTGTCGATATGATGAACGCAAGAGCGAGTGAGCTTGGATGCGAGGTTACCCATTTTGAGGATCCAAACGGGCTCTCAAACAACAACCAGACTACAGCCTATGAGATGTTCCTGATTACTCAGGAGGCCATTTCGCACGACTATTTTGTTGTTGTGTGCAATATTGCCGATGTTACGATTCCTCAGACAAATATGCACCCGGAGAGAGAATATCACAACTCCAACTCTCTGATCAGCAGTCAGTCCGTCTACGGGGGGAACCGCTATCTCTACACTGGTGCAGCCGGCGTGAAAACCGGTTATACCCGCGCCGCCGGCTACTGCCTTATCTCTACAGCCGAGAGAGAAGGTCTCCACTTTCTGGCAGTCGTGATGGGCTGCGACGGCTGGCTGAATGCCGGGATTGAAGACTATCTGAACTTTGAGGATACCATCAAGCTGTATGACTGGGCTTTTTCCGATTTTTCCTACCGCAACGTTGTGGACACAGCAACCCCCGTGTATGAGCTGGATGTTGCGCTTGCCCATGATCACCAGAAGGCAGTGCTCTATCCGCAGCAGAGGCTTCGCCTTCTGCTCCCTAAGGATACAACGGATGAGGATATCTCGCTGGAATTTCATATTCCTGATCAGGAACTGAAGGCGCCGGTCAGAGCAGGAGAGGTCCTTGGAGAAGCTGTTGTCAGCGTCAACGGCGATGTTTACGGCACTGTGAATCTGATTACCAGGGAAGAGGTTGAGCTTGCCCGAACAGAGTATATGAAACAGCAGCTGAAAACTGTTTTCTCCAACCAGTGGGTTGTCGGTGTCTTTGTCATGCTGCTCCTTCTTCTTGCAATCTACATTACCCTGCAGATTCGTTACAGAAAAGCGAGAGAAAAATACATGCAGGAGCGTATTGACAGAGAGCGAAGACGCAGACAGAAAAGAAAAGCCATGGAAGAATCCTCCCGCGAGGGGTGGGACTTGTAAGATTACAGCATTTGTGATATGATCACAGGCATTATAATGCATTCAGGAGGTTAACATGACGCAAATTGACATTTTTTCCGGATTTCTTGGCGCCGGAAAGACAACATTGATTCGCAAGCTGATTGAATCAGGCTATCAGGGTGAAAAGCTTGTTTTGATAGAGAATGAGTTCGGTGATATTGCCATCGACGGGGGCTTCCTGCAGGATGCCGGTATCGAGATTACCGAAATGAATTCCGGCTGCATCTGCTGCACCCTCGTTGGTGATTTTACAAAAGCACTGAGAAAAGTCATTGACGAATATACACCGGACCGTATCCTCATTGAACCCTCCGGTGTTGGAAAGCTTTCGGATGTTGCGGCAGCTGTCTCCCGCGTTGAGGGGGCTGTGGTGGGTGCCAAAGTAACCGTAGTCGACGCCGGAAAGGCAAAAATGTATCAGCGCAATTTCGGTGAGTTTTTTGAAGACCAGGTTGCCAATGCAGACCTGCTTGTACTGAGCCGCACTGACTCCATCAGAGAAGAAAAGCTTTTGGAGGCTGTGTCTATTCTGAAGGCACTCAATGCTTCCGCCGGCCTGATTACGACGCCGTGGAATGCGGTCTCCGGACAGCAGATTATCGAGGCAATGCGTGAAAACGGTCTTCATGCAGAACTGAAGGCCATGGAGCATCATGAGCATCACCATCATCACCATGATGATGAAGAGTGCGATGATCCAGAGTGCGAGTGCCATCACCACCATCATCATGATGATGACAGCGACCATGATCATGAGCATCACGAGCACCACCATCACCATGATGACGAAGAATGCGACGATCCGGAGTGCGAATGCCACCACCATCATCACCATCATGCAGATGATGTGTTCAGCACCTGGGGAACAGAGACACCGAAAAAATTTGATGAAGACAGCCTGAAACAGATGCTTGAGAAGCTGGAGCAGTCGGAAACCTATGGCACGGTGCTGCGTGCAAAGGGAATCCTGTCGGCAAATGAAGGCGACTGGCTGTATTTCGACTATGTCCCGGGTGAGGTTTCCATTCGCAGAGGCGCTGCTCAGGTCACGGGACGTCTTTGCGTAATCGGCACAAAACTTAAGGAAGACGCACTGAAGGAGCTGTTTACGATTGGCTAAGAAAAAACGGGATATTCCTGTTTACCTGTTTACGGGTTTCCTGGAAGCAGGGAAGACCCGCTTCATTCAGGAAACATTGGAAGACAAACGCTTCTGCAACGGTGAGCGCACCATGATTCTTCTGTGCGAAGAGGGCGTGGAAGAGTATGAGCCGGATCGCTTTGCCTCCGGGAATGTGTTTATCCGTGTGCTGGAAGACGAGAAGATGCTCACAACCGAGACGCTTCTGCGTTTTGCAGAGGAAACGGATGCAGAACGCGTTGTAGTTGAGTATAATGGTATGTGGCTTCTCGATGTGCTTTATAATGCACTCCCGGAAAACTGGATGGTTTACCAGGAATTCTATTTTGCTGATGCCAATACCATTCTGCAGTACAATGCCAACATGAGGCAGCTTGTGTTCGACAAGCTGAAGAGCTGTGAACTGGCTGTATTTAATCGTTTTCGTCCGGAGATGGACAAAATGGAATTTCACAAGCTGGTTCGCGGCGCTTCTCGCCGGGCGGATATTGCCTATGAATATCCGGACGGGAAGGTAGAATATGACGATATTGAAGACCCGCTTCCCTTTGATCTGAATGCACCCGTGATACAGATCGGCGATGACGATTTTGCAGTCTGGTATCGTGACCTCTCCGAGGAACCGCAGAAATACGAAGGAAAGACGGTCTGCTTTAAGTGCAGGGCCCTGCGCAGACAGAAGCTCCCTCCCGAGACCTTTGTCGTAGGAAGACATGTGATGACCTGCTGCGTGGAAGATATCCAGTTTGCCGGCCTTGTATGCCAGTGGGAGAATGCCGGTTCCGTCCGCGATGACAGCTGGATGCTTCTGACGGCGGTGATTCATTTCAAGTTCAACAGAGCCTACGGGAAAAAAGGTCCGGTTCTGTCCTATGTTGACAGCCAGCCTTCAGAAGCCCCTGAGCAGGCTGTTGCAACGTTTTATTAAGAAACTGTCTATGCCAAATCGGTATCGGTGCCTTGTTTTTGACCATGATGATACGACGGTAAACAGTACCGCCACCATACACCACCCCTGCTTTGAAGAGTTCCTGGCGAAATACTATCCCGGCCTCAGCTGCAGTCTTGAACATTATTTCTTGAAGAACTTTTCGCCCGGTTTTCTTCCAATGTGTAGAGAAGAGTACGGCATGAGTGAGAAAATGATTGAGGTAGAAGGCGAATACTGGAAAAACTATGTCAGGGATCGGGTCCCAAAGGTTTATCCGGGGATTCGGGAGATCATGGAACGACACAAGGCGAAGGGCGGGATGATTGCTGTAATCTCGCATTCCCACCGGGTTAATATCCTGAGGGATTATCGGGAGAATAATCTTCCTGAGCCGGATCTCGTCTTCGGATGGGAAATGCCGGAAGAGAAGAGAAAACCATCCCCCTGGCCTTTGCAGGAAGTATTGCGGCAGTTTCACCTTCTTCCGGAGCAGGCCCTGATGATAGACGATCTGAAACCCGGACTTGACATGGCCTTGGCCTGCGGAGTCCCGTTTGCAGCAGTTGGATGGTCCAACGATATTCCCGAGATAGAAAAATACATGCGCCAGCACTGCAAACTGTATTTTAAACGAGTAGCTGATCTGGCAGCATATCTGGAAGCCTGATGAAGGAGGCAGAATGATGGGTCCTGTGCTGTATATTGTTATACCCTGCTATAATGAAGAAGCCGTTCTTCCCCTGACAGCCCCTCTGTTTCGTCAAAAGCTGGGAGAGCTGATCGGCGCGGGGAAAATCAGCGATGACAGCCGTGTCCTGTTTGTAAATGACGGCAGCCGTGATTCCACCTGGGAGATTATTCAGAATCTGGCGAAACAGGATGTGCACTTTGCAGGTATTTCGCAGAGTCGGAACCGCGGTCATCAGAATGCGGTACTTGCCGGCCTGATGGAATGCAGGAACCGTTGCGATATCACAATCTCCATCGATTGTGACGGACAGGACGACATCAATGCCATGGACCGGATGGTGGATGCCTATGCGGAGGGGTATGATGTCGTGTACGGTGTTCGTTCCAGCCGTGAGACGGATTCGTTCTTCAAGCGCTTTACGGCCCAGTCATACTATAAATTCCTTGCTGCTATGGGTGCAGAAGTTGTATATAATCATGCTGATTATCGCCTGGTCAGTTCAAAGGTGCTTGAGGCGTTTGCGGATTATCATGAAGTGAATCTTTATCTGCGAGGGCTGATTCCTCTTGTAGGCTTCAAAAGCACAAAGGTGGAGTATTCCAGGGCAGAGAGAATGGCCGGTGAGAGTCATTATCCGCTGAAGAAGATGCTTGGTCTAGCGGTTGACGGCATTACCAGTCTCTCAGTCAAGCCCCTGCATCTCATCACCTCGATTGGCATTTTTGTTGCATTTGTCAGCTTTATCTGCTGTATCTGGGCACTTATCAGGGCGCTGACAGGAGCAACGGTACCCGGGTGGGCAAGTATGACCTGTATTGTCTGCTTTGTAAGCGGGGTTCAGCTTGTGAGTCTGGGTATTATCGGAATTTATATCGGGAAGATCTATCTGGAAACAAAAGGCCGCCCCCGGTATATTATCAGCGAGCGGACCGAGAATATGATCTGATTCTGATCTGCACTTCTCTTTACAGTAACTAAAAAGCACCGTGCCGGTGTGTTCTGTCCGGCACGGTGCTTCTGTCATATTATCTATTAAAAGCGGCAGCTGTAAAGCGTTACAAACACCTTCCGAACGGCTTTTCACCTTAAAAGTGGGGGAAAACCTTAAAAAACAATGAATTTTGGCACCGTAATTGAGCAAAGCACTTGACGAATACAGGCTTTAGATGTAGAATACACAATGTTTAAATTTGGATTTTTCCATCTTCGCTGAATGGAGGAAAATTTGAATGAGTTTAATTCCTGAAGTAAAATGCCGCAGATGCGGGGAGAGCTTCTCCGTCCTGCGCAGTCGATGCCCCAATTGCGGCACAAGAAGAGTGACGCAGAGCAGCCGTACTCCTGCCCCCACTCCCAGCACTGTCAAAGGCACGGCTGCATACGAGCGAGCTGAAACCAACACACGCTGGCAGATGATTTTTGGCCTGATTTTGGTAGTGGCTGTTATCCTTGCCGTCATTGTCATGGTTTCAACGAGTCTCAGCGGGCTTGACAATCAGGCAGGCCGCAGCACTAACAACGTACCCAGTACGCCGACACCCGTTGTGGAATCCACTGCTCCGACACCGGAAGCGCCTCCCACGCCGACGCCTACACCTCCGCCGAGTGTTGAGGGCATTAACATTCAGTGCTTTGGCACTAATGTCGTGAATGAATTTACGATGTCCCTGTCGCGCGATCCGAAGATTGAGCTGCAGGCGCAGGTTCTGCCTCTTGAAGTCTTTACAGCTGAAAATACCAGAGTAACCTGGAAGAGCAGCGACGAATCCCTGTTTATTGTCACACCTGGTGAAGACACAAGAAAGTGCACGGTTGAGATGCTTCAGACGTCGACAACGCCAGGAACGCTCACGATTTCGTGCAACGACTATACCATGGAACTTGTTGTCCGGCTTGTGCCGTGACATTCACAGGAGAATCGAAAAGAAAGTGCTTTGATTCCGAGAGTTTGATCCTCTGTGAATACAGCATAAAGTGCAGAAGGAGCCATGTCTGATCAGGACATGGCTCCTTCTGTGTTAACCGATATTCAAAACCGGCTTCTCATTCGGAAGGAAGGAAAATAAGTTTTTACAAAAGGAATCTCATTGGGATCGACTGCGAAGGATCTGCCCTTCAGATAATTCAGAATTCCGGCGTCTGTGGAAAAATCAAAGGAAAGGCGCCAGGAATAGAGAGCCTGTCCGCTTTCCCCGTATTGACGGTTCACCGATTCCTTTCCATACTTTCCATCTCCCAGAAGCGGGCACCCAATATGCGAAAGCTGGACACGTATCTGATGTGTGCGTCCTGTCAGCAGACGGCATTCCAGAAGAGCGAGGCGGCCGTTTTTGTCCAGTACCTGGTATTCGGTAATCGCGTGGCGGGAGCCGGGCTCGGGCACCTTTTTTACAAAAACCTGGTTTTTTGAGGCATCCTTGAACAGTTCGTTCTCAAGACGGCCGGCTTGCTGCTTCGGGGCTGGGCAGGTGACGCAAAGATAATATTTTTCAATCTCACGATTGCGGATCTTCTCATTCATGATACGCAGGGATTCCGCATCCTTTGCCGCAATAACGATCCCGCCTGTGTTGCGGTCAATCCGGTTGCACAGAGCAGGGGAAAAGGAATTTTCTGCTCTTGTATTCCATTCACCCTTCTGCGCGAGGTAGGCCTGGATATTTGCGATAACCGTTCTGTAATCCCAGGCACCATCACTGTGGCAGAGCACACCGGGTTTTTTATCGACCAGCAGAATATGTTCATCCTCATACACGATGGAGAGTTTTGGAATGCCGATTTTTCTCCACGCGTTTTCTTCCGAGGGTTTTTCAAAAAACTCATCGGCAATGTAGAGCTGTATGACGTCTCCTTCTGCAATCCGATAGTCCCGCTTTGCCGGCTTGCCATTGCATTTGATACGCTTCAGGCGAATGAATTTCTGGAGCAGGCTGTCCGGCAGGAGCGGAACGGCTTTTGAGACGAATCTGTCAATTCGCTGTCCGGCGTCGTTTGTTCCAATAACCAGTTCTTTCAAGCAGATTTCCTTTCATATATGCAGACAGGATACGGCCCTCCGTTCAGGAGAGCCGTATCGTTTCGTTCCGAAGTCTGACAACGCGATTAATCTTCGGGCTTGTCGTCTTTTACAGGCGTGGTATCATCCACCTGTTCTTCAAAGTCGGCATCCCGCTTAATATCCACATTGATGGAAACCGGGATCGTATCCTTGACTTTCTCGACCGTCTCTGCAGCAAAGTCGCGGACTTTCTGGTTGCGCTGTTCATCCATAACGTTGACAACATCGCCGTCTGCTCTGACAATTTCAACCGTGCAGCCAAAGCCGACTGTGGCAATAGCTGCGGCGAGGAGAGCCCATTTTGCATAGGAGAGGCCGACCACGGCGCCCACAACACCCACATTGACAGGGATATTCAGTACAGCCTGGCCGTTTCTGCGAACAACAATTCTGCTGACATTCCCTTTCTTGACAAGTTCTTTCAGTTTTTCAATGGTGGAAGAAACATCCATGTCTCATTTTCCCTTTCTGTAATTGGTTTTCATAATATATATGAATAGTATCACAACATGAATGGGGATGCATGAACAGATTATAAAAGCTGCACGGCTGAATGAAAATGGATTCTTCAGGCGTGCTCTGAACTCTCATCTGCTGCTGAGAGAAAGCGCAGGGCTGCTTTCTGCATGAGCTTTTTCGGGCCTGCCTTATCAAACTGTATGGTCAGCAGGAAATCCCCGCCCATTGGAATTACACTTTCTATTATTCCGGAGCCAAAAGCAGTGTGCCTGACGTGGACCCCCGGCTGGATTGTGAAGGAAGGTAATTCAGGCTCCTTCTGACGAGGTGGACGAATGACTGCGTGCGTATCTTCCCGCTGCTTCGCCCCCATCTTATCCGCAGCATAACCGGATGCTTTCAGCCCGGTGCGAAAATAGCCTGAGGCAGAAGGGGAGGAACCCTGTGGTTCCTCCATGAGGCCGGTTTCAATCAGAAAACGGCTTGGCCGGTTGGGGGTTGTCCTGCCATAGAGCATGCGCTGCCGGGTATGCGACAGGATCAGGCGCTCTTTTGCTCTGGTGACGGCCACATAACAAAGCCGGCGTTCTTCCTCAATTTCTGCTTCATCATACATGGATTTTTGCCCGGGGAATAGGCCTTCCTCCATTCCGGCTACAAATACTACCGGGAATTCCAGCCCCTTTGCGCTGTGTATGGTCATGAGCGTGACAGAGTTGGCTTCTGTATCCATTCCGTCCAGATCGGTATAAAGCGCAATACTTGACAGATAGCCGTCCAGGCTGACGTCACCAGTCTGCTCCGTATAGGCAACGATGCTGCTCTTAAGCTCCCGGACGTTCTCCACACGATCCTGGTCGCGGATATCACCTGATTTTTCCAGCATATCAAGATAGCCGGTTTTTTCCAGAACAAGATCATAGAGGACGGATACATCCTCAGCGGATTCTCTGATTTCAAGAATCATGTCCGCAAAAGTACGCATACGGACAGCGGCCCTTGAGAGCTCGGGATAGGAATCCGCATGCCGGAATACTTCGAACAGGGGAATATCCATGTCTCTCGCAATATGCGCTGCAGTTTCGAGGCTTTTGGCCCCAATCCCGCGAGGCGGCACATTCACAATCCGCGAGAGCCGAAGCTCATCTTTCTGATCGGCCAGAACGCAGAGATATGCAAGGATATCCTTGATCTCTGCACGGTCGAAGAAACGGGTGCCGCCGAACACGCGATAGGGAATACCTGCGCGCTTCAGTGCAAATTCCAGCTGACTGGACAGGGCATTGATGCGATAAAGAACAGCATGCTCTCGCCAGGACGTCCCCTGAGCAAAATCGGTGAGGATATACGATGCTATTCTATAGGCCTCATCGTTCTCATCGGAAGCGTGGAGCACCTGGACAGGATCACCGCGGTCATGCTCTGTCCAAAGCTCCTTTTCCTTACGGGAGGTGTTATTGCGGATAACACGGTTGGCAACGTCCAGAATTCTCTCAGTACTGCGATAATTCTGCTCCAGACGGATTGTCCGGCATCCCTTGAACTGGTCTTCAAACGAAAGGATATTGCGTACATCCGCACCACGGAATCGGTAAATGCTCTGATCGTCATCGCCCACAACACAAAGATTCCTGTGAGAAGCGGAAAGAAGGGAGATCAGCAGAAACTGAAGGTGGTTTGTATCCTGATATTCGTCCACCATAATATAGGAAAACCTGTTCTGCCAGTATTCGCGGCATGCAGGATTACGCTCCAGAAGCAGGACCGTATTGAGTATCAGGTCGTCAAAATCCATCGCGTTTGCCGCAAAGAGCCGGCGGGCGTACTCGCGGTATAGTTCGGCGTATCGCATGAGGCGGGAGTTGCCTTCCTGTCTGGCCTCAGCCGCAAATTCCTCAGGGGATTTTTTATCATCTTTTGCGTGGCTGATCACATTGAGAACGGCACGGGGCGGATAGGTTTTCTCGTCCAGATTGAAATCCTTCAGTATCTTTTTCATGACACTGGTGCTGTCGGAGGTGTCATAGATACTGAAAGAGGAGGAATATCCCAGATGTTCGGCATCCCTGCGCAGAATTCTCACACAGGCGGAATGAAACGTACATGCCCAGATATCCCGAACCTCTTCTCCAAGCCTTTGTTCAAGCCTTGATTTTAATTCGTCTGCCGCCTTGTTGGTGAAGGTGATCGCAAGGATTTTCCAGGGGGCAACAGGGTGGCACACCACATACTGCTCTGCGCCGGGAAGCCCCGCTTCCAAAGCGGAAAGAGCTTCCGGTGATGCAGGGCAGGGGAGCAGGTCTGTATCGGACGCAAGACCAAAGTGAATGAGGTTTTCTATACGGTTGATAAGAACCGTCGTTTTTCCGCTGCCGGCACCGGCGAGGATCAGCACAGGGCCCTGGGTGGCAAACACAGCCTCAAGCTGCCGGCTGTTCAGCCTGGAGAAATAGCGGGACAGCCACTGCCTGCGCGCTGTTATCATTTTTTCAGTTAATTGTTCCATATTCATGCAGCAATTGTATCATAAATATCAGCAGTCATCAAGAAGAGAAATGTTTGCATTTCAAGTTGTCATATGCTATGATAAAAAATAATTTTCTATTCCGGAGGTTTGATTTTGTGTCAAAGCTGAGCGATGAGATAAACCGCAGACGGACATTCGCCATTATATCACACCCTGATGCAGGTAAGACAACTTTAACCGAAAAGCTTCTTCTGTACGGAGGCGCGATCCAACAGGCAGGTGCTGTAAAGGGAAAGGCAGCCGCCCGTCATGCAGTCTCTGACTGGATGGAGCTCGAAAAGCAGAGGGGGATCTCCATCACTTCGTCTGTTATGCAGTTTGAGTATGACGGTTACTGCATCAATATTCTGGATACACCGGGACATCAGGATTTTTCAGAAGACACCTACAGAACGTTGATGGCTGCTGATTCGGCAGTAATGGTGATTGACGCGGCAAAGGGAATTGAGCCGCAGACCAGAAAGCTGTTTCACATCTGTGCCATGCGCCACATTCCGATCTTTACTTTCATCAACAAGCTTGACCGTGAGGCGAGAAGCCCATTTGATCTGATGGAAGAGCTTGAAAAGGAATTCCAGATCGGTACCTATCCCATGAACTGGCCCATTGGATGCGGCCATGATTTTAAGGGAATATATGACCGCGGCGAAAAGGAAATCCTGTCCTATCAGCAGTTCCACAGCGGGACTGAAAAAATCAGCGCTGATCATTTCAGCCTCCAGGATAAGGAAATGCTGGATGAAAGAATCGGGTCACGCCTGCTGTCTGTTCTCGAGGAAGAGATTGAACTCGTCGACGGAGCAGGATATGATTTTGACCTGGAAGCAATTCAGCAGGGGCTGCTGAGTCCGGTTTATTTTGGCTCGGCGCTGAACAACTTCGGTGTGGAGCAGTTTCTGAAAAGCTTCCTCGAGTTGACGATTCCACCCCTGCCGCGGGAATCCGGCGGCGTCCCCAAGGAACCGACAGATCCGGATTTTTCTGCCTTTGTTTTCAAAATTCAGGCAAATATGAACAAGGCACACAGAGACAGAATCGCGTTTTTCAGAATCTGCTCAGGCCAGTTCGACAGGGAAAAGGAATACTGGCATGTTCAGGGTGGAAAGGCTCTTCGCCTTCCGCAGCCTCAGCAGCTGATGGCTTCTGACCGCGCGGTGATTGATCATGCGTATGCAGGCGACATCATCGGGGTGTTTGATCCCGGTATTTTCCACATCGGGGATACCGTCTGCGAAAAGGGAATGAACGTGGAATACGGAGGCATTCCAAGCTTTGCCCCGGAACACTTCGCCCTGGTTGAGCGGATCGATACCATGAAACGCAAGCAGTTTGAAAAAGGCATTATGCAGATTGCCCAGGAGGGCGCTATTCAGATTTTCCATGATCCTCATTCCGGAATGGAAGAAGTGTATGTCGGTGTTGTGGGGAATCTGCAGTTCGAAGTACTGGAATATCGTCTGAAAACCGAATATGGCGTTGATATCCGCCGCCGTCCATTGCCATATGAGCTGATTCGATGGCTGGATGTGGAAGAATCTGCCATTCGTTCACTGAATCTTACCAGTGATACAAAATGGGTACAGGATTTCAAGGGGAATAATCTGCTGCTGTTTACATCCGGCTGGTGTGTGGACTGGGCTGTGAATAAAAACCCGGGGATTGTTCTTCGCGCCGTAAACTGAACTGAGACCGTTATATCGCTAAAAAAGAACAGATGCGGTCAAAGAAGGCTGCATGACAGAGGAGATAGAAAATGAGCGAAAAGAAACTGATGCTTGAGATATTCCGAAAAAAGAATGCGGATGAGTTTTCTGCAGCCATTTCGGACCGGGAGTCCAGAGCGGATACCGGTTCTGCAATGGCGGCCGTTGGTGCTCTCGCTGCGGCGCTTCTCCACAGGGCCAGCCTGATGTGTGAAGACCAGCAGAATGAGAAGCTTGCATGGCTCGTCCGCAATACCGAGATTCTGCGCACCTATATGGTTAATCTGATCGACGAGGATGTGAAATGCAGAGGACCGCTGCGCCGGGCGCTGAAGGAAAATGACCCCAGGGCTATTGAAGCGGCGCGTCAGACAGGCGTGAATATCTGTGCGGAAATCATCCATATGATGCAGACCTGTCTGGAGATGGCCGTGGATTTGCTGCCGTTTGCAGAACAGAATGCTGCATCCTATATAAAGGAAAGTGCAGAGCTGGCGCTGGCCGCCGCAAAGGGCTGCGTGCCATACATCCTTATGATGGGAAGCTACAGCAGCGATGATACCTACCGGTATGTCCTGAAGCGTGAGAATGAGCTTAACATCGAAGCGCTGCAGGCTGCCTATGAGAAGCTTCAGGAAGCGTTGTCTGCCATGGATGCCTGAAGCTTCAGAAGGCTCAGCCGAGTATCCATTCCGGCTGATCGGGGCTAAAAAAACTTGCACTTTTTCCACCATTCCATTATAATATTAATTTGCGGATGCTGCAGTTGAGCAGAATGCTATTTTAGGAAAATGAGGAGCAGAGGATGGAAGCCTTTGTCGCATTGTTTGAAAATGCTTTCAGCTATATAAAGACAATCAGGCTTACCGATGCCGTTGATATTCTGATTGTCGCATTCCTGATTTATAAGGTATGCATGGTTCTCCGCAAGACGAATTCGAGAAATCTCGCAAGAAGCATCATCCTTCTGATTGTAATTGTCATCGTATCGTACCTGTTCAATCTCACGATGATCAATTTTCTTCTCAGAAAAGCCACTGAACTCGGGCTGATTGCCCTTGTTGTTCTGTTTCAGCCGGAACTGCGCAGAATGCTTGAAAGGGTTGGCAGTACGTTTACTTCCAGCAGAAGTGCGTCAAGCCCGGTTCTGGAGTCTGCGCTCTCTCAGACAGTCCTTGCCTGTTCGGATATGTCCCGCAGCAGAACCGGCGCGCTGATCATTTTTGAGCGCAGCATTGACCTTGGCTCCATCATGAATACCGGAACGATGATCAATGCGGATGTCACGGCGGAGCTTCTGAAAAACCTGTTTTATAACAAGGCACCGCTTCATGATGGCGCTGTTATCATAAAAAATGCCAGGGTTGCCGCTGCCGGATGTGTGCTGCCTCTTACGAAAAGCCAGAATCTCAGCAAGGATCTTGGCATGCGCCACAGAGCCGGCATCGGGCTGAGTGAACAGTCTGACGCTGTTGTTCTGATTGTATCTGAGGAAACCGGCGCAATATCCATGGCTATTGACGGGATGCTGAAGCGTCATCTGAATGATGCATCCCTTACGCAGCTTCTTCATGCGGAGCTGATTCAGGAACCCGATGAGAAAAACGGGAAAAAATTCCTTCAGGATATGCTTGCAAAGCTTTTCAGGAGGAAAAAAGTATGAACAGCAGAAATCCATTAAGAATCATTCTGAACAGCCGCCTGTTCTGGGCCTTGCTTTCCCTTCTTTCCTCTTTGATGATCTGGACCTATGTTGTCAGCACAGAGGAATCCGATGTCAGCCAGGTATTCACCAATATCCCGCTGGAGCTGACGGGGGAAGATACTCTCCTTAATAACCGTGAGCTTGTTATAACAGATGTAGATCCGAATGAAGTGCAGGTTGAGATTCACGGGCCAAGGCGGATCGTTAACGCACTGGATTCCGACAGTCTGGTTGCGCAGGTTGATGTCAGCAAGCTTACAAGGCCGGCCTACGCTTCGATGAAATACAAAATTGTTTATCCGGATGCCGTTGACACACGTGGTCTGTCCGAGTCCAATTACAGCCCGGAGAATGTCAGCTTCCAGGTTTCTCTGCTCAACTCCGTCACTATCCCTGTAAGAGGCGGGTTTGAAGGCAAACTGGCGGATGGTTTCACGGCTGAAGCGCCTGTCTTTGAACCGGCGACGATTACGGTATCAGGTCCGGACGCCTATCTGAAAGACGTGGCCTACGCCTGGGTGAGCTTCGGAACGGATATAACCGCTTCTTCCACATACAGTGTTGATTCCGCATTTGTGCTGATGGACAGCGAAGGGAATCCGATTTCCACAGAACATCTTCAGACTTCTGAAGATACGGTTTCCGCAACACTGCCGATTCTGATGGTAAAGGATGTCGCTCTTACAGTGGAGCTGATTGAAGGTGCGGGCGCGACGCTCTCCAATGCCAAGGTTACTGTCGAACCTGATCATATTACGCTTGCAGGAGACTCTGCGATACTGGAAGGTATCAACAAGATTGTCCTCAGCACGATCGATATGACCGATTTCCGCAGCAGCTTCACGGAAACCTACCCGATCACAATTGAGAATTCGCTTCGCAATCTCACAGGGGTCACGGAAGCGAAGGTAAGTGTTGAGATTGTGGGTCTTACAACCAAAACATTTACGGTCAGGAATATTTCGCTGATCAATGTCCCGGAGACCATCCAGGCTGAGCTTATCAGCGAGGGAATTGAAGTTGTTATCAGAGGCAAAGAAGAGCAGCTTGCAGAACTCAAGGCAGAGAGTATCCGCGCGGTTGCCGATCTGGCAGATTATAAGGATTCAACCGGCACATATATGGCAAATGCCCGCATCTATGTGGATGGCTTTGTTGATGTCGGCGCGATCGGAACGTACCCGATTACGGTAACGATTACAAAACAGGGTTAACAGGTAAAGGTCTGAGGTATTTATGACACAGGATGCAATTGTAATCAAAACACTTCCAAACAAAATGGCGGAAGTCGTAGTGGCAAGACAGACTGCCTGCGGCAGTAACTGCGGCAGCTGTGAGGCCTGCGTGTTCCAGTCGGAACTGCGGGCTGTCGCAAAGAACAGAATTGATGCAAAGCCGGGGCAGAAAGTCGTTATCTCGAGCAGAAATGCCAAAGTTTTCAGCGCAGCAATCATGGTTTATGTGATGCCGCTTGTTCTCTTCCTGCTTGGCTTTGTCCTGGCGAATATGCTCGGGGCTTCGGAAGGGATCTGTATTCTTGTAAGCTTCCTGTTCCTTTGCGTTTCGGCCTGTATTCTTGTTCAGTTACAGAAACGCCAGAAAGCGGAAAATCAAATTCAGTTTGATATTGTTTCATAAGCAGACTTACGGGAGGTACAGGAACCATGCTAAAGAGCATGACCGGATATGGCAGCGCAAAAGGTGTGGCGGCAGGGATGGCTGTCCGTGCTGAGATCAGATGTGTGAACAGCAGATATCTGGATTTGAATATCAAATTGCCGCGGGGCTTCCTCTTTGCGGAAGACTCTGTCAAAGCCCTGATCCAGCAGAGCATTTCACGGGGTAAGGTGGATTTTTTCCTGATCTTTGAAGATTCTGCTGTTGATGTACAGCTGTGCGCAAACACAGAACTTGCCGGGGCTTATGTGGCCGCATTGCGGGAGCTGGAAACGCAGTTTCAGATTCCCGGGAATATATCCGCCGTTGATATTGCGCGTTTTCCTGATGTGCTTGTTCAGGTCAGGAAGGACGTCGACCAGGAGCTCTTCGTGAAGGAACTGTCCGGAATTGTCGGGCAGGCACTGGCCGATCTCAATGCCATGCGTGAGAGGGAAGGCGAAAAGCTGAAAGCGGATCTTTTCCATAAGGCCGATGATATGGAGGCTCTTGTCGGGCAGATAGAGGTGGCTTCTCCTGAGACGCTGAAAAACTATCGCAGCAGACTTGAGGCCAAGCTTGCCGACCTGATGGCCGATCAGAAGGTCACACAGGAGCGGATCATTATGGAAGCGGCTGTTTTTGCAGACCGTATTGCAACGGATGAAGAGACCGTCCGCCTTCGCAGCCATCTTTCCCAGTATCGTGCAATGCTTTCCCAGGGGTCGCCGATAGGCAGGAAACTCGATTTCCTGATTCAGGAGTTCAACAGGGAAGCGAACACCATCGGCTCAAAGTGCCAGGACAGTTCCATTTCCTATCTGGTTGTATCCCTAAAGTCGGAAATTGAAAAAGCGCGTGAGCAGATTCAGAACATCGAATAGCAGTGCGGCGGGGCACGGGAAGAGCAGAAGACAGAAATGGATTTGTTGCCGATTGGATTTGGGAATTATGTTGTCAGGGATAAAATCCTGATGATCTCGAGCCCGGATTCCGCGCCGATAAAGCGGATGATCAGCGATGCGAGAGAACGTGGAATGCTGGTTGATGCATCCTTCGGAAGAAGTACAAAGAGCCTTGTGCTGCTGACAAGCGGGCATCTTGTGCTTTCATCCTGTTCCACGGAGGAACTGACGAAAGATCTTCGGGGATCGTAGAGAGGAGCTTGTATTTGAGTAAAGGAAAACTGATTATTCTTTCCGGGCCTTCCGGCGCCGGAAAGAGCACAGTTGTAAACAAGGCGATTGAAAAAAGAGGGAATATCTGCTTTTCCGTTTCCGTGACAACCAGAAAACCACGGGAAGGCGAGATTGACGGCAGGGATTATTTTTTCATTGATGCAGACACATATGACCGCATGCTTGAGAACAATGAGCTCCTGGAACATGCGCGCTATGTGAACAACTGTTATGGAACGCCGGCTTCATTTGTTAATGAAAAACTGGAAGCCGGGATGAATGTTGTCCTGGATATCGAAATTCAGGGCGCATGGCAGGTTAAGCAGAAGATTCCTGATGCCGTGACGATCTTTATTCTCCCGCCCTCCATGGCACTCTTGGAGCACCGACTGAAAAGCAGAGGAACGGACAGCCCTGAAGCTGTTGCCGCACGCATAGAACGTGCCAGGCAGGAAATCCAGGAAGCTGATTTCTATGACTATCTGATTGTAAACAGAGACGTGGATCTTGCGGCAGACCAGCTTCTTGCGATTCTGGATGCTGAGCATTGCCGCTTTCAGCGTTCCGTCTGTGATCGTGTGCTCTCCAATGAGGCATGTGACGACCTGTTATAGACTGTATTTGAACAGCAAGATTATTTCCCGCTGCTGAATGCAGCATACCTTAAGAATAAGAAGACATACAGAGTTGAAAGGAAGAATGTATTATGATGCTATATCCGCCTGTTGCAGAGCTGGTTGATAAGGTTGGCAGCAGATATCAGCTGGTGAACCTGGTTGCAAAGCGAGCCAGAGAGCTGTCCCTCAGGGCGGAAGAACAGCCCGGCGCTTCTGAGAAAAAGCCGGTTTCCACGGCCATTGACGAGGTCTATACCGGTAAGCTGTCCCTGAAGAATGAGGAAAATACCTGAGGGGAAATGATTGCAAGAGTCGTACTTGCCGATATCCCCTATGCGATAGACAGACCCTATGACTATCTGGTCCCGGAGCAGCTGGAGGAGACCATCCGGCCCGGCTGCAGGGTGACAGTGCCATTTTCCCGCAATGACAGGATTACAGATGGTATTGTGATTGCGCTCTGTGAGGCAAGCGATTATCCGGACTGCAAATTTCTTTGCACTGCAGAAGCAGAGCCCGCGTTCAGCCCAGCGTTCATTCAGCTTGCGCTGTTTATCCGGGAGCGGTATTTCTGTACCGCATATGAAGCTTTTCGCATCATGATTCCCGCCGGGTTCTGGTTCGGCAAAAACGGAAAGCGAAGGGCAAACGACAAGGTTACGCAGATGGCACGTCTCCTGACTGAACCTGCTGAAACCGCCCTCGTAATGGAGCAGAAACGCAAAAAAGCACCCCGGCAGGCTGAAATACTGGACCTGCTGAACCAGTTTGAAATCCTTCCGGTACAGGATCTTCTGGCTTTTGCCGGTTCCGGTCGCGACAGTATCCGAAAGCTTGCCAATGAGGGAATCGTAGAGCTTTTTGAAAAGGAAGTATACAGGAGACCTGTCCTGGAAGCTGAGGCCAGAGAGGAACTGCCGGAGCTCAGCGACGAACAGAAGCGGGTTTTCATGGAAATCAGGGCCTCGCTCACGTCGGAAAAACCAGGGCTGCTGTATGGTGTAACCGGCAGCGGAAAGACAACGGTCTATGCGCATCTGATTCAGAGCGTGCTGGCAGAAGGCCGGTCGGCGATTCTTCTTGTTCCGGAAATTGCTCTGACACCGCAGATGCTTCGGACCTTTACCATGTGGTTCGGTGACAAGATTGCCCTTATGCACAGCGGGCTTTCTGTCGGTGAGCGCTACGATGAGTGGAAGCGCATCAAACGTGGTGAGGCCTCCTTGGTGATCGGTACCCGCAGCGCTGTTTTCGCGCCCTGTCAGGATCTTGGGCTGATTATCATGGATGAAGAGCAGGAAGAGAGCTATTATTCCGAATCTTCACCAAGATACAGGGCCAGGGATATTGCCAGGTATCGCGCTCTGAAGGAAAATGCCAGTGTGCTTTTTGGTTCCGCAACACCGGATCTGCGGAGCATGTATCATGCGCAGAAGAAGGATTATACCCTCTTTCAGCTGAGTTCCCGTTATAATCAGAATCCTCTCCCGCCGGTTCATATCATTGACATGCGCGAAGAACTGCGGGCCGGGCGGAACAGTCTGATCAGCAGAACACTGCATGATGCGATTCTGGAAAGAATGACGCGGGATGAGCAGAGTATTCTTTTCCTGAACCGGCGTGGCACCAATCAGTTTGTCACCTGCATGGAATGCGGATTTGTATATTATTGCCCGCACTGCAGTGTGGCCATGACCTGGCATGCAAGACAGCGGCGGCTGATCTGCCATTATTGCGGCACACAGCGAAGACCGCAATCTGCCTGCCCCAACTGTGGGGGAGAGCTTGGCTATATCGGCGCCGGTACGCAGAAAATCGAGGCAGAGCTGGAAGAGATGTTTCCGGATACCCCAATTCTGCGTGTTGATGCCGACAGCATCAGCGGATCATCGCACCGTGAACTGTTCAATCGCTTTATCAGCCAGAAAATCCCGATCATGATTGGCACGCAGATGATCGCAAAGGGCCTTAACTTTGATAATGTCACGCTGGTGGGCATCCTTTCCGCTGATCAGAGCCTTTATATGAATGACTACCGGTCAGGTGAGAAAAGCTTTTCCCTGTTTACGCAGGTGATTGGACGTTGCGGCCGTTCGCAGAAGCCCGGTGAAGCCTATATTCAGACTTATACACCGAACAACGAGATCATCCGGCTTGCTGCCAGACAGGATTATGACGCCTTCTACCAGTCCGAGATCCGGGCACGGTCCATTCAGGATGCACCTCCCTTTGCCGACTGGGTTTCCATCACATGTGTAGGCAAAGATGAAAGGGCAATTCTCGTGGCCCTGAACCGAATTAAATCCAGGCTCATGCTGGAATTTGCAGAGAACCAGCACATCCTGATCAACGACCCATCTCCTTTACCGGTTGTTCGGGTTAATGACCAGTTCCGATACAGGCTTCTGCTTTCCTGCAGACTGGATAAATACACCCGCAGGGTTCTTTCCGAGCTGCTGAAAGACTGTTCGCGCGACAGGGAAATGCGCGGCATTTACCTTGGGATAGAAACAGATCCATTATTCTGAGCTGAGAGATTATTAAAACATATACGCAGGAGTTCAACATGGCTTTAAGGAAAATACTGACAGAAGAAGATCCGGCATTATACAGAAAATGCCGGCTGGTTACAGACTTTAACCCCCGTCTTCATCAGCTGATCGACGATATGCGGGATACTCTGGGCGAAGCGGATGGCGTAGGTCTGGCCGCTCCGCAGGTGGGCGTTCTGCGCCGCGTCGCGATTGTGCTGGAAACAAATGTTCCTGAAGAGGACGAGCCGTATATTATCGAGCTCATCAATCCGGAAATCATTCTGGCGGAAGGCGAGCAGCACGAGGCAGAGGGCTGCCTGAGCGTCCCCGGTGAATACGGGGTTGTTCAGCGTCCGGCTCACGTGCGTGTAAGAGCGCAGGACAGATTCGGAGAATATTTCGAGGTGGAGGGCACCGGGCTTACAGCACGCTGCTTCTGCCACGAGATTGACCATCTCGACGGGATTGTTTTCAAGCAGAAATGTGAGAGAATGCTGTCGCAGGAAGAGCTTCAGCAGATTGAACAGGACAGGGATCAGGAATAATATGCGGATAGTCTTTATGGGAACGCCCGATTTTGCAGAAGCGTCCCTGGCTGCACTGGTGGAAGACGGTCAGACCGTCTGTGCCGTGTATACCCAGCCGGACAGGCCAAAGGGGAGAGGCATGCAGATGAGCATTTCCCCGGTCAAGGCTTTTGCAATGGAAAAGGGCATTCCGGTTTTCCAACCGGAAAAACTTCGGGACCCGGAAGAGGTTGAGAAGCTCCGGAGCCTGAAGCCGGATCTGATTGTGACGGCAGCCTATGGGAAGCTTATCCCGGATGAGATGCTTGCCATACCGGGCTTTGGTGCCATCAATCTTCATGGTTCCATTCTGCCGCGCTATCGCGGGGCGGCTCCAATTCAGTGGGCAGTTCTGAACGGGGACCAGACAACCGGTGTGACCACCTTTTATCTGACGCATCAGATGGATGCAGGGGATATCATCTTTTCGGAAGAAACTGCCATCGGCGAATACGAAACATCCGGTGAACTCTTTGAGCGCCTGAAGATTCTGGGGGCGTCGCTGCTGGTTCGTACGGTTCATGCAATAGCCGACGGCACCGCTCCGCGCATCCCGCAGAACCATGAGGAAGCCACTTCTGTGGGGCGTCTGGACAAATCCATGTCGCCCATCCAGTGGAACAAAACCCCCAGAGAGATTATCAAATGGATTTATGGCATGCAGCCATGGCCTGTTGCGACCATGAGACTTGGCGGGGAGACCTGCAAGGTTTTTGGCGCAGTCTATACGGATCATCACACCCAGGAGCAACCGGGTACGGTGGTGTCTGCGGATAAAAACGGGATTGAAGTTGCCTGCGCCTCCGGCGGGACTGTTCTGATCACAGAAGTCCAGAAACCCGGCAAACGCCGCATGACTGCAGCAGAATATCTTAGGGGAAATCCCCTGAAAAACCTCCCGCTGGTTCCTGAAGCGCCGGAAAGCGAACTATGATCTCACCTGCCAGAACAGCTGCCCTATCCGCGCTCATACAGGAAAGCCCGTCCTTTCCGTGTGAAAAGGATGCCGACAGGCACCTTGCAGAGCGCCTGTACTATGGGGTTATCCAGAATGAACGCTTTCTGGATGCCTGCCTTGCGCTCTATATGAAATCTGCCCCGAAGAGGATGAAGCCCCAGCTACATCTGATCCTGAGACTGTCTGCCTATCAGATCCTGTTTCTGGACAGGATCCCTGCCTCTGCTGCGGTGAATGACGCAGTGGCACTCTGCCGGCAGCGCAAAATGGACTTTGCAGCGGGCTTCGTCAATGCGGTTCTGCGGAACCTTGCCAGAAATCGGGAAGAGGTTCTTTCCTGCCCCTGGGAGCCACCCGTGCGATACAGTCATCCGGACTGGCTTTATGCAAGCCTGTCAGAAGATTTCAGCCCGGCGCTCGCCGATGCTTTTCTGACTGAAAACCAGATCCTGCCTGGCATCAGACTTCAGGTAAACACGCTGAAGATGGATTTGACGGGATTTCTGGAGAAGTTATCTGCTGCCGGTATTCCGACACTCGATACCAACCGCACGCTTTCTTCTCTCCTTGTCCCAGCCATGCCCGTTGAGAATATTCCGGGCTATCGGGAAGGCTGCTTCTTCGTGCAGGACGACGCGGCTCGGATGGCTGTGCACCTGGCCGGACCGTTTCAAGGCCGCCGGGTTCTGGACGTATGCTGCGCCCCTGGAGGGAAGAGCATGGCCTCTGTTCTGGAAGGTGCCGAAAGCGTCACCGCGTGTGATATCAGTGCCAAAAGGCTTCGGCGCTGCCGGGACAATTTTGAGAGAATGCAGTTTTCGGTTTCCTGCCGCGAACAGGACGCCTCTGTTCTGAACGGGGAGTTTTGTTC
>CADBNC010000209.1 GCA_902795885.1 Oscillospiraceae bacterium
CCCGGGGAACATGGAATAGTGCAGCTCCCGGAATCGGGCGAAGGTGATGCCCTCCATCGGGGCAAACATCAGCGTGGTTTTCATGCGCTTCCCTCAGGAAAGAAGCATGCGGTCGTTGTTCAGCGCGTGGCCCACGCCCTCCCGGAAGCGCTGCAGAAGATCCTCCACGGTGAGGCCTCTGCGCTCTTCCCCGGCAATGTCCAGGATAATATCCCCGCTGTCCATCATCAGCGTGCGGTTGCCCAGATCCAGGGCAGACTGCATATTGTGCGTGATCATCAGGCAGGTGAGCTGATCCTCCTCCACGATCTCGCGCGTCAGGTTCAGCACCTTCTCCGCCGTACCCGGGTCCAGCGCCGCCGTGTGCTCGTCCAGGAGCAGGAGCTTGGGGTTTGCCATGGTCGCCATCATAAGCGTGAGCGCCTGGCGCTGGCCGCCCGAGAGCAGGCCCACCGGCTGCTTCATGCGGTTTTCCAGGCCCATATTCAGCAGGGCAAGGCGATCGCGGAATTTTTTCTTTTCTTCCTTCGTCACGTGGCTGAGCCAGCCTCCGCTGCCCGCGGCAAGGGCCAGGTTTTCCTCAATCGTCATCCCCGGCGCACTCCCCAGCATGGGATCCTGGAACAGACGCCCGATGATCTTGGCTCTCCTGTATTCCGGGAGGAAGGTGATATCGCGCCCGGCCAGTGTGATGCTGCCGGAATCGGTAAAGAAGCTCCCGGCAATGGCGTTGAAAAGCGTTGATTTCCCGGCGCCGTTTGCCCCTATGATGGTGACAAAGTCGCCCGGGTCCAGATGCAGGGAGAGGTCCCGGATGGCGCATTTTTCATTGACGGTACCGGGGTTGAAGGTTTTGGAAATGTGCGAAAGTGTCAGCATCTCAGTCCGCCCCCTTTCCGTTTCCGGCGCCTTCCTGCAGCGCATTCCGGAGGTCTGCGCTCTCCCGCCCGTGGCTGAGTCTTCTGCGAAGCATCGGCAGGCGGCCTTTCAGATACGGACCGGAGATGGCGATGATAACGATCACCGAGGAGACCAGCTTCAGCATCGAGGCCGGCATGTCAAAGCGCAGCGCAATCGCATACACCAGGCGGAAGATAAACGAGCCGAGCACGACGCCCACCGCGCGTTTGAAGATGCTGCCCCTGCCCATGAAGGTTCCGCCGATCAGCAGGCTGGCAAGGGCGATCGTCACCATGCCGGTGCCGATATCAATGTTCACAGATTTCTGCGACTGCGCCAGCAGGCAGCCCGAGAGTGCCGTAAAGGCGTTGGCGACACAGAGCCCAACGGTAGTCGTGAAGGCGGGGTTAATGGAGGAAGAGCGCACCATGTCGGGGTTGTTGCCGGTTGCCCGGATGGCAAGCCCGAGGCGTGTGCGCAGGAAGAGCGAGAGAAACACGATCACCAGGACGACGGCAATCAGTGCGACCAGCAGCCTGTACTGCCCGGAGAGGGCTGTTTCCTTCAGCAGCTCCTTCGCTTTTGTGAAAACCGTCTCTGTCTTGTTCATATTCAGCAGGGAGGAATTGCCCATCACCGCGATGTTGATGGAATAGAGCCCGGTGTTGACAATAATTCCGGCCAGCAGGCTCTCCACCCCCATGCGGGTCTGCAGCAGCGCTGTCACGAAGCCCGAAACCACACCCGCGCACATGGCCGCCGGCAGCGAAAGCCACGGGTGGCCTGAAATGGCAACAACGGCGCCGACACAGGCGCCGAGGGTGAAGCATCCGTCCGTGGACAGATCGCATACATTCAGCATGGAATAGCTCAGAAACAGAGCCAGAACCGTCAGTGAATTGATCAGCCCCAGCTCAAGCGCCGTCTGACCAAGGCCAAGCGCGGCAGACAGTGTCATGTTTGTATCCTCCCTGTAAACAGGCAACGACAGGGTGCTGCCGTTGCCTGTGTGTTTCTTCGTCCGGACATCCCCTGCCCTCAGGCAGGCGGGTGTTCAGCTTTCATTCGGCCAGATCGTCAAAGGACTCGGCCGTGGTAATCTCGTTGACCTGTGTGCAGAGCGGGGCAAAGTCTTCGGCAATCTTTTCAAAGTCAAAGCCGAGGGCCTCGCAGGTTTCCGTGTTCACCGTCGCGGTGCCGTTGTCGAAGGTCAGAACCGGTGTGTCTGCAGGGTTTGCGCCTTCCAGGAGAATTTTGGCAATCATGTTGGCGGTTTCAACACCGAGATTTGCATAGTCCACGCCGTAGCCCACGAAGGCCCCGTTAAGGGCAAAGGAATCAGCGCCGGTGTAGTGCGGAATGCCGGCCTCTGCCAGCTGCTCATAGATGGAAAGCTCTGCTGTCATGATGGTGTTGTCCGTCGGGGTAAAGACCGCGTCCACCTTGTCTGCAATCAGGGCGTCCACTGCCAGCATTACTTCGTCCACAGTCGTACCGTTATAGTCCTTGTAGGCAACCTTCTGGTCATCGAGATAGGCCTTGGCCTCGGCAATGGGAGTGGTGGAGGCATCCTGCCCCATGTCATAGAGGAGGGCAATGCTGTCTGCGTCCGGATTTGCCGCGAAGATCAGCTTCATGACGGCTGCGGTGTCAAGGCCGTCAGAGGTACCGGTAATGTTGGCGCCGGGCTGCTCCATGGATTCCACAAGGCCTGTGGAAAGGGGGTCAGAAACTGCCGCGAAAACCACGGGGATGCCGTTATCCTCGGTGGCTGCCTGCATGCTCATCGCAACCGGTGTGGCAACACCGACCATCAGGTCAACATCATCAGCGATGAAGTTCTGGATAATCTGTGCCATGACGTTTGCGTCGGCATTGCAGTTGTCATAGCTGATCTCGAAGGTGACACCCTTCTCCTCGCCGATGGCAGCCAGCCGGTTCTGGATACTCTCTACGATCTGATTGAGGGAAGCGTCATCCACATAGTTGCAGATGCCGACTTTATAGACATTCTCCCCGGCGTCTGCGGCGAAGGCAGAGGCCCCGAGGCTGAGCACCATGGCAAGAACCATCATGATGGAAAGAATCTTTTTCATTGTATTTCTCCTTTTCTGATTTCTGTATCATTGTGAACCGGTCTCTTCAAAGCGGCCGGCAGCCTAGTGCGTGTGCAATGGGGAAACGTTTCTGCGGCGCGCCATCGGCGCCATCGTCTGAGCAGAAGAAACATCAGAATCCCTCCGAATACAAAAAATCCCGTCCCTGCAATTCTGCTGGGACAGGACTGAAAACAAATCCTGCGGTGCCACCCGGCTTGACGCCTCTGCGCCCTCCTCACCCGTACCATCATACGGTGGTTTTGATCACGGAGTACCGCTCCGTCGCACATAGGGCGGGAAACCCGCCTTCCGATTGCCCTCCGAAGTCCATTCACACGATCCTGTCTGTACCGCGCTCCCAGCTGTGCGCAGCTCTCTGTGACAGAGCCAGACCGGCTACTTGCTCTTCATCAACGGTTTGGATTAAGATGAATGCATATTACTACTTTACATGGATAAAGTCAAGCGCTTTTTTCAAAAATGAAAAACCCTCCTCTGCCCGGCCCTTCAGCCGAAAACCGCCCGGCACCATAGTACCGGGCGGTTTTGATCAGAATTCACTGCAGCGTGATGAAGTTGTTCTCATCGGTGCTGCGCTCCCTCGGCTTCTGAGGAGCCTGGGCCGCCGGCGCTGCCGGTCTGCGGCCGCCGTTTGCGCTCTGCACAGCCGAATGGGCGGTCTGGATTGTCTCCAGCGCGGTGCGGATGCTCTCTTCCGCCTGCCGCATCACATCGTCAACATAGTCCCCAGCGACCTTGCGCAGCTCCGCGCTCTTCGCTTCCGCAGAGGCAATCATCTCAGAGCTGCGGCTGCGGGCGACCCGGATAATCTCCTGCTCTTCGATCATGGACCTGGCCTTTTCTTCCGAGCTCTTGCGCAGGGCCTCGGCTTCTTTCTTGGCGTTGCCGATAAACTCGTCCCGGGCGGCAACCAGCCGTTTGGCCTCGGCAAGCGAGGACGGCATCGTGGCCTTGATTTCATTGATGATATCCAGCGCCTTTTCCCGCTCTATGATGCACTTGTCATTTCCCAGGGGGACGCCCCAGGCTTCCGAAATCATGCTGTAGAGTGAATCCAGCAGCTCAATAACATCTCCGTTTTCCATCCGTTAATCCTCCATAGTCTCGATGCCGGCGGTACCGGAATCCGCGTCCCGCGTGAAAAGCGCAATCGCAACACGCCCGTAACGCTTCTCCCGGAGAAGGCGGTAGGGCGCGCGCAGCTGCGGCAGTGGGGTTCCGGCGCGCATTTCACAGACCATTATACCACCTTCCGTCAAGTTGTCAACGGCATTTATCCTCGTCAGCACGGCCTCATAGAGGCCTGCGTCATACGGCGGGTCGATGAAGATGATATCAAACTTCTCCCCTTTCTGCAGATACTGCAGCGCATCTGTCTGCAGCACCTTTCCCGGCAGGCCGCAGAGGCGCAGGTTCTCGCGCACGAGTGCGGCGGATACACGGCTGCTGTCGGTAAACACGGCCTCACGCGCCCCGCGGCTCAGCGCTTCGATGCCCATCTGTCCGCTGCCTGCGAAGAGATCGAGCACGCGCCGCCCCTCGAGGTCAAACTGGATGATATTGAAGATGGCCTCCTTCACCTGGTCTGTGGTCGGGCGTACTGCCTCCCCCTCCGGGCTGCGCAGCTTTCTGCCGCCCGCCGTGCCGGAAATAACCCTCATGTCTCTTCTCCTCCGTTCTCTTCCTCTCCGTCTTTGTGAAAGGCATTGTATACCGCTTCCGCCGCATTCCTGGGGAGCACTTCCTGCAGCTCGGCAAGCTCAGCCCCGCGGATTGCCCTGAGCGAGCGAAAATGCCGCAGAAGGTCATTTTTCCGCTTGCTGCCGATGCCCGGGATACTGTCAAGCGCCGAGGCCAGGCCTTCGTTGCGCAGCTTTCTCTGGTAGGTGATGGCGCTGTTGTGGGTTTCCTCCTGGATATTCCCGATCAGGGAGAAGACCGCCTGGTTCCCCCGGATGCCGATCTCGTGTCCGGCATCGGTAATCAGCGCGCGGGTGCGGTGCCGGTCATCCTTCACCATGCCAAAGCACGGGACCGAGAGCCCCAGCGCCTCCAGGGCAGCCCTGGCCGTGGCGGTGTGGGTATCGCCGCCGTCGATCAGCAGGAGATCCGGCAGGGGGGCGAACTTCTCGTCCCCGTCCAGATAGCGCTGGAAGCGCCTGCTGACGGCCTGATACATGCTGGCGTAATCGTCCGGCCCCTCCAGATCCCGGATGCGGAATTTGCGATAGGCGCTCTTGAGGGGTTTGCCGTCCTGGAAAACCGTCATGGCGGCTACGATCCCCATGCTTCCGAGGTTTGAGATATCGAAGGCCTCAATCCGGTGGGGGAACTGCTCAAGCTGCAGCTCCTTCTGCAGCCACTCGAGGGTCTTGCTGCGGCGCTGTTCCGTTGTGGTCCGGCGCAGGATCTCCTCCTGCGCGTTCATCTGCGCGCGCTGCACCTGCCTTGCGCGCTCGCCGCGCTGTGGTACCTCCAGGTGCATCCGCCGGCCGGTTTTTTCCTCAATCAGCCGAACAAGATCCTCGCCGTCCTCCAGCTCACAGGGGAGCAGAACCGTTTTGGGCGGGATGCGCCCGGGCGTCAGGTAATACTGCCGCAGGAGGCCTGCGATCACTTCACCGTCCTCCTCCAGAGGCTCGTCCAGTATCTCCAGATCCTTGGAGGCCAGATCCCCTCCGGAAAAATGCAGCACGGTGAAGCAGCTCTTCGCGCCCCGCCGGAATCCGACGGCATCCGTATCGGCAAAAGCTGTCGCAATCACCCGCTGGCGGTTCTGGAGCCCCTCGATGGCACGGATCCGGTCCCGCAGCTCTGCCGCGCGTTCAAAGCGCAGCTCCTCAGCCGCAGACTCCATTTTCCCGCGCAGCTCCGTAATCAGCTCATCGCTCTTTCCGGCGAGGATCAGGGCCGCCTGCCCGGTCCGGACAAGATAATCCGCCGGGTCTGCGTCCCGCAGGCACCATCCGGCACACTTGCCCATGTGATAGTTCAGGCAGGGCCGCTCCTTCCCCACATCCCGGGGGAAGACCCTTGCGCAGTCCGGCAGCAGAAGGGCCGCCGATATGGCATCGATAATCTCGCGCGTGCGGCTTCTGCCGCCGAAGGGGCCGTAATAATCCGCTCCGTCCTTTTCAGCACGGGAGGCAATCTCCATCCGCGGGTAGGGGACCTTTCTGTCCAGGCGGATGAAGGGATAGCCCTTGTCATCCTTCAGCAGGATGTTATAGTGGGGCTTGTGGCGCTTTATCAGTGAATTTTCCAGCACCAGGGCCTCGAACTCGCTCTCGGCCACGATTACCTGAAAATCCTGCACCTTGGCCACCATGGCGGCCACCTTGGGCAGATGATCCCCGTGGAAATAGCTGCTGACACGGTTTTTCAGCTTTTTTGCCTTCCCGACATAGATGACGGCGCCGGAGGCATCCAGCATAATATAAACACCCGGCAGCAGAGGCAGCCGGTTTGCTTTTTCAAGAAGAAGTTTTGTATTGTCCATGTTCTCCGGTGCACCCCTCCGGGCGTGAAAAAAGCGGGACTGTCCGCTTGCCGCTCTGACAGTCCCGGGTTACCCAATGTTCAGATATGTGCGATTACTCCGTGAAGTCAGAGTCAATCAGCCCAGCGAGGGTTTCGATCGCTTCGTTCTCATCAGCGCCATCCGCAATAATCTTCACTGCGGTACCTTTGACAATACCGAGGGACAGAACGCCGAGCAGGCTCTTCGCATTCACGCGTCTCTCTTCCTTCTCAACCCAGATGCTGCTCTTGAACTCGTTGGCCTTCTGGATAAAGAACGTTGCGGGTCTGGCGTGAAGCCCAACCTGGTTATTGATAACTACATCTTTGCTGCACATGCTCGCCTCTCCTTGTCTGCTTCATAATAATACCGGCTATTTCTGAAACGCTGCTAAACCGATCTTTGTACCTGTGTTACTTTATCAAATTTCTGTGCATACGTCAATCTTTTTTCCCGGATTCGTTATTTTGCCTATTTTGCACTGCGGCGGCCCGGGGAATTTATTTCAGTTCGACCACGGTGACGCCGGTTTCACCCTCGCCATATCGTCCGAGACGGTAGGATTTGACCAGCTTGTTCCGCTTCAGCATCTGCTGGATTGCCTCCCGCAGGGCTCCGGTTCCCTTTCCGTGGATGATGGTGACGGTTTTCTGCTTTGCCATGACCGCGCTGTCGATATAGCGCTCGGCGGCGAGAACCGCTTCCAGCGACTCCATGCCGCGCAGGTCGATTTCCGGCGCAATGTGCATGATCCGCGTGGAGGAGCTCACGTTCCCGGTCTCTTTTTTCTTCTGCCCGCCTCCGTCTTCCACGAGAAGCAGCTCGTCCTCCTTTGCGGTGACGTTCATGATGCCCGCCTTCAGCGCGACGCTGCCGTCCTTTGCAACAGACAGCACCTCCGCCTTCACGCCCATGGCCCGGATCAGCACGGTGTCACCCGGACGGAGAGCGCGTGAGGACTTTTTCTCGTCCTCGGCATTGGGCAGCTTCTCCTGGGTGCGGAAGCTTTCCTCCTTTTCGTTCAGGCGGCGGCGAAGCTCGGTTCTGGCCCGGTTGATCGCGTCTGCCTCCTGCTCCTCGTTGTTTTTGCATCGCATCTCATCCAGCTCGGCAAAGACGCTGTCGGCTGTCTCCCTGGCCTCCTCCAGAATGCGCTGCGCATCGCGTTTGGCCTTGATCTCAGCCTTGTCGAGGCGCACGCTGAGCTCCGCCCGGATCATGGCGGCCTTTTTCTCGTCCTCCTCGGCCTTTTTCTTCAGGCGCAGCACCTCGTCACGCTCTTTCTCCAGCCCTGCACGGGTCTGTTCAAGCTTGTCGATGGTGGCCTGGAAATCCTGCGTCTCGGTCCCGATGCGCTCGGAGGCGTCCCGGATGATCTCTTCATCCAGGCCCAGACGTCTCGATATCGCAAAGGCGTTGGATTTGCCGGGGATACCCACCAGCAGGCGGTAGGTCGGCCGCAGGGTCTCGACGTCGAATTCGCAGGAGGCGTTCTGAACCCCGGGCTCATTCGTGGCATAGACCTTCAGCTCAGCATAGTGGGTGGTGGCAGCTATGATTGCGCCGCGCCGGCGGACCGCCTCGATAATCGCGATGGCAAGGGCCGCGCCCTCAGTCGGGTCGGTTCCGGCTCCGAGCTCGTCAAAGAGAACCAGAGAATTCTCACCGCATTCACGCAGGATCCCGACAATGTTTGTCATATGCGCTGAGAAGGTGGAAAGATTCTGTTCGATGCTCTGCTCATCGCCGATATCCGCCAGAATGTGGGAGAAAACCGGCAGGCTGCTGCCGTCTGCGGCCGGGATATGCAGGCCGCACTGGTTCATCGCGCTCAGCAGCCCAATGGTCTTCAGCGCCACCGTCTTGCCGCCGGTGTTCGGACCCGTGATGACGAGGGTGTCGAACTCTCCGCCGAGGCTCAGGTCAATGGGGACTGCCTTCTCCCTGTCCAGAAGGGGATGGCGCGCCCTGCGCAGGGTCAGCCCCCTTTCGGAAACTTCAGCCGCCGTTGCCTCCATTTTGTATGCGAGCTTTGCCTTGGCAAAGATCAGGTCCAGCCTCACCAGCAGCAGGCAGTCCTCGCCGAATTCGTCCGCGTGCTCGGCGCAGGCAGCCGAGAGCTCGCCCAGGATTTTTTCAATCTCCAGCTTCTCCTTCGCGGCAAGCTCCCGAAGCTCGTTGTTTGCCTTGACGGCCGCCATCGGCTCGATGAAGAGCGTCATCCCCGAGGCCGAAACATCGTGCACCAGGCCGGGA
>CADBNC010000210.1 GCA_902795885.1 Oscillospiraceae bacterium
ATGAATCTGACTGACTGTTCGCCGTATCCCGGTGGAAAGGAGGAGAATGAATGAAACTCATACAGCTTACACATGCGCGTGAAATCATGGAACTTGAGGACTACAGCATTCTCCACATTCTGGAGAACCTGGAGAATGAAGAAAGCAAAAGCTATCAGTGCAGCCTTCTGCGGGTTCAAAATAACACTGTCCAGACAGAAGCGCTTACGGAAATTGACTTTCTGAAGGACCGCGACCGGGCTGTGGATGTGGTGAAGAGCCTGACCGGCATTCTTGGGGATGCTGCTGTTCTTGCAGACCAGCACTCGCTTGCTCTCCTGAAAAGCATGTATGAAGAGGCTGGGGTTGAAGACGGGGATGCTTCTCCCCTGCGCTTTATTCCCGCGGAAAAGTTCTTTTCCAGCGTATTCCCTTCTCTTGAGGCGTCAGATGCTGCTGAAGCCGGAAAACTGGCCGGCTTTTTCCAGATTGAGCTTCCGGAGACGGAACCTGCACTGCGCTGGCCCTATGCGGCGTTCCAGGCTTTCTGCGTCTGCTGCCGGGAGCTGTCGGATAACAGGGAAATACCGGAAGAAAACACAGACGAGGAAGCCTCCCGTAAAGAAGAGACGAAGGAAAAACAACCGAAGAAATTACGGTATTCCGACAAGCAGCTTCGCCGGGCTGCCAAAAAAATATGGGCTGTCAGCCCCTGGACCGTTCTGGCCGTCTTTGTCTTCCTGTTTATAGCTGCTGCGGTGCTGATTCCAAAAGAGACCACATCGCCTACAGACCGGACAAAAGCCCCGGTAAACTACCTGGTTCTCTCCTGGGATAAGCCAGGCAAATATGGCGCCAGATCCCGCCTGACAGGCTCGATTGAGTTTCGAATCCCCTATGGGGTTTACAATGTTCTGAACAACAATTCCATCCCTGTTGAGATAACCGTAGCCGACGAAGGCACTGTTCTGATTGCGCAGTCTTCCAAAGAGACGGAAGAGGAAGCACAGCCCCTTTCCGCAACGGCTGATAATCTCAGCGTAGGATCGGATGGAACCGAGGAAAAAGAAGAAAAAAAGCAGCGTGTAACCGAAATTACCATCCGTCCGAATACCAGCCGTGAAATCATTCTGGACGAAGAACAGTATCTTACTCTTTCAGAAGATGCCAACGAACTGATTTTCTTCTATCTGCATGAAGTTCCCGATGAAATCGATGACGGCACAACCGGACAGGTTAACCAGACTCAGGCGATTGTCTATGCGTATGTGAAGGGCACGGATGTGCGCTTCAGAAGTGCGCCATCTCTGGAAGGGCATGTGATCAACACCCTCAATAACGGGCAGCAGGTACAGGTCCTGGGTGTCACGGGTGAATGGACACATGTCAAGGTACAGGATCAGAACGGCTATATCTTCTCCCAGTATGTAAGCTCAGAAGACACCAGTGTTCCGCAAACCGAAGTACCGGAAGAATAAGGAAATACCGGAATAAAAGCAACAGCAGGATGCCGGAAATGGCATCCTGCTGATTTTATAATTTGATTCTGGGTTTCAGTAAGAAACCGGGATCAGGAATTACTCCTGGAAGGCAGCAGCATCACCGCTGATGTTGCCCTTTTCGGAAACTTCAAAGACCAGGGCGTCCTCGCCGTCGTCCTCAGCAGGCTCTTCAGGCTCTGCGGGAGCGACTCTCGCCTCGTTCAGCAGCGCGCGGATGGAAAGGGAGATCTTGTGCTTCTCTTCATCGATTGCCGTGATCTTGGCCTGGACAACATCGCCAACGCGAAGAACATCTTCCGGCTTCTCGATTCTGTGGTCAGCAATCTGGCTGATGTGAATAAGGCCGTCAACACCGGGAAGAACCTCAGCAAAGGCACCAAAGCTCATCAGCTTGACAATCTTCACTTCTGCGGTGTCGCCAACATTGAAGCGATCCATAAACATAACCCAGGGGTTGGCATTGGGATCCTTGTAACCGAGAGAAATCTTGCGCTTCTCACGATCGAAGTTGATCACATAAACGTCTACCTCGTCTCCCACGGAAACAACTTCGGAGGGCTGATGAATTCTGCCCCAGCTGAGCTCGGAAACATGAACCATGCCGTCCACACCGCCGATATCAACAAAGGCGCCATAGCTGGTGAGGGATTTCACAACGCCGTGATAATGCTTGCCGATTTCCATCTCATTCCAGAGAGCTTCGATCTTCTCGCGGCGCTCAGCCTGGGCGACACGACGGATGGAACCAACAACGCGCTTTCTGCCGCGGTTGACTTCCGTGATGCGCAGGCGAACGTTCTTGTGCAGAAGCTGGGAGAGCTCAGCCTCTCTCGGCAGATCGGTCTGGCTTGCAGGAACAAATACACGCACGCCGTTTACGTTAACAACGACGCCGCCCTTGTTCTCTTCCGTGACATAGCCTTCCATAACAGCATTGCTGTCGACTGCTTCTTCCACTTCCGTCCAGGCCTTTGCGGCATCGAGACGGCGCTTGGAGAGCATTGCGGTGCCTTCAATGTCATTGACGCGGACAACAATGGCTTCAATCTCATCACCGACATGAACAGCATCCTCGACCTTTACGCCGGAATCGGTAAATTCAGACGTGGGAATAAAGCCGGAATACTTTGCACCAAGATCAACGCTGACCTCAGTTCCGGTAATGGAAACGACCGTGCCGGTGACCTTCTCCCCGTTATATATTGTCTTCAGCGTCTCTTCGAGCATCTCGTCAAAGCTGAGTTCCTTTTCTTCGGTCTCAGCAGGTGCTTCAGCCGCTGGCGCTTCGGCTTTCACCTCAGCTTCTTCTGCTACAGGTGTTTCCTCGAGATTTTCAGTCGCTTTGAATTCATCACTCATTTTGTTTACTACCTCCTTAATGATCCATGCAGGTGTCGAAGCACCGGCAGTCAACCCCACTCTTGAGACCCTGTCAAATCTGGATAAATCCAGATCGGACGCGCATTCAACGAACTGAACATTATCGCAGTTCTGCATGCAGATCTCTGCAAGATGAAGGCTATTTGCACTGTGTTTACCGCCGATGACGATCATGGCATCACATTTCAGAGATAAATCCCATGCTTCCTTCTGGCGTGTAGACGTTGCAAAACATATTGTATCAGAAATTTCTGCATTTGTACATATTTTTTTTATCAAATCAGCGCATTCCTGATAATTTTTTTGTGTCTGTGTCGTTTGTGCCACAACGCAAATCTTCTTTTCTGCCGCTTCGGGATGGGCGCTGAGCCATTCTTCGGTTTCTCTGGCATTTTCCAGAATGATTCCTTCGGCACAGCGGCTCCGGATTGCCTCCACCTCCGGGTGGTTTTTCATCCCGATGATGATAACGGGGCGTCCTTCTTCCGATGCTTTCTTCACGATATCGTGGATATGCCGTACGCGAGGGCAGGTCGCATCATGGATTTCCGTATCCATGGCGGCAAGCTTTGCGAGGTCCTCTGACAAAGCGCCGTGGGCACGGATCAGGACACGGTCACCTGAATGGATCTGCCGGACATCCTCTACCGTACGCATGCCCTTCTCCCCCAGCCACCGGACAACATCCTCGTTGTGGATCAGCATCCCGAGGCTGACACAGGGGCCGGTTTCGCATAAGTGCATCGCCATATCCACAGATCGCCTGACCCCGAAGCAGAACCCGGCCGTTTTGGCAATAAACAGCTCCATCTTTTCAGCCTTCTCCATTCTCAACATAAAATCTGTCCAGAATCAGCTGACTCAGTGCCGCAAAACTCTCGTCGAAGTTCAGGGAGCTTGTGTCCAGCTCGATGGCATCGTCGGCTTTTTTCAGGGGAGCCGCTGCCCGCTCGCTGTCCTGGCGGTCCCGGTAGGAAATGCTTTTTACCACTTCGTCAAAAGAGACTGTTTCGCCCTTCGCCTGCAGCTCCAGCATTCTCCTCTTTGCCCTCTCCTCCACAGAAGCTGTCAGAAAGATCTTCAGATCTGCGTTGGGGAGAACAACAGTACCGATATCCCGGCCGTCCATAATCACGGAGTGGCTCTTTGCCAGATCTCTCTGCATATCCATCAGATATTCCCGGACGACAGGAAAGCTGGAAAGATCGGATGCCCGTACGGAAACCTCCGGCGAGCGTATCTGGCCGGTGACGTCCTCATCTCCGAGAAACATATGCTGCATGCCTTCGGAATCGTATTGGATGCTGACCTCTATTGTCCGGAGAAAGGCAGAGACCTCTTCGGGATCAGCCGACCGGAAGCCTGCGCGGATTGCGGCCAGCGCAACCGTTCGATAGATTGCACCGGTATCCACATACTGCAGGCCAAAGACGGCGGCGCATCTTTTAGCAAGGCTGCTCTTCCCGGCACCCGAAGGCCCGTCTATGGCAATGGAAATCGTTTTCTTCATATTTGTTTCTGTCTCCTGATGGTTCCTGATCTGTCTCATGAAAAAGTACTGTCAGACTGCTGCTCTGCTGCGAATTCCCCGGCTGAGAGGCCAGCAAGGCGGCCCGTAGACCAGGCAATCTGAAGGTTGTAGCCGCCGGTGAAAGCGTCCAGATCCAGCACTTCCCCGGCAAAAAACAGCCCGCTGACCAGCTTTGACTGCATGGTTTTCGCATCAATCTCCTGCACCCTTACGCCGCCGGAGGTCACGATCGCCTCGTCCATGGATCCTGTTCCGCTTATGGACAGGGGGAATGCCTTTAAAATCTGCAGAAGTGATCTTCTCTGGTCACGCCGCAGCGTGTTGACAGGCAGCTCCGGGTCAATGCCGGCCTTTTCCAGCACAACGGGAATCAGACTGTGCGGAAGCAGATCGAACATGGCATTCTGGATATGCCGGTTGGCATATTTTTTGAAATCCCTCAGAATACGGGCGTCCAGCACCTGCTCGTCCAGAGCCGGCTTCAGGTCAATCCGGACGCTGCGTTTTACGGTGTCCGACCTGGAAAGCCTGGCCGAAGCCGAGAGCACCAGCGGGCCGGAAATGCCATCGTGGGTGAAAAGCATCTCACCAAACTGTTTATAGACGATCTGCTCATCCTCATACAGGGACAGCTCCACGTTGCGCAGCGAAAGCCCCTGCAGCTCTGCGCAGCAGGGATCATCGCTTTTCAGCGGAACGAGGGACGGTCTGCGTTCGGAAACAGTATGCCCTGCCTTTTCGGCAAAAACATATCCGTCCCCGGTTGAGCCTGTAAGCGGATAGGAAAGCCCCCCTGTGCAGACAATGCAGCTGCGGCAGGAAAAGGTCTTTTCCGCGGTCAGGACACCGGTCACGCGCCGGTTGTCCGCTTTGATCGCAGTTGCGGTCCCCTGCCGGATGGTGACGCCGCTGTTCAGGCAAAGCTTCTTCATAAGCTCCGCCACGTCCGCAGCCCGGTCCGAAACCGGGAAAACCCGTCTTCCCCGCTCTGTTTTCAGCGGGAGACCGTGCTCTTCAAAAAACGCGATCACATCTGCCGGTGAGAAGGCATTCAGCGCCCGATAGAGAAAGCGTTTTTCCCCGTTTACCTGATCCATCACTTCACGGGGCGTGCTGTTGTTTGTCACATTGCAGCGGCCTTTTCCCGTGATTCTGAGCTTCCTGCCGAGTACCCTGTTCTTTTCCAGCAGAAGCACCTGCGCGCCGGCTTCCCGGGCTGAATACGCAGCCATCAGGCCGGCAGGGCCTCCGCCGATCACAATTACATCCCAAATCATTCTCTGTCAGCACCGCGTGCTGCCTGCACTTCCTTCTGTGATAATACCCGATATTTTCCGCTGGTGAGCCCGTCCAGAACAAAACTGCCTTCCCTCACGCGCACAAGCCTCAGCACGCGAAGCCCTGCCGCTTCACACATGCGGCGGATCTGACGGTTTTTCCCTTCATGGATCACAATATCCAGCACGGCCCGGTCATCGCTCTTTTTGAGTAGCCGTACCTGATCGGCCTGAACGAAAGCACCGTCTATCTCCAGCGGCTGACGGAGCTTTGCGATGCCCTCTTCAAGAGCTTCTCCCCTGACGGTGGTCCGGTATGTTTTCCTTATGGCATTGGACGGATGCATCATAAAGCGGGCAAAATCCCCGTCGTTTGTCATGAGCAGAAGCCCTTCCGACATGATATCCAGTCTTCCGACCGGATAAACTCGCCCGAAGGATTCGGGAAGCAGCTCTCTGACCGACCTGCGGCCCCGCTCATCGCACATGCTGCATACATAGCCCCGCGGTTTATAGAGGAGAATATACTGTTTCTCCTCTGCATCCGGGAGCGGTGTTCCATCCAGCGTGACGAGGTCTGTGTCCTCTGCCCGGTCTCCCAGGCCTGCCGTTATCCCGTTGACCGCAACCCGGCCTTCCCGGATTGCCTCCTCGGCGGCACGGCGGGACATCAGCCCCGATGCGGCAATTCTTTTTTGCAGCCGTTCAGCCATCAGGTAGCATTCTTCTGCTTCTCAACAAACTGGTCAACCCGGTCCATAACCTGCGGCACAAGATCAATCAGCCTGTCAATGGTGTTGTTGGCAGGAGGCGTTACATTGATCATCCGGATAACCCCGTCCTTGATAACAAGAAACCCGATCGGCTCGATCTTGACGCCGGTGGCGTTGCCGCCGCCATAGGGCCTGTCCCCGCCGAGCTTTTTCCCGGTGAATTCCACTCCGCCGCCGCCGAAGCCAACGCTTATCTTGGAGATTGGAATCAGCGTGATGCCATCCGGTGTATAGATCGGATCACCGACGACGGTGTCAACCTTCAGCATGTTCCGGACATTGTCCATGGTTGCCTGCATAAGATTTCCAATTGGGTTATTGTTTTCCATGATTCCTGTTCCTTTCAGCATACATAGAATGATATTGATGCGATTGTTCCATTAATACACTAACTTCGCCCGTTTATGACGCAAGGTCACCAGCGGATTCCTCCACAGCCGGTTCGTTTTCCGCAGCGGATCTCTCCTCCGCAGCCGGTCTGTCTTCAGGATGCTCCCTGTACCATTGCTCCAGAGCCTGCTGCTCTTCCTTTGTCTCCCGCTTAACCCTGCGCTTGCTGCGCAGATAGATTTTCAGCACGGCGAAGGCCATCTCGATGCCAGTGCCGATAATCTTCCCGATGCGGATGGTAAAGGTCAGGCCAAACTCCAGAAACATGTATTCGCGGGTAAAATCGATATCCGTCCACACACTGCTGTCCCTGCAGCGGAAGCGCTCCGTGCAGATGGGCGAGAGCTGTGACATGGCGGCATTGACGACGGAAAAGATCCTTGCGCTCAAATAGGGATCGTTCCAGGAAGGGGCAATCCAGTGCAGCACAAAGCGCTCGACGCGGAACTTCCTGTTAAAACGCCCGAAGCAGCGGAGCAGCGCGTTGATCAGCTCGAAGATTTCCTCTGTGTTGAAGGGAATCGAAAGCTTTTTCTTTTCCTTCTGCCCGGATTCCGGTTTTTCCTTTTCTTTTTTCTCCTCCGGTTTTTTCTCCTTCTCCGCAGCGGGCTTCTCACTGCGCTTCTTCCTGGGAAGAATCTGAAAGCGAATCCCGGCGGCTTTTGCAGAGATACGGATTACCTCATCTTCATAGCGTATATCAGCCCCGACCGGGATCATAAGAATGAGCACAACAATCAGTACAATGATCCCCAGGATAATCCACCCTATCACTGTGCCTCACTCCTTTCTTCTCTTTCCGGATCTGCTGCCTCATCGCCTGAGAACATGGACTGCTGCAGCCGGCTGTCTTTCTCTTCGCTGCTTCGCAGTTTCGCGATGCTCTCCCGCAGGGCCTGCTCACGCTCGTTGCCCTGTGCCTCCGGCAGCGGAGGAAGCTCCTCCAGGCTGGCAATGTTCATCACACGGAGGAAAGCATCCGTCGTTCGAAACAGCGTTGGCCGGCCGGGTACCTCCAGCGTGCCGCAGGCCTCGATCAGGCCGCGGTCTTCCAGCTGCGAGACAGAATAGCTGCTGTCCACACCGCGGTATTTTTCAATCACCGCCCTTGTCACCGGCTGAAAATAGGCAACCACGGCGAGGGTCTCCAGCGCTGCCTGTGACAGCGTGGGCGGCTTGCGCTGGCCGAGTGTACGCAGAATATCGCCGGCAAAGTCCGGGCTCGAACAGAGCTGCAGCTTGTCATCCAGAAACAGAAGGCGGATACCCCGCTGCTCCTGCTCGTAGGACGCGGCAAGCTCTCTGGCGGATGAGACAATCTCATCTTCCGGAACAGAAAAAGAGAGCGACAGCCGGGAGATGGGAACACTGTCACCCGAGGCAAATAGTACGGCTTCCAGTTTGCTTTGTAATTCATTCATGGATGGATTCTATACTCCCAAGTACGAGATTTGTATCCTGCGTTTTTTCTCCGAGGCTCAGGACAATGGCATCATCTTCCGCGTGCATACGGATGCTCCCCACAGAGCAGAGCTCCAGAATCGCAAGAAAAGTCGCAACATATTCCGATTCCGAACGGCAGCGTTCATACAGGTCGGCGAGCCTCGCCGGGGAACGCTTCAGCACTTCCATCACTTCCATGCCCTTGTCCCGCGTGCTGTAGACAATCCGGCGGGGCAAAGCTGAATAAAACCGCTCGTGAAAAGGGCTCTCCCCTGCCGCCTCCTTCTGCCACATCCGCAGAAAGGCCTCCAGCAGGTCTGCCGGGTGATTCCGATAAAGCTCGGCCGCGGACGGCACGGGGCGCGCCTCCGGGTCCTTTGGAAAATACAGGAACCCTTTTTCGGAGGCTTCCCGGATCGCAGGCAGAATGGACTTCAGCGATTGGAACTGGTTTCTGGCCTCCATCAGCTCCAGTGACTGCATCAGAAGCTCCAGCTCGCTGACTTCTTCTTCGGACTTCAGCAGCATCCCTGTTTTCATGTAAATGAGCTGGGATGCCATCTGGACAAATTCGCTTGCGATCTCAAGGTCCATCTCCTGCATTTTCTGCAGGAAGGCAAGATACTGATCCAGAATGACCGAGATGGAGAGATCACGGATTTCTATTTTGTTTTTTTTCAAAAGCATCAGGATCAGGCTGAGAGGACCGTCAAAGTCCTGCATCCCGTCCTTGTCCTTTATGATTGCGTCAAGGTGAAAACTGGGATTTGAAACACTCGTCATATTCGCTTACACAGAAAAGATCTGTCAGGATCAATCATCTATACAAGGCCCGATGAAAAGCGGGCAATCGCCATCAGGCTGTTAAAGACCGTATTCACAAGGCGGCCGAAAGGCCGTCCGAGGATCCCTGTCCAGACAAGGACAAGGAGAAGAATCATGCCATAGCGCTCATACCGCATGAGCCTGTAATAAAGCCGGTTCGGAAGCAGAATGGCAAAAATCTTGGAGCCGTCAAGCGGCGGCAGAGGAATGAGATTGAAGATGCAGAGGCCGAGACTGATTACGGCTGTCATCTCCATCAGCTCCAGAAGGAGCGTGCCCGGAAAGGAGCCGATCAGGCTTTTAAAAAAAAGACCATAGAAGAACAGAAAAACGACGGTGATGATGAAATTGCAGAAAGGACCCGCAAAGGCCGTGATCGCCATGCCAAGCTTCGGCTTTTTGAAGGCCAGCGGGTTCACCGGAACCGGCTTTGCCCAGCCAAAGTGGAAAACAAGCAGCATGACAAGCCCCATCACGTCCAGGTGCTTCACCGGGTTGAGGCTCAGCCTTCCCTGGCGCCGGGCGGTCTCATCCCCCAGCATCAGCGCTGCCATCCCGTGCGCGGTTTCATGGAAGGTTATGCAGAAAAGTGAGGGAAGCGCAGCCATGAGGATACTGAGGAGCCAGGAAAAATCAAAGCCTGCCCAAATCTGTTTTAACGCGTCTATCAATACACACCATCTTTCTGCCGGAACAATGCGGTCAGAATTTCCCGCTGTGGCCGGAAAAGCCGCTTGGCCGGACACTGGTCCCGCCGTGGCCGGAGGGGCCGGAAGTCTTCTCAACCCTTGGGATGGGCGTACGCACCACCGTACGGTTGAGGAAGGTATCCTGCTGAACAGTCATATGAACGCCGCCGGGAAGAATATATTCCTCCGCCGTGCGTTTCTGACGAACCTGCTTCATGCTGCGCTTCATGCCCTGGCAGACGGAAAAGGAAATCCCTGCCGGGAAGAGCAGCGTGATCAGCAGATGGATTCCACTCGGCCCGGACTGGGAGGAGGACCCTGCCTGTGTCGCCGCAGGGACATCAACCGGAGCTCCTTCCGCCGCACGCTTCAGCATCGAATCGCATCCCGAGATATAGGCGGAAAAGGCATTATACCACTGCCCGCGGCTGAGGTATGGCAGGAATTCTTTTTCCAGGGCATTCTTGCCGTAGTCAGTGAAGGAATAATTTGCCCGGTCGCCATAGGCGATGAGGCTGTAATCGGAATCGTCCATGCTCATAATCAGAAGAATGCCGTCATGCCCGGATCCGATGCCCATGTTATACTGATGGTAAAAGGACTCGGAAAACCGGAGAAACGAAGACTCTGAGCCCTCTGCATATCGTCTGTAATCATCCAGCGTGACGACATAGATGCCGCAGGACCAGGCATCAGAAGCCCGCTTTGCGCTCTCCTCCAGCGCGCTGCGCTCCTCTTCGGAAAGAAGCCCTGCCACGTCCGAAACATAATACGGCAGTCCCCTGCTTTCCTCGGCAAAGGAGACGATGGAAACGCAGAGCAGAAGAATGCAGAGTAAAAGACCAACAGATATTGCAGTTCTTTTCATCGCAGACCCGCCTCCCTACAGGAAGAAAAACACGGCCAGAAGAGCTGCCAGCGGTGCTGCAATTCCGGCAAAATACGCCAGATACTTCTTCATGGAAACAGGAAGATCGCCTGTGAACTTCCCTGTCTGGCCGTTCATGGCAAAGATAAACCGCTCACCGTTCCATTGCGTGCAGAGCAGCCAGACCGGCAGCAGCGCGTATGCGGTCCGCTCCCGTTTCATATGGAATTCCTTCTGCACCGGGGTGAAGCTGGAATAGCCGCTGACGCTGGAATCAAAGATCTGCTCCGCGGTCTGGTTTCCACGCGTGCTGGCCCGCTCGAAGGTCTCTCTGTCGTCCACGTCATAGATATCGGCAATGTAACCCGGCATATACGCGGTTGAGAAGGGCTTCATGGATTCGTAGTCAAAAGGCTCGATCGAGTCCATCAGATCATCTGGCATCTTGCGTGAGCCGTCCGCCGGGATCCGCTTGAAGGAAACAGAGCCTCTGCGGCGCACGTCAAAATACTCCGTCGTCGTGACCATCTCGTCCCCGTGGCGTGCGGAGAACACGCGTGTAGCCTGATACCTGGCATCGGCGGATACAGTCCCGTCAAAAAGCCAGAAAGGCACATACACGCCGCGGATTTCCTCAATATGGTTTTTGTCGGAAAAGCTGCCGGGCAGAAGCGGTTTGCCCTTGTAATACTTTGACAGGGCAGCTACGGCCTCTTCCTTTGTGATCTTAAACGGCAGGATATAGTCCGGCCGGAGAAGCCCCTCAAACTGGGCCGGAATGACCGAGGGATTGGCACAGTAGGGGCAGCTGGAAGCCGCTGTTGTGCGGTCCATCAGAAGCTCTGCGCCGCAGGACGGGCAGTGATAGAGCTTCATGCCTTCCTTCTCGCCGTCCCAGGTCTGCGAGGAATCCGCTTCCGCTTCAGCGAAAGGCGCTTCCTGCTGCACGCTCTCCCCGGCGCCGGCTTCCGCAGCCTGCTCCAGCTTTTCATGATAGATCTTTTCGATCTCTTCCACCGAAAAGCTGCTGCCGCAGTAATCGCAAAGGAGCCTGCCGGTCTTGCCGTCATAGTGAAGCGGACCGGTGCAGGCCGGACATTGATAATTGGTAATCTGTGATGGCATAAAACGCCTCCTGTCACATTCAGGGAACAGCCGTACCGGCTCTTTTTGCTTCAATCTTCTCCCAGGGGATACGCTCCGGCATCTCAGCCCGGCGATTCTGCAGATACCAGTCCTCATAATAGAAGGGAAGCTGATCTGCCGGGCTGTCCGACCAGACCGTCCCCCATGGCTTCATATACACCGTGTACTGGAAGCTCTCGCCATCCCCCTCATGGAGGATGTTCTCCAGATAAAAGACGGAAGAATCTGCGGGCAGGCTCCACTGCCCGTATTCAACGGTATCATAAAGGAAATAGCCGCCAAGAGAAAGAAGCCGGCCGTCTTCCTGCAGCTGCATTCTGACTTCGGAAAGCGGCTCAGACCTGCTGCCGTTTTCATCCCAGAGGACTACGAGCAGCTCATCCTTGCCGGTAACCTGCATCGCCGCACAGCAGTCATACCAGGTATCGGGCATGACGCCGGTGGAATTCTGAATGCGCCACCATCCGTACCATTCACCCGGAAGGCTGTCAGCTGCGGCAGTTTCGGCCTCGGCTTCCGGAAAAGTCCCATTTGACCTCTCAAAATGGAGCGCCGGGGAATTGTCGGAAAAGCGGACAAAGAAGCCATTCGCTTCCAGGCCGCCCTTCATGAGCAGATCATCCGCACGGATCTCCAGGCTGCCGTTCTGGACGCCCCAGCGGATCCGGCCCTGATCCTCGCCGGACTGGATGGCGCCGCTTCCGTCTGCATCCAGGCGGATCAGAATGGGAAGCGCAAGCCCGGTGTCCAGCGTCCATCTCTGCATCTGGGAATCAGCGTAGAGAAGCTGATATGTCCCGGAGAGGCCGCTTGTATCAGCAGCCTCTCCGCATCCGCTCAAAAAAACTGTTAAGAAGACGGCAACGAGCAGAACGCTCCGCAGAAAGGAGAAACCAGAGCGGGTTCTGCGATCAGACAATGTCTTCTGCCCCAAAGGGATCACCGCACTCCGGGCAGAACTTGGGCGGGTTGGCCGGATCCTCCGGCTCCCAGCCGCACTTGTCGCAGCGGTAGAGCGGAGCCCCCTCGGGCTTCTTCGCACCGCATTCCGTGCAGAACTTGCCTTTGTTCACGGTTCCGCAGGCCGTGCATGTCCAGCCGGCGACCTTCGCGGGCTCGGGCTTTTTCGTGCCGCACTCGGGGCAGAACTTGCCGGTAGCAAGCGTCCCGCAGGAGGGGCATTTCCATTCATCGGCCTTCGCTGCCGGCTGGGCCGCCGCGCTCTGGGCCGCGTTCATCTGGAAAAGATCCGCCGCGTTGATGCCGCCCGCCTGCTGTGCCATGTTCATGCCCACAAAGCCCATCGCGGCACCGGCACCTTCATTGGATGCGGCCGCCTGCATGGCAGCTGCCTGCGCGCCTACGAGATGGGCGGCAGCCATGCCCGGGTTCTTGAACGCGGCATTTCTCTGCAGCTCCTTGATGAGCTGCTCATCTTCTTCGCTCGCCTTCACGCTGGAGACGCCGATGGAGACAATCTCCATCCCGCGCACTTCTCCCCATTTTTCGGAAAGCTCGCTGCGCAGCGCGTCCGCAAGCTCTGTGGTATGCCCGGGGAGAGCGGAATAACGCACGCCGATATCCGAGATGCGTGAGAAGGCCGGCTGCAGGGCAGTCAGCAGCTCGGAGCGCATCTGGCCGATCAGCTGATCCACGGTATAGTCCTGCGAGACGTTCCCGCAGACGTTGGTATAGAACAGAAGAGGATTGACCAGCCGGAAGCTGTATTCCCCGAAGCAGCGGATGGCAATATCGATATCCAGGCCGACATTCTTATCCACCACGCGGAAGGGAACCGGCGAGGGCGTGCCGTACTTGTTGCCGGTAATCTCCTTGGTGTTGAAATAATAAACTCGCTGGTCCTTCGGCGCAAGGCCGCCGAATGTGAAGCGCTTGCCGATCTGCTTGAATACCTCGGCAATACTGCTGCCGAGATCCCCTGCGAATACAGAAGGCTCGGAAGAGGCGTCATAGCGGTATTCACCCGGCTCGGCGCAGACATCAACGATCTTCCCCTGCTCCACGATCAGCATGCACTGCCCGTCGGCAACGGCGATCACCGAGCCGCTGGAAATGATATTCTCATCCCCGTGATTGCTGCTTCTGCCGGAAGTACGGCGTTTCCCCTTCGATGCAAGAACTGTATTGGGAAGTGCCTCGCAATAAAAGTATTCTTTCCACTGGTCGGCAAGAACACCAGTAGCGGCGCCGGCACCTGCATAAATGAGACCCATATGTATTCCTCCCCTAATTATAGTGTCAAGAGATATGTCCATAATATAAAAAAATGGCGGAAAAATCAATCCCTGCAGGAAAAAATATAAGCAAAAAGCCCCTCGCCGGCGGTCATTGACTTTCCCCTTCTCTTGAATTATAATACCACACGTTGAAATCGGGGCATCTGCCGCCGGCTTTCAGCTCACATTACCGATAATGAGTCGGCCAAACGATCGCGGGTGCAGGGCGAAAGGCCTGCATCTGAGGAAAGTCCGGGCTCCACAGGGCAAGGATAACGGGTAACACCCGCCAGGGGCGACCCTCGGACAAGTGCAACAGAAATAGACTCCCTGATCTTCAGGGGATGGTGGAAAGGTGGGGTAAGAGCCCACCCGTCGCATGGAGACATGTGGACGCTGTAAACTCTATCCGGAGCAACACCGTGGAAGGACATAAGGCTGGCCCGGCCGTCCTGGGAGGTGGCTGGAGCTGGCCGGTAACGGCCAGCCAAGATAGATGATCGTTCTCGACAGAACCCGGCTTACAGGCCGGCTCATTATTGCAAAAAGGGACAGAAGCATGCCATGACGCTTTCAGATTATATTGAATCCATTCGGGAAAAGTCGATTGCGGTGATCGGCATCGGCGTCTCGAATCTTCCGCTGATCCGTCTCCTTGCGGAAGCGGGCTGCCGTGTGACCGCCTGCGACCGACGCAGCCTTGAACAGCTTGGAGAGACGGGTACTGAGCTTGCGGAAAAAAATGTTTCGCTGCGGCTGGGAGAGGATTATCTGGAGAATCTTCATGAAGA
>CADBNC010000211.1 GCA_902795885.1 Oscillospiraceae bacterium
CGAAGCTCGTTGTTTGCCTTGACGGCCGCCATCGGCTCGATGAAGAGCGTCATCCCCGAGGCCGAAACATCGTGCACCAGGCCGGGAACGGCATTCTTGTGATCTGCCCGCACCGGCAGGACATAGCGGTCCGAGCGCATGGTGATGATGGGCTCCTGCAGCGCCTTGGCGTAGGACGGGGAGGAGAGAATTTTGTTCAGTGCGTCCCTCGCCCGGGCGGAAGCCGCCCGCATCTTTCTGCGGATATCCGCCAGGTCTGGCGAAGCGCTGTCGGCAATCTCGTCCTCTCCGGGGATCGAGGTGTAGATCCGTTCTTCCAGGAACTTGTTTGCCCGCAGGGCATGGAAAAGCGGGTCGATGCTGGTCTTCTCCTTCCGGTCATCGGCGATGTAGGCCTTGCAGAGCCTTGCGCAGCGCGCCAGCCCCGCGATGTTGAGAAGCTCGCGTGTGTTCAGCACGCCGCCGAGTCTCGCCCGTTCCAGTGCCGGCCGGATATCCTTTGCCCCGCTGAAGGAGGGGCTGCCGAGCAGTGTCATCAGGCGCACGGCGTCGGTGGTCTCCTGCACCCGCCGGCGTACCTCCTCCGGGTGCGGCGACGGGAGCAGCGCTGCGGCCTCTTCCTTTCCGAGCTCTGACTGCGCCTGGGCGGCAAGCATCTCCAGCACGGCAGGCAGTTCCAGCGTGATATAGGACTTTTCCATCGTGTTCCTCCCTTTTCTGTCAGGGTCGTGTTTACGGTGATTTCAGAAGTGCGCCTTTACAGCTCTCTGTAGTACTGCAGGGTCGGGATGCTTTTCCCCGCGCATCGCAGCAGCCACTGCTCCGCCAGCACGCCCAGGGCTCTGATCTCCTCCGGGCTCAGCTGGAAACGCAGGATCTTTTTGGGCGGCGCCTGCAGCACCTGGCGCATCGCCAGAAGCATCCCGCCCTCCAGGGGGAATGCCCTCCTCGCCTGACGGCAGGCCCGGCAGACGACCCTCCCCTCATCCGCGAGGAAAACAGGCTCCACGATATCCGTTCTGCCGCATACGGGGCACTGGTCGGTCTCGGGGGCATAGCCTGTCGCCGCCGCAAGACGGAGCTCAAAGGCAAGCTTGATTTTTTCCTCAGGGCAGAGATCCTCGCTCAGGGCATAGAGGCAGTTGAGCCCCAGCTGCAGAAGCTCAGGCTCCGGCTGGTCCTCGGCCGCAAAGGTCTCAAGGCATTCGGCAAAATAGCTCCCCAGCGCCAGCTTCCGGATATCCTTCCGCAGGCCGGCAAAGGCCTCTTTGACAGAGCCTTCCCGCACGCTGAGGCGGTTGTTTTTCTCGAACACCGTCAGCTCCGCATAGGTCAGCTGCTGGGTGGCCGCCGCCATTTTGCTGCGCCGGCTCAGGGCGCCGTGGGCTGTCACGGTCTGTTTGCCCCCCTGTTCTGTCAGAACGGTGAGGATGCGGTCGGCCTCGCGATAGCGCACCTCCCGCAGGATCAGCGCATTGAGTGTCCGGAACATGCGCTTTATTCCGTGTAGCCGAAATTACGCAGCTGCGCCAGGGAATCCCGCCAGCTCTCCTTCACCTTCACCCAGGTCTGCAGGTTCACCTTTGTCCCGAGGAAATCCTCGATATCCGCGCGCGCAAGCTCGCCTACCTTTTTCAGCATAGCGCCCTTTTTGCCGATGATAATGCCCTTGTGGCTTTCCTTCTCGCAGAAGATCGTTGCCTCGATATCGGTGATGCCGCTCTCCCGCTCCGAGAATTTCGTGATCTCGACCGCCGTACCGTGGGGGATCTCCTTCTCCAGACAGCGCAGCAGCTTTTCCCGGATCAGCTCGGCACAGATCTGCCTCTCCGGCTGGTCGGTGATCATGTCATCCGGGAAGAAATGCGGTCCCTCTTCGGAAAAGGCCTCCATCTCCTGCAGAAGATCCTGCAGGCCTTCTCCGGTTCTCGCAGAGACGGGCACGATCGCCTCAAAGTCATGCCGCTCATGATAGACAGCCATGACCTCCAGCAGCTTCTCCCGCTCGATCGTGTCGATCTTGTTGATCACCAGCACGGAGGGAAGCTCCTGTTCCTCAATCCGCTGGATCAGGGCCTCCTCCTGCGGGCCGATGGAGGGGATCGGTTCCACAAGCAGCAGAACCGCGTCCACATCCGCCACGCTCTCCCGCACCACGTTCACCATATAGTCGCCGAGTCTGGTGCGCGGTCTGTGAAAGCCCGGCGTATCCAGCAGCACAAACTGGGTCTGCCCGTGGCTGACGATGGCGGTAATCCGGTTGCGGGTGGTCTGGGGCTTGGGGGAAACAATCGCCACCTTCTCACCCACGAGGGCGTTTGTAAGAGTCGATTTCCCCACATTCGGCCTGCCGCAGATGGTGATCATCGCCGAGCGCGTGGTGCTCTCCTGCACGGGACCTTCCTTCACTCTGTTCTTCATGTTCTCCTGTTTCTCCATGCTCTCTCCTTCCGGCCCCTCAGGCATCGCCCATGATGGCCTTTTCCCGCGCGCGCATCTGCCGCTTCTGTTCGCCTTCATCCAGATGGTCATAGCCAAGCAGATGGAGCACCGAATGCACGGTCAGATACTGAATCTCCCGGTTAAAGCCGTGTCCAAGCTCCTCTCCCTGCCTTTCGCAGGCCGGAAGGGAGATCATCATGTCCCCCAGCATCAGCTCGCCGGTTTCGGGGTCGCGCTCGCAGTCCTCCGCGCAAAATGCCCCCGGCACAAGCTCGTTGAGCGGGAAGGAGAGCACGTCTGTCTCCCGGTCGATTTCCCGGAAGTTCCGGTTCACCTCCCGGATGCCCTCCGCATCCGTAAGCAGTACGCTGATCAGGCAGGGCTCTGTGATGCCCTCTGCCTCCAGGGCACGGCAGGCGGCCTGTCTGATCAGGCCTGCCGCATTGGGGTGGCCAAGTCCGGTCTTCTCCCGGCTGACCGCAATTTCATGCGTTTTTTCCGAAGGCTTCATCTGCTGCTCCTCTTATCTGCCTCTCCGCGGCGGCGTATTCCTGCCGGGCGAGGCTGTTCTTCTCATTCTGCCGTTCCGGGTGCCGGCAGCGGCGTTCCCTTCCGTTTTCCTGCGGGAGGAATCCCTTCCGTTTTCCCTGTGGACCGGCTCCTCCGCCGGGTTTTTCTTTTCATAGACCTCGTAGGCCTCAATAATCTTCTGCACCAGCCTGTGCCGGACCACATCCGCCCCCGTGAGTGTGCAGATGGCGATATCATCGATATCCTGCAGCACCTTCATCGCCACCTTCAGCCCGCTGACCTTGTCTTCGGGAAGGTCAATCTGGGTGATGTCGCCGGTGATGACAACCTTCGAGCCAAAGCCGATGCGTGTCAGGAACATCTTCATCTGCTCCCGCGAGGTGTTCTGCGCCTCGTCGAGGATGATAAAGCTGTCATCCAGCGTGCGGCCGCGCATA
>CADBNC010000212.1 GCA_902795885.1 Oscillospiraceae bacterium
GAATAATATAGCTCATGCTTTCACCTCCCCGAGATTCTTCTCAACCAGCTCCTTCAGGGGCGTCACCATGATCTGCCCCCTGCCCTGTGTTTCGAGCATGTCTTCCGGCAGGAAGAGCCGCTTGGAAGTGTCCAGGCCTTCAAACTGAAAGCCAAACAATTCGTTCAGCTCTCTCTCCGGCCAGGTTGCCGCCTCGGCATAGATGTCGCCGATGGAGGGGAAGCAGGTCTCGCCCACCACGTGGTAGCTCTCCACCACGGGGTCGACAGCATAATCCCAGGACACATCGGGCTGACCGTCCTTGTTGATCATCCCGTGAATCATGACCAGGAATCTGCCTTCCTTCCTCATCCTCTCTGCGAGGGGCAGGATGTCATCTTTGCCGATGTCGATGCGCTTGTACTCCTGCAACTTCATCACCTCTCTGATTTGTTTGTTCTTCCTTTAATTATGCCTGAGGTCATATGAGAACAGGCCTGCGCCTGTTTTCTCCGGTTCTGTTTGCTGCCCTTCAGCAGATACGCGGCAGCTGCGCCCCTGCAAGCTTCTGCAGGATTCTTCTTCCACCAAGCCCTGTGCGCAGCGTCACCCGCCCCGGGGCATCGTCCGTCACGTGCCCGATCAGCGCCGCGTTCTCCCCTTCCGGGAGGGCACGCATGCAGGCAAGAAGCTTTTCGGCATCCTCTTGCGCACAGACAGCGAGAAGCTTTCCCTCGTTGGCGCAGTAGAGCGGGTCGAGCCCGAGCATCTCGCAGGCGGCACGAACCTCCTGCCGTACAGGGATCTCCCTCTCCGAAAGCTCGATGCCGAAACCCCGTCCCTCGGTAAATTCATTAAGCGTTGTCGCCACGCCGCCTCTGGTCGGATCACGCAGGATGCGGACTGCGGCACCGGATGACAGCATCGCTTCCGCGAGCCTGTTCAGGGCACAGCAGTCGGAGCGGATATCCCCCTCCATCATACCGGTACGGGCAAGCATCACGGCCGTGCCGTGATCGCCCACCGTTCCGGAAACCAGCACCGCATCCCCCGGCCGTACGGCTTCCAGCCCTTCCAGCCTGTGACGGATAAAGCCAATGCCGGCAGTATTCAGATAGAGACCGTCGCCTCTTCCCTTTTCCACGACCTTGGTATCGCCCGTCACAATCTGCACACCGGCGTCATGTGCGGCCTTTTTCATGGAGGCAAGCACCTGCCGAAGAGTCTCCAGAGGAAGGCCTTCCTCCAGAATCAGCGAGCAGCTGAGGTATCTGGGCTCCGCCCCGCACATCGCAAGGTCGTTGACCGTCCCGCATACGGCGAGCTTTCCGATATCGCCGCCCGGGAAAAACAGCGGGGCGACAACAAAGCTGTCCGTGGAAAAGGCCAGCTCCGCTTCCCCCGGGAGCACCGCGCCATCGCCCAGCAGGCGCAGGGCCGGATTGTCAAAATCCGGGAGAATCATTTCTTCAATCAGCCGTGCGGTTTTCTTCCCGCCGCTGCCGTAGTCCAGTGTAATAATCTCGTCCATATCCAGAATGCCGTCCGTCTCTCCGGCGCTTCACGCCTGATACTTGTAGGCAGCCGCACAGGCCCCCTCAGAGGACACCATGCAGGGGCCGACCGGATCCTCCGGTGTGCAGACCCTGCCGAAAAGCGGGCACTGCGCCGAGGGAAGCTTCCCCGTAATCACATCGCCGCAGCGGCAGCCGTTCTGCGGCACAGGCTCTCCCGCGTGAATCTGAAAACGTCTGGCCGCGTCAAAATCCGCAAATTCCCCGCAGGGCACAAAGCCGCTCCGCAGAATCATCCCGAGGCCTCGCCATCCCGCGTCCGCGAGGGTGAAGCTCGAAGAGAGCATTTTTCTCGCCAGCGGGTTCCCTTCCGGGCGAACAGCCCGCCGGTAGGCGTTCTCAATCTTCGCCTCGTGCTGTGATATCTGCCTGAGCAGGAGATACACCGCCAGAAGAATCTCCTCCGGTTCAAAGCCGCCGATCACCCCGGGCATGCCGTATTCCTCCGGCAGGAAGCGAAAGCCCTCTTCTCCGATAATCGTCGCCACATGGCCGGGGCACAGGAAGCCCTGCACCGCAAAATCCGGATCCGCCATCAAAGCGCGAAGCGCCGGCTCCACAGACTTGAGGAGGGACAGAACCGTAAAGTTCCGAAGGCCCTTTTCCTTCGCCGCAAGCACCGCGGCAGCCGTACCGGGCGCGGTGGTCTCAAAACCAATCCCGAGAAAAACAACCTGCTTCGACGGCTCCTCCTCCGCGATACGGAGAGCATCCATCGGGGAATACACCACCCGCACATCCGCGCCGAGCGCTCTTCTGCGCAGGAGACTGTCCCCCCTCCGGCTTCCCGGAACACGCAGCATGTCACCGTAGCTGGTGAGGATCACGTCCTTCTCCCCGGAGAGCTCCAGCACCGCGTCAATCTCCTCCGGAGGCGTTACACAGACCGGGCATCCCGGCCCGGAAAGCAGCTGTACCTGCGGCGGCAGGAGCGAGCGGATGCCCGCCTCGGCAATCGCCATCGTGTGGGTCCCGCAGACCTCCATGATTCTGGTCTCGCCAAGGGGCAGGGCACGGATTGCCTCCAGCAGCCCGCGGCTGCGTTCATCCGAGGACATCGGCCAGCTCCTCCCAGGATTCCAGATCTTCAAGTGCCTGCTCTTCCGCGAGGCGCTCAATCGCAAACCCCGCATGCACCATCACATAATCCCCTGGCTTCGGATCGGGGATAAAATCCACCCGGATCGAACGGCGCATCCCCAGGGCTTCCCCCGTGGCGTCTTTTCCGTTTATTTCAATCAGCCTGAACGGCACTGCAAGACACATGTTGATATCCTTCTGTCTATATGGAAAGCATTGACAAATCCGATGCCCTGCGCAAAAAACAGGCGGGCCGAAAAGAATCGCACAAAATATGCGAAAAAAAGATTTGTCTATACAAACTTTCGTTATAATTTTATCAAGGCGATTATATACCTTCTTATTGTGTTTGACAAGTATCTTTTGTCCAAAATGTTGATTCTTTGCAGGGTATGATTTCCCTTTTTCCTATTTTAACGGGATCTTACTCTTTTTGCAAGAATTGGCAGTTTTTTCACACGAATTTTTGTGCAGTTTGTCTTGCTCTCCGGACATGATACGACACACCCCGCCGTCCGAAGACGGCGGGGCTGTTTTTCAGGATCTGTTTTCTTCCCGGGCAGGTGAGAATGCCCGTCTCAGCATCTGTCATGCCCGCCAGTTTCAAAGCCGGAATCCCTGCAGCTGCAGTTCTCTGCCAGGCCTCTGCCGGTCAATCCCAGCCAAGAGCTTTTCTCTTCTCCTCCAGATCGTGGACAATCCGCTCGCCCAGCTCTTTCGGATCGGTGTTTACCACCATGACGCCCAGACCCATTTTTCCGGTCTCTTCCTTCAGGAAGCGGGTTACATTCTCTGACCCGAAGGTCTGCGGCTCCACGCAGTGGTAGGAATTCAGACCCAGCAGACGGAAGGCCAGCGCCGCGCCAACGCCTTTTTCATTCGCCCATTCGGGGCTGGACTGTGCGTACGGCATCTCATGCAGCGCCTTTCCAAGCAGGCTTGCCGCGCCGACCAGAATCCCGGTGGAGCGGGTATTGTCAACACACTCGCCCACATGCCATACCGGCGGCATGTTGTATTTCTTCAGGAACGCCTTCAGGCTTTCCCCGCATTTTGTCTCCAC
>CADBNC010000213.1 GCA_902795885.1 Oscillospiraceae bacterium
GCCCAGCAGGCCCAGACAGGCGGCGGGGATGACGGCAGCTCGGCTTCCTCCTATGTGGGTCTGAACCCGGGCGCCGCCTCCGGCACGGGAAGCCTCATCTGGCCTGTGCCCTGCAGCACCCGTGTGACAAGCCGCTTCGGCAACCGTTCTGACCCCTTCACGGGAGAGACCCGCTATCACAGCGGCATCGATATCGACGGCTATGGGAATGACGGCGGGGCCATTATTGCAGCGGACGGCGGCACGGTGATCACAGCCACCTATTCCGACGGCTACGGCAACTACATCATCATCGACCACGGAAACGGATATCAGACGCTCTATGCCCACATGTCCGGACTTGCTGTCGGACAGAGCAGCTCAGTTTCCCAGGGGCAGACGATCGGCTATCTCGGCGCGACGGGTCGCGCGACCGGCACGCACTGCCACTTCGAGGTCTTCGTCAACGGCTCGCGTGTTGACCCTGCCGGCTTCTTCTCCGGCCTGTCCTACTACAACTGCTGAGGCAAGGCGATGAACAGAGTTTTCAGCAGATGGACAAGAGGCATCGGCCTCTTCCTTTCCCGTTTTTTCCGCATTGGGATCAGCCTGTGGCTGGTCCTTGTGCTGCTTGCAGGCGCGGTGATCGGTACCCGGGTTCTGACTCGTTCCCAGATTATCCGGGCAGTCGGCGGGCAGGACGACTATGACGAGGCCATGCGGTATATCGAGATCAAGGATATCCTCGATGAAAAGTTCATCGAGCCTGTGGACCGAAAGAGTCTGGGCTATTCCGCCGCCACGGCAATGGTATCCGGCCTTGGCGATGCGTGGAGCAGCTTCATGACGGATGACGATTACAAGACCTATCAGCTCTCCTCGTCAAACGAATATTCGGATATCGGCATGAGCCTCGTAAAGGACGCCAGCGGCGCCTTTCAGGTTGTCACGGTCTATCCCGATTCCCCCGCGGACAGGGCCGCCGTTGTAACCGGAATGCTGATCACGGCTGTGGACGGAGAACCGGTTTCTGAGATGTCCACCGACGAAGTCCGCACCCTGATCCGCTCGAAGATGAGCGGGATTTTCACCCTCACGGTCGTGGGCATGTCCGAGCCTCTCGAGGTCGACTGCACCGCCACCAACACAGAAGCCATCACCTATCGTCTGGAGAAGACGGGCGCAGGCTATGTCCAGGTCCATAACTTCGATGCCGGCAGCGGCCAGGCCTGTGTGGACGCGGTGGAATACCTGCTTTCCCAGGGGGCTGTGGCTCTGGTCATTGACCTTCGCAACAACCCCGGCGGCCTCACCACCGAGGCTGCGGTTTTCCTGGATTATCTTCTGCCGGCGGGCAGGCTCTTCTCGGATATCACCAAGGACGGCACCGAGCGCGTGACGGAATCCGACAGCATGAGCCTGGAGCTTCCCATGGTCGTGCTCATCAATGCCGGCAGCTTCCGCGAGGCCGAGCTCTTTGCTCAGGTTCTGAAGGATTACCACTGGGCAACGCTGATCGGCGAGCCAACCACCGGCAACACCCGTACCCAGGAGACCATCGTCCTGCATGACGGAAGCGCGCTGCGGCTTTCCACCCACAGCCTGCTCTCGGCAGGGGGGACGGATATCTCCGCGGCGGGAGGCGTGATTCCGGATATGATTGTCTTTAACCGCAATGCCGAGGCCACGGGTACCACTGAGGGCACAACCGGCGGCGAAGAAGGCACAGCCAGTGTGTCGGACGATACCCAGCTGATGGAGGCGCTGCGCTTCCTGAGCTGAGGCAGATCCGCCCGCAACCCCATATCATCGCATTGCTTTCATCATCGTATTGTTATCAATTATATAAACTGCCGGCGGCTGTTGGCTGCCGGCAAACCACCGCCCCGCAGGGGCACATCAAGCAACAGGGAGAGAAGAACAACATGGCACCACAGAATTCCAATCGTTACAAAATGAGTCAGGAGCGTCTCGAGGAGCTGAAGAAGGAACTGAATTACATGGAAACCGTCCGCGAGAAGGAGATTTCCGAGCAGATCAAGGAAGCGCGCAGCTTTGGCGACCTTTCCGAAAACAGCGAGTATGACGAGGCCAAGACCGAGCAGGGCAAGCTCTATTCCCGCATTGCCGAGTTCAAGGATCTGATTGAGCATGCGGAAATCGTTGAAACCGACCACAATCTTCCCAAGGATGCCATCACCCTTGGAAGCAAAGTGAAGGTGCACGACCTTGACGATGACGTGGAAGACGAATATGAGATCGTCGGTTCCCAGGAAGCCAATCCCCGTGAAGGCCGCATTTCTGACGACTCGCCTGTTGGCAGAGGCCTTGTGGGTCATCGTGCCGGCGAGACGCTGACCATTGCCGTCCCGTCGGGTGAAATCCATATTGAGATTCTCTCCGTTGAGAATGTCTGATCGGAGGCAGCCAGATGAGTGAGAAGAATGCCGTGAACCAGAACGCGGAGCAGAATGCCGCCGCGGAATCCAAAGAAGACCTATCCGAGCTCCTTCAGATTCGCCGGGACAAGCTGACCGCCCTGCAGGAAGCGGGCAGAGACCCCTTCCAGGTCATGCGTTTTGACGCGGACCGGCATTCAAGGGAAATCCTTGACAACTTCGAGGCATTTGAAAATCAGACCGTTTCCGTCGCCGGGCGCATCATGTCCAAGCGCGGCATGGGCAAGGCCATCTTCTGCCACATCCAGGACCGCGACGGCAAGATCCAGCTCTATATCCGCAAGGATGCCGTGACGGCGGACGAATTTGCCGATTTCCGCAAGTATGATATCGGGGATATCATCGGCGTGACAGGCTATGTTTTCCGTACCCAGACGGGGGAGATCACGGTCCATGTCGAGCATGTGAAGCTGCTCAGCAAGTCGCTGCGCCCGCTGCCCGAGAAATATCATGGCATGACCAACACCGACCTCCGCTACCGCCAGCGCTATGTGGACCTGATCATGAACGAGGACGTGCGCATGACCTTCATCCGCCGCTCCCAGATTATCAGCAGCATCCGCCGCTATCTGGATTCCCTGGGCTTCCTCGAGGTCGAGACCCCCATGCTGGTGCAGAATGCCGGCGGCGCGGCTGCCCGGCCCTTCCTGACCCACTTCAACGCCCTGGATCAGGATCTCAAGCTGCGTATTTCCCTCGAGCTTTACCTCAAGCGCCTGATTGTCGGCGGCCTTGAGAAGGTCTATGAGATCGGCCGTGTCTTCCGCAACGAGGGCATGGATACCCGCCACAACCCCGAGTTTACCCTGATGGAGCTCTACCAGGCCTATACGGATTACCACGGCATGATGGACCTGACGGAGAACCTGTACCGCCATGTGGCGCAGGAGGTTCTCGGCACCACCACCGTGGTCTACAACGGGATCGAGATGGACTGGGGCAAGCCCTTTGCGAGACTGACCATGATCGACGCGGTAAAGCAGTATTCCGGCGTTGACTTCTCTGAAATCCACACCCTGGAAGAGGCCCGCCGCGTCGCGGACGAAAAGGGCGTGGAATACGAAGAGCGCCACAGCCGCGGTGAGATTCTGAATCTCTTCTTTGAGACCTTCGTGGAAGAGCATCTGATCCAGCCGACCTTCATCCTGGACCACCCGGTGGAGATCTCGCCCCTTACCAAGCGCAAGCCTGAAAACCCGGACTATGTCGAGCGCTTCGAGCTCTTCTTGAACGGCTGGGAGATGGCCAACGCCTATTCCGAGCTCAACGACCCCATCGACCAGCGCGAGCGCTTCCGCATGCAGGAAGAGCAGCTTGCCAAGGGCGATGAAGAGGCCAACACCACGGACGAGGACTTCCTCAACGCGCTGGAGATCGGTATGCCTCCCACGGGCGGTATCGGCTACGGGATCGACCGCCTCTGCATGCTGCTGACAGATTCCGCTGCCATCCGCGATGTCCTGCTCTTCCCGACGATGAAGCCGCTGGACTGAGAGTGTGCCGGGAATACGGATTTTCCGGATGCCCTGCGTGTGTTCCTTTCTTACATGAACGACAGTTCTCTGCGCTTTTCTCTGAAAGTGAAAGCCGCTGCCCATGACCGGGCGGCGGCTTTTTGCTTCCCCGGCGGAACAGGACGCAGGGGAGAAATAAGGAATCCGGCAATCCATAAAGAAGGGCAGAGCCTGTCAATGCACAGGCCCTGCCTTTTTTGTCGCTTACTGCTTCTGGTAATACGGGCATTCGTAATTTTTCGGCAGTCTGCGTTGGCCGGGTGATAAGCTTCCTTAGTCTGCCGTTTTCAGGCAGGAAAGAATCCCGTCGATGATCTCGGGATTCGGATATCCTTTCCCATCCGGTCCATCCAGCCCGTATACAAGCGCAAAGGAGAAGTTGTCTGCCATGCATTCCTCAGGGTCTATCACATAGTTTGTATTGGTTCCGAATACCTCGTCAAAGTTGGATGCCTGTTCCGGCGTGTAATAGAGATCTCTTCCGTCTGTCGGAACCAGCGCGGTGGTGCCGAAGGCAAAGAAATGCTCATCCGGATTTTCAATGTGCTTTGTCGTGACGAAGTCTGTAAAACAGTCGACCGGCTCACCGTCAATCAGGAAGCTGGCGTATGCATTGTGATGTTCCACATCCGGGTTCGAAATATGATAAGCAAACACGCTGGGCGGAAGGGGGAAGTCCTCTTCCACCACAGTAAAGTGAATGATCTGATACATCGCTTCGCGGAAGTCGGGGTTGCAGCGTGTCAGACAGTGAAACAGCTCATGGCCGAGGAATGTGAGGAGCTTTTCTTCATTCTTTTTCTCCGCCATGTCGAGCTCCAGTATCTTCTGCGCTACATAGATTTGGGTTCCGTGCGTATATCCAAGAACTCCGTTTTCCTCCTCCATGGTGGTTTTGATGAAGACAATCTCATCGAGCGGAGGCAGAACACAGCCGTTCTGCTCCAGATGTTCTGTGAGAACATCCATGTGGCTCGAAATCAGGTTCTTTTCCGCTTCTGTGAAATCCAGAACCTGTTCTTTTGCATAAGCCAGATACTCCTCCATGGCAGCACCCTGCCGATGCATTCTGTAATCCAGGTCATTCTGACTGAAACCGGCATAATACGCCGTGTTTCCCAGCAGCAGATCCGTGCCCTCCTGTTTTGCGGCAAAGCGGAATGAAATACCTGCGTTCCCGGCGGTGGAAACCGTTGACGCAAATGCAGTGCCGATTCCTGAAGCAAGAATCAGAAGCACCAGTACGAGACAAATCACTTTTTTCATGAACATCCTCCCAATTGCCGTATTTACGAACCTGATTCTATCACAAAGAACAGCACCAGGGCAAGGCCTTCAGTCTGGAGGAAAACCATCCGCTCCATAACCGGACATTGCACATCAGCGGCACCTTTAAGCTGGATGAAAAAGTGAACATTGAGGCGCAAAAAGCGAACATTGAAGGGGGGTTCACGGCGAAAACGGCCTCTCACGTCTGTCGATTACTGGAGGAATTTGGACTCCAGACTGTTTTTGGAAGATCCGATGTTCAGGCGGTTCTTGGCCTGAAACCGACCAGAAGCACTGCGCTGATGAAGGAGATGGCGGAGAAAGAATGCTGATTGAATTGCTGAGATACAAGAGCAAGCTTCCCTATGACTACTATAAGGAGATCCTCCTGAACTACAGGAAGATCATGCCGCAGCTGAATATCCAGGCAATTCAGGATTATGCGTATGACGCACCAAAAAGTGGGAGAATCATGGAAATGCTGCGAACGGAGGTGCTTTGATGGCCAATCTGGAAGAGCTTGCTGCATAAAAAATCTTACAGGTCCCGTGATCTAATTTCATCACGGCCTGTAAGGGCAGAATGATTCTGGAATTGCCGTTGACATTATACCGGTCGACCGTTATAATATATGGCGAGGCAGGTGATATACCATGACGATACAGGACGCATTGAAGCAGAAGAACATGAGTATTTACCGGCTCGCCAAGACGAGCGAAGTTCCCTATGCCACGGTGAACGATATCTGCAACGGAAAGGCGCAGCTGGAAAAGTGCAGTGCGGAGACGATCTACCGTCTCGCCCATGCGCTGGATGTTTCCATGGAGGAACTTTTGGCCCCGTGCTTCCTCAAACGCAGCAGCTTTGAAAACTTCAAAAGCACGGTCTGCCACAGGGTCAAAGAATTGGGCGATATCGATTTCATCATGGATACGCTGGAAAGCCGCGAGATCCGCACCTATTATGATCGGAAATGGTATCCCGAAAGCCTGTATCTGCTCGCCATGCTGGATTATATCAGCAGGGAGAACGATATCCCTCTCTGTGACGAGTATGACGACCTTCGCCGCTGCAGGCTGGAAAAGCCGGTCTATCCTGCCAGTATCCGAGCAGTTTCGGCAGCCTCCAAAAGCGATGCTGCCATGCAGCGCGCCTCTGCGACGGCGATTCCGGAATTCAGACGGTTCAATATCATCGAAAATGAGGTAAGAAATGTCGTCTGAAAAACAATTTGAATTTACGAAAGAAAACATTGACCTCTATCTGAAAGAGGTCGCTAAGGAATACCGGAAGCAGGCGGGCAAGAAGATGCCCGCCGAGCTGGTGCTGATTGGCGGGGCTTCGGTGCTTATCAATTATGGTTTCCGGAATATGACTACGGATATCGACGCACTGATTCAAGCTGCGTCTGCCATGAAAGAGGCCATCAACCATGTCGGCGATCGGTACGGGCTTCCGAGTGGCTGGCTGAACGCGGATTTCACAAACACCGATTCGTATTCAGAAAAGCTGTCTCAGTTTTCCGTGTACTACAAAACCTATGCCAATATCGTAACCATCCGCACAGTGGCGGCGGAGTACCTGGTCGCGATGAAGCTCCGCTCTGGACGGGAATACAAGAGCGATCTGTCGGACATCCTGGGCGTCCTCGCCGAGCACGAAAAGCGCGGGACGTCGATCACGATGGAGCAGATCCGCAAGGCAGTGACCGATCTCTACGGTGGTTGGGAGTCGCTGCCGGAAAGCTCGCAGGCGTTCATAGAAAACGTGATGGAGGACGGGCACTTTGAAGCGCTTTATGAGCAGACGACTAACGGGGAAAAAGAGGTCGGCGCGTTGCTGGTTCAGTTTGAGCAGAACTATCCCAGTGTCGTGACGGGGAAAAACGTGAACGAGATCGCCGGGAACCTGCAGAAGAAAACGGATCGGGCGTCCATTCTCGCCAAGCTCCGGGAGAGGAAAACAAAGGTTGAAGAGAAAACGCCGAAACAAGGACGGGACGACTCCGAGAGATAAGGCGACAGATACGACATCCGGCCGGGAATGATACGTTATTATCACTCCCGGCCTTTTTGGAGCCGAACAGGCGTTAAAAAACCCCCAGTTCAACTGGGGGTTAGTAAAAAAGACTTGAGTATATGGCAGAGAAAACCTCCTGTGTTAAACTAAGAGCGGTCTGGCAAC